>JAYWEH010000463.1:0-20544 GCA_043780025.1 Deltaproteobacteria bacterium
CCCGCGCGGGGCTTTCAACCCAGCGCGGGTTTGTTGACGGAGGTCGTGTTTCCTCCAGGCGTACGTGTGGACGGCTCGGTCGAGGCCGGCTCCGAGGTCTCTCCCTTCTACGATCCAATGTTGGCCAAGCTCATCGTGCACGGGCGCGACCGGGCGGAGGCCGTAGGCGCGCTACAGCGCGCGCTCGCCGCCTGCAAGCTCGGCGGCATCGAGACCAACCTCGAGTATCTGCGCAAGTTGACGGCTGCAGAGGCTTTCACCTCGGGAGCACTGACGACCGCGCATCTGCCGGCATTCCAGTTTTCGAGCGACACCTTCGAGGTGGTCGCGCCCGGCACTTTCAGCCTGGTTGTCGATCACCCCGGCCGCATTGGTTACTGGGACGTGGGGATCCCTCCCTCCGGGCCCTTCGATGGGCGCAGCTTTCGCCTCGCCAATCGCGTGGTGGGCAATCCGCCGGACGCGGCGGGGCTCGAGTGCACCGTCGTCGGCCCCAGCTTGCGCTTTGCCCGAGACGCGCTGGTCGCGCTGGTCGGCGCACGCATGGCCGCGCAGCTGGACGGCACTCCCGTGCCCTACGGCGAACCGGTGACCGTGCAGGCGGGGCAGACGCTCGAGCTCGGCGCCATCCTGGGCCCGGGATGCCGCACGTATCTGGCCGTACGCGGTGGGCTCGACGTGCCGATGCACCTTGGCAGCCGCACGACCTTCACGCTGGGCGGTATCGGCGGCCACGGTGGTCGGGCGCTCCGCCGGGGTGACGTGTTGCACGTCGGCGGCGCGTTGCCGTTGGCGTCGCCCCGAACGTTGCCCCACGAGGCGCATCCTCAGCTGACGCCCGATTGGGTGATCGAGGTGGCCTACGGTCCCCACGGCGCGCCCGATTTCTTCACCGAACGCGACATCGAGACATTGTTCTCGACTCGCTATGAGGTGCACCACCATTCGGCCCGCACTGGCGTGCGGTTGATCGGGCCCAAACCCGAGTGGGCACGGCGGGACGGCGGCGAAGCGGGCTTGCACCCCTCCAATATTCACGACAACGCCTATGCGATCGGCAGCGTCGACTTTACGGGCGACATGCCTATCTTGCTCGGCCAGGATGGGCCGAGCCTGGGCGGTTTTGTTTGTCCGGCCACGGTCGTGTCCGCCGAGTTGTGGAAGCTCGGGCAGCTCGCTCCTGGCAACGGCGTGCGCTTCCGCCCGGTGCCCCGGCTTCGCGCGGAGCAGCTCGAAAGCGCCGAACGGTCGCTGATCGAACACTTTGCTGTTTCGCGCGCTGAAACGCCCGGCAGCTCGCTCAACGCGGCGCTGATTGAACCCGCCGTGCAGCGCGTTCTAGCGGCGCCGCCGGCCGAGATCGAGGTGCGATACCGGCGCGCGGGGGATGCGTATCTACTGGTAGAATACGGCCCGCTCGTGCTGGATCTGCGGCTGCGCTTCCGAGTGCACAGCCTGATGGGCTGGATCGAACAGAGCGGCCTACGCGGGCTGATTGACGTGACGCCCGGCATTCGCTCGCTGCAGTTGCACTATGACAGGTCGATAATTTCCGAAGCGCAGCTGCTCGACGCGCTGGCCGCGGCGGAACGCGAGCTGCCGCCCACGCACGACGTGCAGGTGCCTTCGCGCATCGTACACTTGCCACTGTCCTGGGACGATCCGGCGACCCGGCTCGCCATCGTCCGGTACATGCAGCTGGTGCGCAAGGACGCGCCGTGGTGCCCGAGCAACATCGAGTTCATCCGGCGCATCAACGGGCTCGACTCGATCGCCGACGTGCAGCGCACCGTGTTCGAGGCGAGCTACCTCGTGCTCGGCTTGGGCGACGTCTACCTCGGCGCGCCGGTGGCGACCCCGCTCGATCCGCGCCATCGGCTGGTGACGACCAAATACAATCCAGCCCGCACCTGGACGCCTGAAAACGCCGTGGGCATCGGCGGCGCGTACATGTGCATCTACGGCATGGAGGGTCCCGGTGGCTATCAGTTCGTCGGGCGCACGCTGCAGGTGTTCAATCGCTTCAAGCAGACGCCCCACTTCGAGGCCGGCAAACCGTGGCTCTTGCGCTTCTTCGATCAGATTCGGTTCTACCCGGTGAGCGCGGAAGAGCTGCTGGAGCTCCGGGAAGCGTTTCCACACGGCAAGCTGGAGCTCTCGATCGAGGAGTCGCGTTTCGGACTCGCAGAATACGAAGCGTTTTTGGCCACCCATGCGCAGTCCATCGAGGCGTTTCGCGGACGCCAGCGCGCAGCGTTCGAGGCTGAGCGGCGATCCTGGCAGCAGAACGAGGGGTCTGGAGCCGTCGCCGACGTCGTCGAGCGCGCGCCCGACGTCGCGTTACCGCCGGGTCATCACGGGGTGGACAGCCCGGTGCCCGGCAGCGTGTGGAAGATTCACGTCCAGCCGGGGGCGGTCGTGCGCTCCGGTGAGCCTCTGATCATTGTGGAATCCATGAAGATGGAGATTCCCATCGAAGCTCCGATGGCGGGTCGTGTGGTCTCCGTGGCGATCGCCGAGGGAGGGCAGGTGTCGGCGGGGCAGTGCGTCGTGGTGCTGGTTCGAGAGGATTGAGGCCTCTCCCCGCTACGCGGGGCGATTTGGGATAAAGGGATTTACACGCCGCGTTGCCTCGGGCGAATCTAGCGCAGGTGTCCGAGGCGAGAGGGGTAGGAGGGGACCAAGCCACGTCGTCCGGGCTTCGGCTGCGGGAGGGCGAACAGGGCGTGCTCTTCGCGCTGGAGCGCATCAATCGCACGATTTTGGCGTCGTTGTCGCTCGAGGCGATGTTGACGGACGTGCTGGATGCGATGCTCGAGCTGTTCGAATGCGATCGCGCGTGGCTGTTGTTCCCCTGCGATCCGAGCGCGGAATTTTTCACCGTGCCGATGGAACGGACGCGGGCGGAATGGCCTGGCGCTGGGGTGACGGGCGAGCGCATTCCCATGAACTCGTTTGCTCGGGAGGCCCTGCGGCTTTCGCTACTCTCGCCCGAGGCGTACCGCTCGGACGGGATCCATAACGACGAGCCGCTGGTCGGAGAGATGGTCACTGCCTTCTCCATCAAGGGCATGATGCACATGGCCGTCCACCCGCGCTCGGGGCCGCCCTGGTGCCTCGGCATCCACCATTGCGCGGCGCCGCGCGTGTACGATGACGACGCGGCGGCGTTGATGGAAGCCATCGGGGCGCGCCTTGCAGACGGCCTGACGGGATTTTTGGCCTTGCAAGCGTCGAAGGAGGATCGGCGCCGGCTGGAGCAGGCGCAAGAGATCGCGCGGCTCGGCAGCTTCGAGAGGAAGCAAGGACAGCAGGGCGCCTATTGGTCCAAGGAGCTGTTTCGGCTGCTCGGGCTTCAACCGGGCGAGAAACCGCAGCTGTTTTCCAGCGTGGTCGAGGTGTTGCACCCCGACGATCGCGCGCGGGTTGGAGAGGCGGTCGGCGCGGTGATGAAGGTGGGCGGGGAGTACGATGTGCAGGCCCGCGCGCTGCGCGGCGGTGACGAGGAGTGGATCATGCACGCCTGGGGTCACGCGGTGGTGGGTCCGGACGGCAGTCTGATCAGCATGGCCGGAGTAGCCCAGGACGTCACCGAGCGCGTGCACGCCGAGGAGGCGCAGCGGCGCCTCGAAGCGCAGCTGCGCCAGTCCCAGAAGATGGAGGCGCTTGGAAAGCTGACGGGCGGAGTTGCGCACGACTTCAACAACCTACTCATGGTCATCCTGGGCAACCTGGACGAGTTGCGCGAAACGCTGGCGGAACAGCCCGCGGGGCTCAGCGTGCTGAACGAGGTGCACGAGGCCGCGAGCAAGGCGGCGCAGCTCACGCAGCGGTTATCGGCGTTCTCACGCCAACAGCCGCTCAAGCCGCGCGTGCTCGACATCAATCGCCTGGTCACGCAGCTCGAATTCTTGCTGCGGCGCACGCTTGGCGCTTCCATTTCGATTGAGCTGATCCGCGGCGCGGGGCTCTGGCTCTGCGAAGTGGATCCGATCCAGCTCGAAAATGCGGTGCTCAATCTGGCGGTCAATGCGCGCGATGCGATGCCGAAGGGCGGTAAGCTCACGATTGAGACCGCCAACGCGCGCATGGATCGTGAATACGCGGAACAACACGAGGAGCTCGAGCCCGGCCAATACGTGCTCCTGGCGGTCACTGATAGCGGCGCGGGTATGCCCGAGTCGGTGCTGAAGCGCGCATTTGACCCGTTCTTTACGACAAAAGCGCCCAACCAGGGCACGGGCCTCGGGCTCAGCATGGTGTATGGGTTCGTCAAGCAGTCGGGCGGCCACGTGAAGCTGTACAGCGAGCTCGGCGAGGGCACGGCCGTGAAGCTGTATCTGCCTCGCAGCACGAGCCAGGAGGAGCCGGAGGAGCGCAGCGCGCGCAGCACCCCCGACGCGCGTGGCCACGGCGAGACGCTGCTCGTGGTGGAGGACGATCCGAACGTGCGCGCCCTCACCGTGCGCATGCTCGAGCGGCTCGGCTACCACGTCCTCGTGGCTGAAGATGGCCCGGCGGCCTTGCGGGTGCTCGGCGAAAATCCCCACGTGGACCTGCTGTTCACAGACATCGTGTTGCCTGGTGGCATGAACGGATCCGAGTTGGCCCGGCGTGCGCGCGAGACGCTGCCGGAGCTGGGCGTACTGTACACGTCGGGCTACACTGAAAATGCCATCATCCATCACGGGCGTCTGGATCCCGGTGTGGAGCTCCTCGAGAAGCCGTTTACCCGCGCGGCGCTCGCGCAGCGCATCTCCACGCTGCTCGGGGACCCGGTTGCCGGGCGCTACTGAAGCTGGGCCCGGAAGAACGACGCTGGCACGGCGGTCGCGGCGATGCCGTTGGGATCGTTGATGAGGTCACGGCCCCACTGGCTCAGCTCTTGCCCCGGCCAGTCCATGGCCATGTCGAGGTAAGTGACGTTGCCGCCATTGCCCTTCCACGACCAGGGCAGATAGCCAAAGCCGTGGCGATTGCACTCGGCCAAGATGTGCCCGAAATCGATGGGGCGCAGGGTCTGGTTGCCCGCTTGCCAGCCGAACTCTCCCACGATCAGCGGTAGGCCGAGATCCGCGGCCTGGTTCAGCGCGTTGGTGACGCGCGTCGGGCCCATCGCGCCTGTGTAGTTGCCGTACATGTGCACGCTGAAGAGCAGGTTGTGCTGTGGATCGGCGTCGAGCAACGCTTGGCCATTTTGCAGCACCGAGGCGGCATTTTGCCCGTAACCGTTGGCGTCGATCACCAAGAGGTGGTTGACGCCGCCGCCTCGGAGGTGCTCGATCGCGGCGCGGTAGCCGTTAAAGTAGTCGTCGCCGCTCCATTCGTTGGCGATGTTGACGACCAGCATCTGCTCCCATTTGAGCAAGACGTCGATGACGCCTGCGCTCGTATAATATTCGGCCATGTCGAGCAGGCGTTCGTTGGTTTCGTCTCCCGTGACGTCGTGCAGCTCGACCATGGGTACCATCCCGAGCGAGAGCACGCGTCCGATGACGGTGTCGAGCAGCGCCGGCGTTGCTCCGCCGTTCATGGCGTCCGTCTCCCAGACGATCCGCACGGAGTTGAAGCCGTAGGCCGCGATCTCTTCCAGGGCGTCGAGCGCCAGCATGCGGCCACCGGTGTCGAACCAGATGTGGGCGTTGTTCAGGCCGCGAAACACGAACTCCTTGCCGAATGGATCGTAGACGCGCCCTCCGGAGACGAAGAAGCCGGTCGACAGCACAGAGGCGGGCCGCTCGACGTCGGGCGCGGGTGGCTCGCCCTCGAACAGGATGTCGGCGGGCCCCAAATCCGACAAGGGCGGGGGAGGGGCTGCGGGCGCGGGCGTGTCTGTCGGCTCGTCGAGATCCGGCGGGCGTCGTTGGGCGGCGGCCATCTCGGGAGACAGCGAACCTTCGCCGCAGGCGAAGCTGAGCAAGGCCGCGCCGAGCAACGGGAGCCGAGCGCAGCAGCGAAGGTTCGTCTGGGACGCATGGCGGGACATGCACGGAAAGGTAGCAGAGGCCGGATCTCTGAGCGGTCAAACGTCGGAAATGTTGAGAAAATTTGGCAGATCTGTGTTCACGCGGGGGTCCAGCAACAAGGCAAAAACCTGAGGAGGAGGAGGGGGCAGAGGCACTGACACAGCGATACAGAAACCGCTGAGAAGGCGCGCGGCACGAGTGCGAGCGGTGGACGATTTGGGCGGCCGCATGTTATCGGTGTTGCTTCATGCAACGATGCCGTGGATGGCGTCTCGCCCCACCATCAATCACCGCCTGGGTGTTGATCAGCTGCGGGTTGGCGTGCACGCCGAGCGCTGGTGAGAGGGTTTCAAATCTCGATCCGAGTGGCAGCGGCGGAGCTCGGGCCGTTCGGGATAGCGGTGTGGACGTCGACCCGGTTTGGGACGCTGCCGCAGGCTCCGGCACCGATCCGTTGGAACCGGTCGACTCGGGGTTGCACCCGGGCGCGGGTGCATCGGGCGGTTCTGGATCGGCAACGCCGCCGGACGTGCTGGCTGACGCGGCTCCAGCGGCTCTGGACGCGGGCGGTTCGGATGCAGCGGCCGACGCACAGGTGCTCGAGCCGCGACTCGACTCCGGGGGGCCGATCGTGAGCCCGCTCGATCCGGTGCTCGCCGAGCGGTATCGAGTGCTATCCGAGCGCCTCGGGGTGCTCGCGGCGCGCACGCAGGCGTTCTGGGTCGAGCACGGCCCGGACTCCACGTTTGGGGGGTTTCACGGCACGCTCAATCGCAGCGGCAACCCGATCGCACCGGACGACAAGGGGCTGATCCAGCAGGTGCGGCATCTGTGGATGTTGAGCACGTGGTACGAGCGGCGCGAGGCGTCGGCGTCCGTCGCCTCATTGGCGAACGAAAGCTACGAGTTCATCGCGGAGCATTTCGTGGACGCGGCCGACGGCGCGTTCGTGTTCAAAGTCAGCCGTGACGGCCGGCGCGTGGTGGACGCGAAGAAGCAGATGTTCGCGGAGAGCTACGCGATCTACGCGCTTTCCACCTATGGTCGAGTGTTTGGCGTGGAGTCCGCGCTCACGCTCGCTCTGGGGCGTTTCGTCAGCATCGACACCGAGCGGCATGATCTGACGTTTGGCGGCTATGACCAGCGCGGGGATCCGGGCGTGGGCAGCGCGCAGACGGAGAAAGACGCCAACACTCACCTGCACCTGCTCGAAGCGTTCACCGCCCTCTACGAGGCCACGGCGAATGCAACCGTGGGCGCCCGCTTGAATGAGCTGTGCGACTTGTTCGCGACGCGGCTGCTCAGGCCGAGCGGTTACGTTCACGCGGAGTTTCGCCTGGACTGGACACCCGTCGGCGCGGCCAACGTCAGTTACGGTCACGATCTCGAGAGCGCCTGGCTGCTTCTGGAAGCCGCGCGCGTGCTGGGGCGTGCGGACGACCCGAGTTTGCGCGCAGCGGCGCTGCAAATGGCTCAACATTCGGCCGCCCGGGGGTTTGATGCCCAGGCTGGCGGCTATTTCGAGCTGGGCGTGCCGGGAGGAGCCAGCACGGACTTCGACAAGGTGTGGTGGGTGCAGTTCGAAGCGCTGGCGGGTTTGTGGTGGGCCTATGAGATCGGGGGAGACCCCCTGCAACTCGAGCGGCTCGAAGCCACGCTGGGCTGGATTGAGCAGAGCGAGGACCTACCCATCGGTGAGTGGTTCGCCATCACGCGAGCGGACGGCACTGCGGTCGGTGCGGACTACAAAGGAGACGAGTGGAAGGCTAGCTACCACTCCGTACGCGCCCTCGTCTTCGTCCAGGATTGGATCGACCAGGCTCTGGCTCGAGGTGCGACGCGCTGAACCGAAGATGTCGCGCCTGAAGCCGCATTTTTGAGCCCTCGCCCGGGTCAGGCCGAGAGAGTAGGATGCAACCTCGATGGCCGAGAGCGACGCCGCCTGTCTGGGCACCGAACGAGTCGCAGAGCTGAGCGCGACGCTGTGGGCTCGAGGCCGTGGGCTCGAGTGACGAGCGAGCGGTGAACACGAGCCCACAGCTGCGGTTGTTCGTCAGCTTGGCCGCGCTCGCCGGCGTCCTGAATGCTCCGCGCCAGCTGAGCGGCGACAGTTGGTTCAATCTCGTGCTCGGACGCGACATCCGAGCGAGCGGCCTGATCACCAGGAACGATCTCACCTCTGAGGGGCTCGGAGCCGCCTGCCTCGATCAACAGTGGTTGGCCCACCTGATCCAATACTGGCTCGAGGCGTGGCTGGGGCTGCCCGGCCTGGTGCTCGTTGCTGCAGTGCTTTCTTCCGGCGCGTTGATTGGGGCGCTCATGTGTGCGGAGCGACAAGGAGCCAGCCCCGGGCGCACATTGTTGGTCGGAGTGCTGGCACTCGGCGCAATCACTCCGCAGACCGTGCGCGCGCAGAGCTTCGCGCTGCCGTTGCTGGCGGCGTGCCTGTGTGTGCTCGCAGCGGACGCGCGTGCGCCAGCGCGCCGCACCTGGTGGCTCGTCCCGGTGACGCTGCTGTGGGCCAATGTTCACGGCTCCGTCCTGCTCGCGCCTGTGCTGGCCGGGTTGCTCGCGTTGTCGCGGCTGATCACGAGCTTCCGCGAGCGCAAACCGGTGAATGTCGGTCTGCTCGGGCGTGACAGCGTGTTGTGCGCGGTGCTGGCGCTCGGCGCCGTGCTAACGCCATACGGTGTCGCGGGGCTCGATTATTATCGTTCGACACTCGGAAATCCCAATTTTCGCGCCTATGTCGGCGAGTGGAGCGCGCTGTCATTCAGCGAGGAGCCCGCAACGGCGGCGCTGCTCATCGCAGTCGCCCTGGTGAGCGTTGCTGCGTATCGAAGGGCCCCCGTGTTCCCGCTGCTCGTCTGCGCAGCACTGTCGGCGCTCACGCTGCATTCTGCCCGCCATGCCACGCCGCTGGCACTGGCGGCTGCCGCGCTGTTGCCCGCCGCGGCCGACGCCGCGCTGGGGCGCCGGCTGCGTTTTCAGGCCGATTCGCGGCTCGCGCAGCTCACGCGCTGGCTCATGCCGAGTACGGCGCTCTTGTTCCTCGTGGGCGTGCCCGCGTTGGTGCGGCACACCTTGCAGACCGAGTTGCGTCGCGAGTTTGCCGATCGCGTGGCGGCGCTGGCCGCGGGCAGAGGACCCATCCTCGGTGACGAGCACCACAGCGATCGGTTGCTCTGGTACCATCCGGAGCTGCGCGGTCGCCTCTCACACGACGTGCGCATCGAAGTGGTGCCGGCAGCCTTTCTCGGCGCCATTACCCGTGTTCACGCGGCCCCGCGCAGCGAGCGTTCACGCCGCTGGCTGCGCCGCTACGATCTAGTGATCGTTGATCGCAACGAACACACGGCGTTGTGGTCGGCGCTGCTCGAGAGCCCGGATTTCGCCCTGGCCGCGGAAGATGCGCTGGGGGCTGCGTTCGTGCGCTCCGCGCTCGGGTCCTGAGCGTCGCTCGGTAGATCCAGAGCGGCCGAGAGCGGAATGTGATAGTCGAGGCAACGAGGCAAATATGGATCTCGAACGCAGGCGCTTCTTCGAGGTTTTGGCGGCGACCACGGCAGTGCTCGGCTGTCAGGCGGCGCAGGGCGCCCCGGCAGCGCAGCCGCCGCCCAGCGACGAGTGGGCCGCAGTGCGCGCGCAATTTGATCTGTCGCCGGATTGGATACATCTGGCGGGCTTCCTTCTGGCTTCCCACCCGCGTCCGGTGCGCGACGCGATCGAGCGGCATCGGCGCGCGCTCGACGAGAACCCCGCGCTCTACGTCGAACAGAACGCGTTTGACAATTCACCGGTATTGAAGCCGGCAGCCGCCTATCTGGACTGCCGTCCAGAAGAAGTCGCACTCACTGACAGCACGACCATGGGTCTCGCCACACTCTACGCGGGGCTGCCGCTCGGAGTTGCCGACGAAGTGCTGACCACCACCCATGACCACTACTCCACGCATGAGTCGCTGCGCCTGTGCGCGGAACGTTCAGGCGCCTCGCTGCGCAAGGTCCCGTTGTACGAGCGCGCCGCTGATGCGTCGGTCGCGGGAATGCGCCGAGCCATTGAACAGGGGATCAGCCCGAAGACGCGCGTCGTGGCCGTGACCTGGGTGCACAGCAGCACCGGGGTGCGGGTGCCGTTGCGCGAGATCGCCGACGTGGTCGCGGCGGCCAATCGCGGCCGCGCCGCCGATCGGCGCATCCTGTTCTGCGTGGACGGCGTGCACGGCCTCGGCATCGAAGACGTGACGATGGCCGGCCTCGGCTGCGACTTCTTCGTGGCCGGAACGCACAAGTGGCTATTCGGCCCCCGCGGTACCGGGTTCATCTGGGGCAAGGCCGAGCTCTGGCCGCTGCTCAGGCCGACGATTCCGCATTTCGGACAGTCCGCTTACGAAGCCTGGATGACGGGCGCCGCGCCACCTCCCACCAGCGCGGACATGATGACGCCGGGCGGCTTTCACTCGTTCGAACATCGCTGGGCACTCGGCGAGGCCTTCGCGTTCCATCAGGCCATCGGCAAGGCCAAGGTGGCGAGCCGCATTCATGAGCTCAATCGGCAGTGCAAGCAGGGGCTGGCCGCGATGAAACACGTGACCTTGCACACGCCTCTCGCGGACGAGATCTCATCCGGGATCATCACGTTCGAAGTGCGAGGGCTGGAACCCAAGGCCGTGGTGGAGCGGCTGCACGCCAAACACATCGTGGCTTCCACGACGCCTTATGCCACGAGCTACGCGCGCCTCGCGCCCGGCCTGCTCAACGCGCCGGCGGACATCGAGCGGACCTTGGCGGAGATCCGCGGCTTCGCTTGAAAGGCAAGACAGACATGAACATCCGGCGTTCTCTGGGTGGCTGTTCTCTGGGTGGCCTTGTTGCACTGGTGGCCCTGCTTTCCGCGTGCAGCGCGCCGGTGGCTCTGCCCGAAGCCCGCAGCGCGACGGTCGAGCCCCAAGCGGTGGCCCGCCCCGCGCCTTCCGAGTGCCCCCGCGCGGCCCGCTTGGACAAGGCGGCGCTTGCCGCCGAAGCGGCGTGCTGGCTCGCTGAATACATCCGCATCGACACGACGAACCCGCCCGGAAACGAAGTCGCGGCGGCCCGCTATCTGGTCCAGTTGCTGGAGCGTGAAGGTATCGCCTCCGAGCTGGTCGAGCCCTCGCCGGGGCGCGCCAATCTGATCGTGCGTCTGCCCGGCAGGGCGCCGGGCAGAGCCTTGATGCTGATGCATCACATGGACGTCGTGCCGGCGTCCGCCCATGAGTGGAGCGTTGCGCCATCTTCGGGTGAGATCCGAGACGGCAGCGTCTGGGGAAGGGGCAGCATCGACAACAAGGGCGGTGGTGTCGTCGAGCTCCTCGCGCTGGTGATGTTCAAGCGGCTGGGTTTGGTGCCCGCCCGCGATCTGGTGCTGGTGGCCTTGGCTGATGAGGAATCCGGCGGCCGTTGGGGTTCTCGCTGGTTGGTCGAGCAGCGCAAGGAGCTGTTCGGGGACGTGGAGTTCGTGCTCAACGAAGGCGGGGGAGTGCTCGAGCTGCCCACGGGTCAAATCCTGTACAGCGTCGAGATCGCGCAGAAAGCGCCCTTATGGTTGCGCGTCACGGCGCGAGGCAAATCCGGGCACGGCGGCGCCCCGAGCCCCAATTCGGCGACAGCGGTGCTCATTCGCGCGCTCGCGCGCCTGGAGGGCCACGCATTTCCGATCGAGGTCTCGCCCGAGGTTTCAGCCGTGTTCGCGGCTCGCGCTGCCGGCAAGCCCGAGGCGGAGCGCGCGCGCTACGCCAGCTTGAAGGCTTCGCTCGCCGATCCGCAGTTTCGCGAGCGCTTCTTGCAGGATCCCCACGACGCCGCGCTGGTCCGGAACACCGTGGCCGTGACCATGTTGAGCGGTAGCACCAAGGAGAACGTGGTCAGCGATCGGGCGACGGCGGTGCTCGACGTGCGTCTCTTGCCCGGTCAGGACCCGGTCGTGGTGACGCGCGAGCTCACCGCGGTGCTGGCCGAGCCCGCGCTCGAGCTGGAGCCGCTTTTGTCATGGCAAGCGCATCGTTCGCCACGGGATACACCCCTGTTTGCGGCCATCGAAAGGTTGGCCAAGCAGCGCCATCCGGGTGCCCGAGTGGCCAGCAACGTCATCGGCGGGTTCACCGACTGCAACGCCGTACGGAGCCTGGGCAAGACGTGTTACGGGTTTTTGCCCCTTCAGCTCGCGCTGACGGACATCGGGAGCATTCACGGCAAGGACGAGCACATTTCGATCGACGCGTTGGGTCAAGCCGTGCTCGATCTGCATTTACTGATCCGAGAGTTGGGGGGCCCCGGGCCGAAATGACCCGCCCCGCTGCGTTTTCGTGCCCGTTTGTACGAAAGCGCGGCACCACACCGGCCGTTCACAGACGGTACAGTGGCGCTCTCGGACCTGCGGATCGACACGCCGACGCGGCAGGAGTGGTCCCGAGTCTGGCGCGACTCGGACTACGCCACGTTCTTTCATTCCCCGCTCTGGGCCGAGCTGTGGGAACGCTTCGGCGGCGCGCACACACAGAGCGTGCCCGAGCGGATTCATTTTGGCGACGGCCGGCAGGCGGTCTTGCCGCTGTGCTTCGAAAGTAAATTTCAGGGCCTGCTCAGCCGCTACGTGGCGTCTCCCCAGGCCACCTACGGCGGTTGGATTTCGGATCAGCCTCTGGAGCTCGGCCACGCAGAACTGCTCCTCGAACGCCTGCTCGATCGCGAGGCCGGCAGCCTGGTCTGGCGCATGAACCCGTTCGACGAGCTGGCGTTTCAGGCCGGCAAGCGCAGGGGCCTCAGTTGCCGCGCGGACTACACCCACGCGCTGAAGCTCGCGCCGGGCCCCGGCGCGCTGCTGGGCGGTTTCAAGAACGGTTATCGCGCGGACATTCAGAAGGCATTGAAGGCCGGCCGCATCTCCATCGACCTGGCTACCCAGCTCGACGAATGGCGCGCCTACCACCGCGTCTACCAGGAGACGTTGGTGCGCTGGGGGCACACGACGTCCGAAGGCTATCCTTGGGAAGTCTTCGAGATTCTGGCCAAGCTCGATAGCCCCTACGTGAAGCTGTGGCTCGGGCGCTACGACGGAGCCATCGTCAGCGGAGAGCTCTGCCTCTATGCCAAGCGCCACGTTGTCTCCTGGCACGCTGCCACGCTCAGCGACTACTTGCGCACCAACGTGGCCAAGGTGCAGATTTACCACGTCATCCAGGATGCCTGCGAACGCGGCTATCACTGGTTCGATTTCAATCCCAGCGCCGGCCTCGCGGGCGTGCAGAAGTTCAAAGAAAGCTTCGATGCGCGGCCTTTGCCAGCGCCGCTCGTCTATGTGGATTCCAAATTGAAGCGCCTGGTGCGCGGCGTAGCCGCGAGCCTCAGCGTGCCCTATGCCGAGTTGGAGCTGACGCCGCTCGAACGCTTGCTCGCAGAGATGTCGCCTGGGTCGGTCCAGGGCCTTGGGGCCTCGGCCTAAAGCAAGCTGGCGTCTAACCGCGGCTTGGTTGATCGAGAATGCGTCCCAGGATAGCTTCGCTGACGTGGGGCGCGCGCACAGCGGGCTCGTTCTCGAGATCGGCGATGGTTCGCGCCACGCGTAGCACCTTGACGAAAGCGCGCGCGCTGAGCGCGAGCTGCGCCGCGGCGGCCTCGAGCAAGTTGCGGCTCTCGGTGTCCAGCCGGGTGATGCGCTTCAGCTCGTCGAGCGGCAACTCCGCGTTGGTCCGCCGTGAAGTCGACCGAGCGCGCAGGCGCGCGAGCTGCCGCTCGCGCGCCGCAATGACGCGTGCCCGCACGGTGCTGGATGACTCGCTGTCGCCCGATCGGGACAGCGAGCGCAGATCCACGGGGCGAAGCAGCACATGCACGTCGAGCCGGTCCAATAGCGGCCCGGACAGCTTCTGGCGGTAACGCGCGATCTGCCCGGGCAGGCACCGGCACAGCGGGCTCGGTGGCTCGGCCGAGCGGTAACCACACGGGCAGGGATTCATGGCCCCGACCACGAGCGGCCGCGCCGGAAACCAAGCCCGTGCTCGCGCTCGGGCGATGCACACTTTGCCGTCTTCGAGCGGCTGGCGCAGCGATTCCAGAGCGCCGCGCCGAAACTCCGCGAACTCGTCCAGAAACAACACACCGTTGTGCGCCAGGCTCACTTCGCCGGGGCGCGGAGAGGTGCCACCGCCGACCAGACCGGCTTCGCTCACCGAGTGGTGGGGCGCACGAAAGGGCCGCACCTCGACGATGCCCTTCTCGGCGCTGAGCAGGCCGGCCACGCTGTGGATGGCGGTCGTCTCGAGCGCCTCGTCGAAGGTGAGCGGCGGCAAGATCGTGCCGAGCAAGCGCGCCAGCAGCGTCTTGCCCGCACCGGGAGGCCCCATGAGTAATAGATTGTGAGAGCCGGCCGCGGCAATTTCGATCGCGCGGCGCGCGCCGGCCTGGCCGCACACCGAGCTCAGATCGCCCTGAACGCTGAGGTCGACACCCGGGTGGAACGGCGTGGGCGGGGGAGCGCTCAGCGTGCCTTCACCATTCAGGTGCGCCGCCACTGCCGCCAGATCGCCGGCGAGCAATACGCGGCCGCGTTCGAGCAAGCCGGCTTCGCGCGCGTTGCGGCTCGGTACGATGGCGGTCAGCGCCGATGCGCTCGACACGCCACCGAGCTGGGGGAGCAGCCCGCGCAAGGGCGAGAGCGAGCCATCGAGCGACAGCTCGCCCAGCACCAACAAGTCTGCCAGGCGCTCCGCTGGAACGCGACCCAGGGCACCGAGGATCCCGAGCGCCAGGGCGAGATCCAGCGTGGCGCCGCTCTTCGGCAGATCTGCCGGCGCCAGGTTGACAGTGATCGAATATTCGTCGAGCAAGACCCCCAGCGTTGCGAGTGCGCTGGCCACGCGGACGCGCGCTTCGCGCACGGGTGCCTCGGGCAGCCCCACCATTTGAAACGCCGGCGGGCCACGGTTGCAGCACACCTCGACGGTGATGAGGTGCGCCGAGAGCCCGATCAATGCGCTCGACTGGACGGCGGCGTAACCGAGGGGTCTGTTTGCCGGATACCCTTGCAACGGAAGCGAATTGGCCATGCAGGTCTTCCGCAGTGCATTGCACGAGCGGTGCCAGCGGCTGGTTGCGCCAAGGCAGTGGTCTCGAGGCGGCTTTTCGCTTTGGGTCGTTGCGCAATTACGCCGCGCGCCGGCGCGCGCCTGGCGAGCGCCACTGGCTCACGGCGCGACGCCCGGAAACTCCAAGAGCGGGGTCTGTCCGGCGACCGCGCCGAGCACGAGTTGGTGACGGGCTCGGGTCACTGCGACGTAGAGGGCGCGGCGCGCTTCTGGGGTGTTGGGGTAGGTCGCGGCCGAGGCGTCCGGCACGATCACGTAGTCGAACTCCAGACCTTTGACCTCGTCGAGGTGGGTCACGTTGACACCGGAGCGAAACAGAAATTCGCCGTCGGTCACGAGCCGGCCGAGGCCGGCATGTCGCAACATGCCGTGCACGCGGCGCGCGGTCTGAGGCAATCGGCAGATGACTGCGACCGATGCGGAAGGGTCCTCCGTCCGAAGGACACGGAGCACCTCGGTCAACCACGCGCCCAGATGGCAGTCATTGAGAAAGTTCAGGAACTGCAGGGGCGGCTGGGCTGAATCCTCAGTCTTCGAAGCCGGCTCGCGCCTCGAATGTTTCGCGGAATTCGCGGGCTTGGCGCCGCGCGATGGCAACAACCGCTGCGCGATGTCCACGACCGCTGGCGGGCAGCGGTAGCTCACCGGCAAGACCACGCGCTCGTACGGTGCACGGCCGAGCTCCTCCATGCTGCCTTCCCAGCTGCCGAAGCTCGCGGCCGGATCGGTCTGTTGATCGGCGTCTCCGGCGACGATCACGCTCCCCTCGGGCCCGAGGCTGCGCCCGATCAAGCGCAGCTCGAGCGGCGCGAACTCCTGGGCTTCGTCGACCAAGATGTGGTCATATTGGGGCGGCTTTAGCGGCTCGCGCTGAAGTTGCTCCGCGCGCAGCCGGTCGAGCTCGAACAGGATCGCGTAATCCTCGGCGTCGATGCTGCCGGCGTCTTGCCACGGTGTGCCCTCGTCGAGCGGGCGCCCGTCCACTGCTCGCAGGCGAGCGCGATCCACGTGGGCATGCGCCTCCTCGCTGGTGCGGCTGAATTGCACGTGGGTGTGCTCGAGCAGCTCGGCGATGACGTGGGGCCCGAAGGTCTGCTGTGACGCAGCCGTGATCTGGGCGACGAGCGCTCGATCGCCGAACAGGTGCAACAGGTCACTACGCCGCGTGCGCAGTGCGCGCGAGGTTGAGCGGTTGCGGCTCGACCTGGACTCGGCCTTGCCCGTAGCCAGGGCCAGCAACCCAGCGCGAACAGCGGGGTCGCGCTTGAAGCGGATCACGCCGGCAGTGGCGTCGGCGCTTTCGCGGTCCGGTAGATGGGCAAAGCTGGCGCGCGCCTGGCGACGCGCCCAATGTTCGTAGATCTCCACCTCCACGTCCGCGCCGAGGCTGACGAGCAAGGGTTGCAGCAGCCGTCGCAGGCCGTCTGTGGGTACGATCACCACGGCCCGCGAAGAGGGCGCGGCTTCGACCAGACGGGCCAGGCGGTGTAGCGCCACCGTCGTCTTGCCGTGCCCGGCCTCCCCAAGCACCAGTACGGAAACCTGCTCCGGAAGATCCACCACGCTCCGCTGCGTCGGGTCGAGGCTCACGTCGATGAGCGACGGAGGGCGCTCCTGCAGTTCCGCTGAGCGCGGTTGAAGCTGGATCCGGAGCCGCTCGAGGCGCCGAAAGGGCCCGTCCGTGCCACGACACAAACGCTGGTCGCCCGTGATGAGCTCCGCGAGCTCGCCGTCGCGAAAGCTGACGAGGTTCCGCTCGAGGACAAGCCCCGATGCGATTCCCGAGGCCGTCGCGAGCTCGTAGCCCTCGCCTTCAGCGTAACCGAACAGGATGCTGGCAAATGCCGACGTCTGGTAGTGAGCAATCAGCAGATCCGTGTCCGGGGACGCCCGGTCAGTGGCCGTGTCGGCGATGAACAGCACATCGAAGGTGCGGTCGCCGGCGACGAGCCGCAGGTGCGCGAGGTAGTGCGGAAATGGGTCTCGCGGCAACCATGGCCGAGCGCGCTCGAACAAGGCGTGCTGCAGCGCCAGACGCTGCTCGTCAGGCGGTCTCAGCGCTGCGCCTCGCGGGGGCTTGGGAGAGGGAGGAGGGGCTTTCAACGATGCAACGCAGCGAGTTTTTGCCGATGCTCGGCCTGTAAGCGGTTGTAGTCGTCTTGCGTGAGGCCGAGCGCACGCGTGACCTGGCGCAAGCTGTTCACCTCGACCTGAGCGAGATTGTCGTCGGCGGCGGCCAGCTCGAGCAACATCGAGACGATGTGAAGCCGCAGATCGCGATCGGCCAGATCGTTCAACGTACGCGCGAAGTGGATAGCGTGGACGCTCGATAGCTCGACCACGTGCGCGGCGAGCGCCGCCACGATCGCGCGGGCGCCATTGGGCCCGATGCCCTCCACGGCAGCGAGCAGCTGTTCTGCCTTCCGGCTTTCAGCTTCCGAAAGGTGCCGATCGGCGTAAGCCACACACGCGATCAGCCCGGCGCACGCGGTCACGATCGAGATCGTCTCCGCATCGACTTTGGGCGCGCGCGTGCCGGCGGCGGCTTCGAATGCGCGCTGCACTTCGGCGCGCAAACGCTGGTCGGCAGTGTCTGGGGCATTTTTTGCCATGATCTCTATTTCCGTGATTCGAGTCGTTTGAGCGGCAACATCAGCGCGCCTCGGGCATTTCCCAGCCGGCCTCACTCGGAAACAGGTTCACGAATTTGCGGCTCGACCGCGCGCTCGCCATCAATGGTGAAACGGCGTCTCGCCAAGCTTCGTAATGCGCCGTCTGCTTGTGGGCGAGCGGCGCCTGTTCGTCTCGATAGACTTCGATCAATACAAACCGCGTGGGGTCATCTGCGCGCTGGATCACGTCGAAACGGGCGATGCCCGGCTCTTGCAAGCTATTGACGGCATTGGCCGCGCTCGCCGCCTTGAACGCCTCGATTCCGCTTTCGAGCACGTGAACGTCTACCATGACTATCAACATGTTTGGATTCTCCCGGAGGTGCATCGCTCTTGCTTTCCCTCTACATTTGTGGACCGCTCATGGTTATGAGATGGCTCGCAGTGTACATGACCGGCATGTCCAATACGCCTGCTCGTGACCTGGGCTTCGCGTTCCAATCGAGGCGTTCATTTTATTTGCTCGGGCTTGCGCTCGTCGGTGGAACGCTTCACTGCAGCGAGTCGGGGGACGGCGCGGCGGCGGGCACGGGGGGGGCGTCCGCCGAGGTTGCCGGTGGGGTGGGCGGTGCAACAGGGGAAAGCGGCAGCGCCGGCACGGCCAGTGGGGGTGCCGAGTCGGTGGAGGGTGGCAGCTTCGGGGAGGGTGGCCTCGGCAACGGCGGCGCGCCACCGCGGGATACGGCGGGTGCATCGGCCGCTGGTACCGGCGGTTCCGATGCTACCGGGCCGGCGGGCGCTGGTGGCGTTGCGGGGGCGGGGGACGCCGGTGCAGCCGGCTCAGGCGCAGGCGGCGCAGCCACAGGTTCGGGTGACGCTGGCGCGGTAGGGCCCGGTGACGCTGGCGTGGCAGGTACCGCAGGTGAGCCACCGACGAACCAGATCCCCGAAAGTGTCGGCACACCGTGCAGCGTCGATGCCGATTGCCCCACGACGATAGACAGTACTGGGCTCATGACCTGTCTGACCTCGAGCTCGAGCGCTGCGTTTGGCGCTGGCGGTCCGCAGGGCGGTTATTGCAGCGTGCCCTGCCAAGAACAGGCGGATTGCGAAAGCGTCGACAACTCGTCGGTGTGTGTGGCTCTGCCCGGAGGCGGCTTCTGCATCGGCGTGTGTGCGCTCGGCAATGGTGGGCTCAAGTGTGGCGCGGATCGCCCGCTCGTGTGTTTACAGAGTTCCCCTGAAGATAGCCTGCTCGGGTTGTGTTTGCCCATGTGCACGAGCAATGCGGCGTGTGGCGCGGAGCGCTTCTGCGATACGCGGACCGGGCTGTGCGTCGAGCAGGCACCTGTTGGTGGAGGGATCGGTGACGCGTGCGCCGTCGAGACCGCAGCGGCGGATTGCGCGTCCGGCATTTGCTTTACGTTTGAGACGCCCGAAGCGGGCGTCGTCGGCGGGTTCTGCAGCGCCAGTTGCACCTTGTTTGGTAACATCGGTTGCGGGACGGACGCATTCTCCACGGGTCCGCGTGAAGCCGCTTGTGTGCAGCCTGCCGTCGTCGGGGCCGCTCCGGGTGATTTCGGGTTTTGCCTGGAACTGTGTGACACCGGCCTTGACTGCGAGCAGGAGGATTGGGTCTGCGACCTGTTCGGCAGCCCCGAAGCCGAAGAGGCCCTCGGCAGGCTCGGGCAATGTTTGCCGCCCGAGCTCGTATTGGTCGCAAACTAGTGCCTCTATCTTGGCACTAGCTCGCTATCTCAGTTCAGACGAACGGGCCGCGGCGGCGGCTTGGGCTTGTTGGACTTCCTGATTTTCTTCTTCGGCGGCGGCAGCTTGAAGGCCTTTTCGAACACGAACACTTCGTCCTTGCCCTCGACCGCGAACGTTTGTTTGGGATTCTGCGGCATCAGTGCCTCGTTGGACGAGGTGTCCAGCGAGACTTCGAAGCGTGAGCCGGGATCACTGCGCAAATGCAGGTGGGCAAAGCCGAGCGTGTCGGTTTGTCCGACCACGGCGCCGTCGATCTTGATCGGTAGGCTCGGGACGGGGCCGCCGGCGTGGACCAACACGACGGCGTCGCGTTTGGTGGGCTGGCAGCCCATGTCCATCGTCACCGGCTTGCGCTCCTCGCCGGTCAGCCCCTGGATGCTGCGTAGAATCAGCGTGCTCTCCGGCGGATTGGCGGCGTATCCCGACGGGCACTGAAGCGTGATCGGCAAGCGATCGCCCTCGAAGCCTTTCAAGCGCACCTCGAGCTCGCCCGCCGCGTTGGTCGCGCCGAGGTTCTTGCCGCGTGCCAGCAACTGAGCGCCCGCAACCGGCAGCTTCTCGTCCGCCTTGATCGTGAAGTGCACGACGAAGCGAAGCGGTTCGGGATCGCCACACGCCGGGAGCATTGCTGCCACCGCCCCCAGCGCGAGTACGCCGCAGAACCGCTGAAGGACTCTGGGCAATGCAAATTGGGTTCGAAACATGGGCACCTCAGGGAGCGGCTGTGGAGGACTTCGACCCCGCGCCCGTCTTCTGCTCGAGCAAGCGTACCATGGCCGCATAGGCCGTGGTTTGGGGAGAGCTCTGCTCGAGCTGTTGGTAGATCGGAAGCGCTTCGATGTAGCGCCCGGCGATCACGTGGCGCGCCGCGCTGGCCGCCTGCTTGGATTCAATGCTCGCGTTCGAGTCGTCCACGGGCGCTTCGGCTTCATCGCCTTCGGTGGGGGAGTCCGCCGCGGCTTCGGCGGCGGCTGGCGCAGCACCGGCGGCTGCCGCGGCAGCGGCAGCTGGCCGATGTTCCAGCCTTCGATAAACTTACGCGGCTCGGGGGCGTCTTTGCGGTTGCCGGCGGGGG
>JAYWEH010000464.1:0-3722 GCA_043780025.1 Deltaproteobacteria bacterium
GCCGCGATCGCGATGGTTCGGCCAGGTGTGCGCTATCGCGATGTTCACATCGAGGCCTCGCGGGTACTTGCCCGCGGGCTGGTCGACTGCGGGATCCTCCGGGGTGACCCCGACGGGCTGGTCGAGCGGGGCGTGCATGCGATGCTCTTTCCTCATGGTGTTGGACACCTGCTCGGACTCGACGTCCACGACATGGAAGACCTCGGTGACCGAGCGGGCTACGCACCCGGCCGCCGCCGCCAGGTGGACCCGAGCCGGCGCTTCTTGCGGCTCGACCGCGACCTCGGAGCCGGCATGGTCGTCACCATCGAGCCGGGCTTCTATCAAATCCCGGATCTGCTCGCGGCCGGCCCCGACTCGCCGCCGCACGCCTGCATCGATCGCGAGCGCCTCGCGCAGTTCGCGGACGTGCGCGGCATCCGCATCGAAGACGACGTGCTCGTCACCGATAGCGGCTACGAGCTCCTGAGCGAGGCGCTGCCGCGATCGGCGAGCGGTGTCGAAGCGTTGTGTCAGGCGTCGCGCTGACGGGCGGCACTGAGCAGCGCGCGAGCTTTCAGGCGTGCGCTTTGGCGACCAGCGTCTCGAGCTCCCGCAAACTCTCCTGCCATTCTTCTCCCGCGGGGGCGACCAGGTTGACCACATCTTCCGCTGAGGCACCCGCGAGCAGCGCGGTGCGCGCGGCGTCTGAGCCGGTGAGCAGATCGAAGGCGGGCACGTTGGTTTCGAACTCGTAGGCGCGCGTGCGAAACTCGAACTGCGACGGCGCTTGCTGGCGCGCCAGTGCGAGCAACGTGAGGTAGGTGGTGACGGGGCGGAACATCCGCGCGTCGGTGACGTGCAGGCAGACGCCGTGGCAGAGCTCGCCCTGGAACTTTTCGAAGCTGGGGCGAAAGGACTGCGGACGCACCATCACGCCGGGCAGGCGTGCATCGAGCATCGAGCGCGCCAGCGCGGGGCCGTCCAAGAACGGCGCGCCGACGGTCTGGAACGGCAACGTGGTGCCACGGCCCTCTGACAAGTTGGTGCCTTCAATCAGACAACCGCCCGGGTAGACGAGCGCGGTTTCGACAGTGGGCATGTTGGGCGACGGAGCCACGAACGGGCGGTTCCAGGCCTGCGCCGTGCGGTGGCGCTCCCAGCCTCGCGGCGCGATCACAGACAGCGCGCCGTCGGGCCCGAGCGGGCGCCCTTCCTTGTGGAAGAAGTGCACGAGGAGCTCGCCCACGGTCATGGCATGGCGAATCGGGATGGATTCGAGGCCGACGAACGAGGTGAAACCTTCGCGTTGTGGAGCGCCTTCGACCGAGGTCGGATCTCCAGAGATCGGATTGGGCCGGTCCAGCACCAACACGTGCACGCCGGCTTGCGCCGCCGCACGGGCCGCCAGCAGCGCCGTCCATACGAACGTGTAGTAACGGCTGCCGACGTCCATCAGGTCGATCAACAGCACGTCGAGCCCGGCGAGGTCTTCGGGGCGCGGTGACAGCGACGCTTTGTCGTGGCCGTACAGGCTGATGATGGCCGGGGGCACCGAGGGCAGCCGCGCGTCGAGCGCTTGCTGGTAGTCGCGCCGCGGGGTGTCGCTCGGGTCCTCGCCGCTACTCGACGGCTCGATGTCCCACTCGAGCTCGCCGTCTTCTAGCGCGACGCCGACCGCCGGATCAGTACGGGCCGGCTCGGGCTCGGCGGATGCGCGCGCGAAGAGCGGGGAGGGGGGCGCGACGGAGCCCACCGGTTCCTCCGCCTGCGCAACACCGTTGAAGCCGTGTTCGCCAGCGAAGATTCGCACGGGCCGGGCGCCGAGCTCCTCGAGTACGTCGAGGACCGGCTTGCCCCGCCGATCGACGGCCGAAGCTTGCGAGAGAAGCGCGATGGCGGAGCTGCGCAGGCGGCGCCGGGTGTTGGCCAGTTCACCCGCGGACAGGCGATCGATACCCCACATATGTTTGCTGCTGCCTTTCTCGCTGATGCTGGACCCTCGCGCGTTTGTTCGCGCGGGGGTCCGGCGCGCGTAGGCTGAATAGCTGACGCCCCGCGCCGACTCAAGCGCCCAGATCTACTTCGTGTGGCAGATCGACTCGCGGCGCTCGCAGATAGGCGAAGGGCGTGTAGGCGAGCAAGTTCGACACGCGTGACATGTACACGTCTGCGTAGCGTTCGATCTGGCGCGCCAGGTGGCTCTTGTCGTTGCCGCAGCGCATGAGCGGCCCCCAGCGCGGGGTGAGCAGCTCGTTGGATTGCTTGGCGAGCGGCGCGATTCGCTGATCGAGCTCCACCAGCCGAGCGCGCGCGGCGCGGATTATTGCGTTGGCCCGGTCCGGATCGAAGCCCGGCGGCGGCTTTCCTGTGTCGCGCACGAGGTTCATGCGCAACGTCGATAGCTGGTGTTCCATCAAGCCCTTTTCGGCCATCGCTCGGTCGAGGTCGGCCTGACCGGTGCGGAACGCGGCCAGACCCTCCAGCTCCTTTTCGAGTTCGCGCACGACGAGCGCCGTGCGCCAGCGCAACAGATCCTTGCTCACGTGCACGTCGGCGAAGATGTGATCGCCGATGTAGAGCGTGTGATCGGGCGCGACCCTCAGGCTCGACTCGACGATCCGCGCGTCCCCGCCCAGGTACACCTCTCCCGCCGCCAGCGGGCCGATGTGCGGCGTGTAACGGCTTTGCCGCTCGTCCACGAGCCGAAACGCCGGCGATCGGCGCGAGAAAAATTCGGGCTTTCGCGCTTGCACGATTACCAGGTCGAACAGGTCCCGCCAGGAGCCGTGCGGCAGGAAGCGATCGAAAGCGTAGGTCATCATGCTCTGCGTGTAGGACCACTCGGAGTTCGTGATCAGAAGCAGCTTCTTGCCGGCGGCCTTGAGCTCGAGCAGTGCCACCGGTAGCTCGGGATCCAGGATCACGTATTGCTCCGGGTTGGCCAGAATTTCTGCCTTGAGCGCGCCCTCCAGGTGGGTCGCATCGAGCACGCTCTTCACCTCGCCGTAGAGCTCGCGATAGCCGAGGCCGGGCCGCAGCCGGCCCTGGTCGAGCAAATCGACGAGCTGCATGTACAGACACGCCTCGGACAACGAAAACAGCGTGTTCATGAACTGCCAGCGCGCTTCGGCGAGGTCGACCGGCGCCGTTCCGTAGGCGTCGCGCCAGCCTTCGAAGCCGAGCATTTTCGTCCCGTGGCAGGCGTTGCGCACGTGGCCGAAGCGATTGGCTTTGACCAGGTTGCCGAGCTCGAGGTCGATGACCAGGCCGAGGGCCGCGCACTCCGGGTCGAACGAGATCTCGTCCACCGGCCAGCCGCGAGCGCTGAACACCCGCTTCATGTAGTCGTAGGCACGGCGTTCCCAGCGCTGGCTGTCGTAGTGGACCAGCGTGTAATCCATGTCGCAGCCCACCACTTGAATGGATCTCAGGTTCAACGTGCGGTTGCAGAAAACGCGACGGGGCAGCGGCGGCAAACTGATGGGGCTCATGAGCGGGCGGCATGCTGCCACACTGCGTCGGGCCTGGCACAGTTCCCCCAAAGCCCATCGAACAGCTCCGTTCCGGCACGGCGGAATCAAGGAAATCGGTGCTGGAAGAGCCAGCATCGAGCCGCGTCGCTGCACTTCCGTAACGCTGGCCCCTGGTGCGCCTTCCGTGTATTGTTGCACGGTTGGTTTCCTTGCCGTGAAATCCCCTTAGCGCCAGCGCTCCGAGCGTTGGGTGTGCAAGCAGGTTGC
>JAYWEH010000465.1:0-38536 GCA_043780025.1 Deltaproteobacteria bacterium
GCGACGTTGCGACGGCAAGCCGTGGCAGCGCTCGGATCACTCGGGGACGCCAAGGCGACGAGCGCTATCTTGGTTGCCCTCGGCGACGTGGATCCGACCGTGCGTGCCGCCGCCGCAACCGCGCTCGGCAACTTGCGCGCGCCCCAAGCGGTGTGGTCTCTCGGAACGTTGCTCGACACCGAGCTCGACGCGGACGTGGTGGCCGCCGCGCTGGACGCCCTGGGCGCGCTCGGCACGCCTACCGCGATCGATCGAATTCTGGGCATGGTCGAAAAGCCCGACGCCGCGCGCGCCGCAGAAGCCGCCCTGCAACGCGCCGGTCTCGCCGCATTGCCGAGGCTCGAGCGTTGCGTGGTCGAGGCGGCCCCGGCCGCCGCCAAACGCGCCTGCGCGTCGGCATTGGGCAACCTCGGGGGGGCGGCTGCGAGCCGGCTGCTCGAGCAAGCACTACGTCAAGGTCTGGTAGAGCCCGCCTTCGCACTTGCGGCGCTGGGGCTTGCCGCCGATCCTCGAGGGGTACCGACGGTGCTCGAATATCTGGCTTCTGCGGTATCGGCCGAGCGCCGCGCTGCCGTCGACGCGCTCGCGAGCCTGCTCGATCCGGAGCGGCGCGACGGCCTCGCGGTGGAACCCCTGGTGGCCGCGCTCGTGCGGGCACGCGGAGCGAGGCTCGAGCAAGCCGCTCTGATCGGTTTGCTGGGTCGCACCGGCAGCGCCCGAGCGGCGGTGCATCTCATGTCCATCTCGAGCTCGCCGGACGAATTCCTGCGCTCCACCGCGCTGGAAGCATTGACTCAGCTGGGGCCGGCGGGCGCCGACCGGGTGCTGCTCGACGCGCTCGATTCTCCGGCGTTCCCCACGCGCTGGACAGCGGCGTTCGCGCTCGCTCAGGTTGGCGCTCGAACCTCAATCGATGCGCTGCTCGAACGGCTCGAACAAGCGCCCGAGAGCGCGCGCGAACTACTCGCCACCGCGCTCGGGGGCCCCCTCTCCCACGGCGCGAGCCGCGAACAGCTGACGCGAGTCGCCCGTTCACTCCAGTACGGCGCTGGCTCGCAAAAGGACGCGCTGATCGAGGCCGTCGCCCGCATTCCCGGCGAAGCTGGCCTGGACTTGCTGAAGACGCGTCTGCCGCTGTCGAACAAGTCGTCCAGGGCAAAGATCGCGGAGGTGCTCGGTGCACTGCCCGAGTCACGAGAGACATTGCGAGCGCTGCTGCTGGACAAGGACGCCGCCGTGCGCGCCAACGCCGCATGGTCGCTCGGCGCAACGGGCTCGCGAGATGACCTGGCGAGGCTGTCGGACGCCGCCACGGACCGCGACGGATCGGTGGCCGCTAACGCAATTGGTGCGCTCGCGCTGGTGGCCCGTCGCACGGGCGAGGCCCGCGTCGCGCCCGTACTGTGTGCGGCGCTTCTCGACCCGAGGAGCTACGTGCTGGCCAACGCTCTCGGCGGCCTGCGGCTCACGGGCGAGCATTGCGCCGGCTCCGATGCCGCCGAATGGCTGCTCGAGCACCATGCCTCCGCAGAAGTGCGGCTGGCGGCCGCGCGCCTGATCGCGGTGCAACCCCGCTCTGCAACCGACGCTCCGCGAGCCCTCGCCGGGTGTGCCGCCAAGGACCCGAGTGGGCTCGTCGCGCGCGCCTGCACAGCGGCACCGCCGACCCCGCACCCCGAGTCCGCTCGTCTGCGCGGAGTCATGGTCTGGGTCGTCCCTGCCGGATCGAACAGCCCTGCCGGTGGCGTGCCGTTTGCCTTGGTGCGCGCGGACGGCCTGATCCGATCTGGGCTCAGCGATCGGCGAGGCGCTGTACTCGAAGCTCTAGCGCCGGACGGCGAGTACCGACTGACCGTGCCCGCCGCCTTCGCTGACTGACGCTCCGCGAATTGAGCCCCAGACTACTTCTTCGCCGAGCAGCGCATCGCGCAGAGCAAGTCGGACGGCTTGCATTCGCAAGGCTTCTTTTCCTTCTTCTTCTTCGGCGGGTCGTCCCCTGACGCGCTTTCCGGGCGCGGCGTTGCCGCCGGCTTGGGCGCGGGCTCAGGTTCCGGCTCCGGCGCGGCCTGCGGCTTGGGCTTCGGCGTGTGCCGCACCCTGGGCCGGGTGGCCACGACGGGCTTCGCGGTTTCGTCGGTCGAGCCTACGGCCGCTTCCTTCGTCGTGCCGGTTTCCCCGACCGCCGCGGCTTCCTTCGTGGTGGGTTCAGCCAGTTTTGCTTCTGCATTGGCAGGCTCGGGCGAAACCGCAGGCGCCTGATCGGCAGCCGCGGGGTTCTTCTCCAACCCGCTCGCGGGATCGAGCGCTGACGTCGGCTCCGTCTCTCCCGTGCCCTTCAACACGAACATGAGCACACCGATAATGCATGCGCCGAGCGCCACGGCCCCGATGATGTAACCGAGACGGCCCCCCGAGCTGCGCCCGTAGTTACCGCCCAGCCCGCCACCCATGGCCGGCCCGCTCACGCCGCCAAGAGGCGCTGAAATCAGTGGTGACGCCCCGTAGGCCCCACCCACGGCGCCGCCGGCGTACCCGCCCATCGAGGCGTTGGCCTCAGCCGACGTCAGAGCCTGCAAGTCGATCAGGCCAGAATCCTCGGAGGACGTTCGTCCACCGCGCTTGCCGGAGCCCCCGCCGCCCCCGCCGGAAACCGCTTCGGTACCGGTGAGCGCGCTGAGTGAGAACAAGACCGAAGATTCGTTGCGCGCTCCCGTACCCGCGGTGGCGGCGAAGGATGGCGCTGCATCGGGAGCACTCGTCGTGATGTCGTCTTCACCCCCGGCGCGATCGATACCTCCGAACAAGTCGGCAGCGGGCCCGTGATCGGGCCGACGCACCGCAGCAGGAGTTGCCGCAACGCCGCCTCCCGTGCGAGCCGCCGCGTGCAGAGCGGCCGCGACCTCTCGCACCTCGGCGAGGGTCTGCCAGTCCGACATGCCTTCCTTCCAGATGTACGTGTCGGCCGTGATGATGCCTTCGTTATAGGCGCCGACGATCTGGTGGATCGTCATGTTCCGCTGATCATTGTCCGCGATGTCGACCGCGTATTCGTCCGCGGCAGGGCCCACCGGATCGGCGCCCACTGGAGCCGGATCGGTGAAGCCGAGGCCACCAAAACGGCCGCTGCCGGGAGCGGGCTCGGGCGCGCCCAGGTCCCCCGGAGGATTGCCTGATACAGGCGCAGCGGCGTCCCCGATGTAAACGCTCGCCGGGCTCACCGTTCCGTCTATGACGATGGTCGACGAGCATTTCCGGCAGCGAATCTTCGCCAACCGAGACTGAATCTTGTCGTCAGCGACCGAGTATTTGGCCGCGCACGTGGGGCAGGAAATCTTCACATTCGACCTTTGTCGTTGAACAAGTACTCCGAGGCTGCGCCCCGGAAAAATTTCGTCCTCAGAATCTTAGCGCCGTACGCGACAGGCGCCGCTCCCCGAGCCAATTTGGCACGACGCGACACGTCACGCCCGAATGCACTTCGGGTACGACCCAACATGCTAAAGCAGAGCACCCGAAACTCGCTCGTAACTAGCACACAAATGCACCGAACTGGCCAGTTAGATCACGGTTGCGACGAACCTACCTGGGTCTCCAAATGCAGTCATTGGGCGCCGCGCTCTCACTCGGGCGCTTGGCCGACCCGCTAGCCAGGCTCCAACGCGCGCGCGGGTGGGGGCGCGGTATGCTGGGCTAGCAGTTCTGCCACGGCGTCGTCGAACCAACGCCCCACCGCCGTCGGGAACGGCCACATCCAGCCGTAGTCGCCGCTCACGTAGCGGCGCACGATTTCGTGCCTCAGGGAGGGCTGGGTCAGCGCGTTTGGCCCAGCGAACTCGAGCGTCGCCGCCAGCGTCTCTCGATAGGCCTCCCATTCGAGCCGAGCCCGACCATACGCCAACCCTAGAGGAAACCACGGCACCAAGTACAGGAACGCGAACAGCGCAAAGCCGTAGCGCCGCCGCTGCCTCAAATGCACGAGCTCGTGGCGCAGCAAGATGACGCGTGCCACGTCGGACATGTCCCACCAGATGCCGGCGACGTACAGCGTGTAGCCAATCACCGTATGATAGTGAGTCGAGTAGCGGCGCATTGCCCCCGCGGTGACGAGGCGCAAGCACACGTCGATGAGTCGGGAAAAAGCGTTACCTTGCTTGGGCACGATGCGGAAATCGGGGAACTCGGCTCGGATCGCCGCGATCAGACCCTCGCTCAGCGGATGGGTCACGCGGAGCTCCGCGGAGCGGGGCTGGCTCCACCGGAGCCTTCGAGTCGCTGACCCTCGGTCAGAAATCGACCGTTGAGCAAATCGCGCCCCGCCTGCGGCTTGCCGCCCTCTGGCTGCGCGCGCTCGATCACCACGCTGCCGCGTCCGCACGCGACTTCGACGAGCCCGGCCGATCCCACGAACACTTCCCCCGGGCTGCGGCCGGAACTCGAATTGCCTGGCCGAGCGCGCAAGATCTTCAAGCGCCGCCCCGCGGCGAACGTCAGCGCGCCCGGCGCGGGCGAGAGGCCTCGCACGCGATTGACGATCGCGATCTCCGGTTCGGCCCAGTCGATCGGGGCATGTTCGGCGGTGATCGGCGGGGCTGCGCTGGCCGAGGCGTGATCTTGAGGCGTGGCCTGGAGCCCTCCGCCGAGCACCTCGAGCACTTCGCGCCCGACCATGTCAGCGCCGAGCTGGGCTAGCGCACTCGTGAGCTCCCCCGCGTCGAACTCCGCCGGGATCGCCATGCGTTGCACGGCGTAGACGGCTCCGGTGTCCATGCCCTCGTCCATTTGCATGAGCGAGATCCCCGTCTCGGCCTCGCCTCGGATGAGCGCCCATTGAATCGGCGCAGCGCCACGGTATTTGGGCAAGATCGAGGCGTGCAAGTTCAAACACCCGAGCCGCGGCGCACGTAACACCCCGGTCGGCAAGATGCGCCCGTATGCCGCCACCAACGCTGCGTCGGCGCGCGCTTCCACGAGCCAGCGCTCGAGCTCGCCATCACGCACGCGCGCGGGCTGATACACAGGCAAACCGCGCGACTGCGCCCAGACTTTGACCGGCGGCGCCTGCAACTTCATGCCACGCCCCGCGCGCCGATCAGGCTGGCAGACTACACCCACCACGCGAGTATGCTCGTGTAATGCGGCGAGAGCCGGTACTGCAAAATCGGGCGTACCGAAAAAGACGGTTCGAAAGGTCACGCGGACCCTTTCATAACCGTCCAGCTCGCGACAGGCCACAGACGCGCGCGCTTCGCACCTGCACGCGGGCCAACTGGCCAACCTCTGTCACTCTGGCAGAACAAAGGGCATCGACGGCTGGCCCCTCGGCAGCGGGGTGAGCGGATTTTCCGTAGTGAAATCTAGCGCCGGCCGTTCACCATGACTAGCTTCTCTCATCTCACTCCGCTCCTCCCCTCACTCTGCCGATTCGATCGGATCGTGCTCGTTGTCCCCCGGCCCTCACACCGTCCCCAGGAACCGATATGAGCAGTAAGAAAATGCCCCCTACGCCAGCCCCGCCCCCTACCGAGGAGGAAATGAGGTTTGGTGACGAGCTCGCGGTGCTTCCCATCCGCAACGCGGTGCTGTTTCCAGGCGCGGTAGCCCCCTTTGACGTGGGGCGCGAGAAATCGGTGGCACTGGTGGAGGAAGTTCACAGCCAGTCGTCCCCTGTGATCGCGATCTTCGCCCAGCGGGATCCGGCAACGGACGATCCGGGCGCCGAAGATTTGTACCCGGTGGGCTGCGCCGCACGGGTGCTCAAGGCGCTCAAACACAGCTCGGGCAACTATTCGTTGATCCTGCAGGGTCTGGTGAGGATCCGCCTCTCCGACCTCACGCAGACGACCCCCTATCTGCGCGCCAAGATCCAGCGCGTGGAATCGCCTTCGCTCGAGGACGTCGAAGCCGAAGCGCTGGCGATGAGCCTGCGCGACGTGGCCAAACAGGTCATTCAACTCATGCCGGAGCTGCCGCGTGAAGCCGCGTCGCTCATCGACTCGATTCAAGCACCCGGTGCCCTGGCGGATCTGGTGGCTGCGAACCTGGACGCACCCGTCGAAGAGAAGTCACAGCTGATCGAGACGGTCGACATCAAGGAGCGCATTCGCAAGGTGCTCCGATTGCTCACACGCCAGCTCGAGATCCTGAAGATGCGCGAGCGCATCAATTCCCAGATCAAAGAAGAGATGGGCAAGAACCAGCGCGAATACGTGCTGCGCCAACAGCTCAAGGCGATCAAGGAAGAGCTCGGCGACGACGAGGGCGATCAAGGTGACCTCGATGGCCTCGAAGAGCGCATCGCCAAGGCGGAGCTCCCCAGCGAAGCCGATCAGGTCTCGAAGAAGCAACTCAAACGCCTGCGCACGATGCAGGTCGGCAGCGCCGAATACACGGTGGTCAGGACGTACCTCGATTGGATCCTCGACCTGCCGTGGCACCACACGACTGACGACAACATGGAGATCAGCGAGGTCCGCCAGGTCCTGGACGAGGACCACTACGGCCTCGAAAAGGTGAAGAAGCGCATCGTGGAATACCTGGCGGTGCGCAAGCTCAAGAAGGACAAGAAAGGTCCCATCTTGTGCCTGCTCGGGCCGCCCGGCGTCGGCAAGACGTCGCTCGGCAAGAGCATCGCACGCGCGCTCGGGCGCAAATTCGTGCGCGTTTCGCTCGGTGGCGTGCATGATGAAGCGGCCATCCGCGGGCACCGCCGCACCTATGTCGGCGCGCTGCCTGGCCAGATCATCCAGGGCATGAAGAAAGCTTCGACCGTGAACCCCGTGTTCATGATGGATGAGGTCGACAAGATCGGGCACGACTTCCGCGGCGATCCGAGCGCTGCGCTGCTCGAGGTGCTCGATCCGGAGCAGAACAACGCGTTCGCGGATCACTACCTGGAGATCCCATACGATCTCTCGAAGGTGATGTTCGTGGCCACCGCCAACATGGCCGATCCGATCCCCCCACCGTTGCGCGACCGCATGGAGGTGTTGGACCTGCCCGGCTACACGCGACGCGAGAAGCTCGCGATCGCGCGGCGCCATTTGATCCCCAAGCAACTCGAAGAGCACGGGCTCACCGAGGAGCGGCTGGACATCACCAACGATGCCATCGAGGAGATCATTGAACACTACACGCGCGAAGCCGGCGTGCGCTCGCTCGAGCGCCAGCTGGCGAGCGTAATCCGCGGTGTAGCGGTCAAGGTGGCGGAGGGCGATGACACGCCACGCGTCGTCAAGAGTGAAGACGACGTGCGCAGCTTCCTCGGCGCCACGAAATACTCGAGCGAGGTGGCAGAACGCACGGAAGAAACGGGCGTGGCAACCGGGTTGGCATGGACCAGCGCGGGCGGCGAGATCCTCTTCATCGAGGCCACGCGCATGTTCGGCTCGGGCAAGCTGCAGCTCACGGGCCAGCTCGGCGACGTGATGAAAGAGAGCGCGCAGGCGGCCCTCAGCTACGTGCGCAGCAACGCCGAGAAGTACGACGTGGCTCGCGACTTCATCGAGAAGAGCGACATCCACATCCACATTCCCGCGGGCGCGATGCCGAAGGATGGGCCAAGCGCCGGCATCACGATGTTCACGGCGCTAGTGTCGTTGCTCACCGGAATTCGTGTGCGCCACGATGTGGCCATGACCGGGGAGCTGTCACTGCGCGGCCGCGTGTTGCCGATCGGCGGCATCAAGGAGAAGGTCCTGGCCGCCCACCGCGCTGGTATCAAGCGCATCATCCTGCCCGAGCGCAACAAGCCTGATCTCGAGGACATTCCGCGCGAAGTGCGGGATGAGCTCGAGTTCATCATCGTCAGCCGTCTCGACGAGGTGCTCAAGGCTGCGCTGGAGCGGGAACCCCAGCCGTCACAGGAGTGGGTCGAACGCATGGCAGCCCAGGAAGCTGCCGCGACGCAGACCAACTGAGCGCGGAGCCGCGCGATCAGACTCGAGACCTGCGCCGTCATGAGGCGGCGCAGGCCGACCAAGGAGCCGAAGGGCTCTGGTTGGACGCTCGGAAATGCGGCGTTCAGCGGCCTCGCCGTGTTATGCGGTGAGCCATGAGAAACCCCGACGTATCGAGGTTTGGCCGTGGATAGCCGGCGCCCGGTGGGGATCGGTCTGCTCGGTTGTGGCACCGTCGGCGGCGGCGTGCTGCGCCTGCTGGCGCAGAACGCCGAGCAGTTGGCGGCGCGGGTTGGTGCTCCGATCGAAGTGCGCCGAGTGCTCCGCCGTAACCCTGCGCGTCCGCGCCCCGAAGCCTGCAAGAGCGAATGGCTAACGACGGACGCCGAGTTGATCCTGAACGATCCGGCTGTCGACATCGTGATCGAGGTGATGGGCGGCGAAGAGCCGGCACGTCAGTACCTGGAACGCGCGATGACGAGCGGCAAAGGTGTCGTATCCGCGAACAAGTTGTTGATCGCCAAACACGGCCAGCAACTGCTGCAGACGGCTGCGCGCCATTCAGTGGACCTCGCGTTCGAGGCCGCAGTGGGCGGCGGCATTCCGGTGATCCGTACGCTGCGCGAAGCGCTCACAGGCGACAGCGTGGTCAGCGTGCACGGGATCCTGAACGGGACCTGCAACTATATCTTGACGCGCATGCGCAACGAGGGGGCGACGTTTGCCTCGATCCTCGGAGACGCGCAGCGGCTCGGCTATGCCGAGGCGGATCCGGCAATGGACGTCGATGGCCACGACGCAGCGCAGAAGCTCGTCGTCCTCGCCATGTTGGCTTTTGGTGCGGCGATCGACGTGAGTACCATTCACGTGGAAGGTATCCGCGAGATCGACGACGTCGATTTCCGCCTGGCCGAGCGCTTCGACTTCAACATCAAGCATCTGGCGATCGGCATTCGCAAAGGCAATGATCTCGAGCTGCGCGTACACCCCACGATGGTGCCGACGACGAGCGTGCTCGCGAACATCAACGACGTGCTCAACGGCGTCTACATTCAGGGCCGCGCGCTCGGCCCGTGTCTGCTCGTAGGGCGCGGTGCCGGTGAGCTGCCGACGGCGGTCAGCGTCGTTTCCGATCTGGTAGACGTGGCGCGCGCGCGTCTGGCGCACGTGCCCGGGCATGCGACGCGCCAGATTCAACCGGTGCCGCAGAAGCTACTGCCGCTCGAGAACATGGAGACACGCTACTATCTGCGCTTCGACGTGGGCGACGATCCGGGCGTGCTCGGGCAGATCGCCGGGGCGCTGGGCAGCCACGGGGTGAGCGTCGAACAGATGGTTCAGGAAGGGCGCGCTGAAAAGAGCGGCGATGCAGTACCGATCCTGATCATCAGCCACCGCTGCCGCGAAGGTGCCGTACGGGCGGCGATCCGCCAGGTGGAAAACTCGGCGTTTATGAAACGCAGGCCGCGGTTCATGCGCATCGAGGATATCTAAGTGCGCCGGGGGCAGCGGCTACGCTTCAGGCCCCGGCAGCGGAGGTGGGGCTTCGCCGTCTCCAGAGGCGTGGATGTACAACACGGCCATGCGCACTGCGACACCCGCTTCAACCTGATCGAGCACGACGCTCTGCGGACCGTCCGCCACTTCACAGCTGATCTCGACACCCCGATTGAGCGGGCCTGGGTGCATGACGATGGCGTCTTTGGCTGCCCAGCTCAGCTTGTTCGCATCGAGGCCGAACACTCGTGAATATTCGCGCGTGTTCGGCAGGAGCGCGTTGACCAGGCGCTCCTGCTGGATGCGCAGGGTCATGATCACATCCGCGCCGGTCAGGGCCGCACGGAAGTCGTGGAATACCTCCACGCCCAGCGATTCCACGTCTCTTGGCAAGAGCGTGCGCGGGCCTGCCACGCGCACCCGAGCGCCGAGGAGATTGAGCAGCAAGATGTTCGAGCGGGCCACGCGGCTGTGCGCGATGTCACCGCAGATCAACACCGTGAGCCCCTCGAAGCTCGGCTTGTAGCGGCGGATCGTGAAGGCATCGAGGAGGGCCTGAGTGGGGTGCTCGTGCAGCCCGTCGCCAGCATTGACCACCGAGGCGCGGGTTCGGCGCGCGACATAGTGCGGGGCTCCGGACGCCGCATGCCGGATCACGATCACGTCGGGCGACATTGCGTCCAGCGTGGAGATCGTGTCGCGCAGCGTTTCGCCCTTCTTGGTGCTCGACGTGCTGGCGCTGATGTTGACGACGTCCGCGCTCAGACGCTTGCCGGCGAGCTCGAAGGAGGTGCGCGTGCGCGTGGAGTTCTCGAAGAAGACGTTGACCACGGTCTTGCCACGCAACGTCGGCGCCTTCTTGACGGGGCGCCGGTTCATCTCGAAGAAGGCACGCGCGGTGTCGAGCAGCGTGAGCGCCGCGGACTTGGACAGGCCTTCGATTCCGAGCAGATGACGCGGTGTACGCGCGCTCACCTGTGTTCTCCCGAACTCGGCGCTGGCGGCACGATGGAAGGGGCGCTTCTAGGCTGAATGATGGCTTCGAGCTCCCCTCCTCGTTCGATCACGTCGATGCGCTCATCTGCTCCAACCACGCTTCTGTGCACGCTGTAGTCCGGCTGAATCGGCAGCTCGCGGCCGCCGCGGTCGACCACGGAGACGAACTCCACCGAGCGCGGCCGCCCGTAGTCGAGCAACGCGTCGAGGGCGGCCCGCACGGTGCGGCCGGTGCCCACCACGTCGTCGACGAGCACGACTCGCCGGCCATCGAGGGAAACCGGAATGTTGCTTGGACCGATGCGAGGATTCGGCATCGCAGAGGAGGCGTCATCGCGATACAGCGTGATGTCGACGGTTCCCATGCTGATTTCCCCGGGCTCCAGCCGACTGAGGCAGGTGCGGAGCCGCTCGGCCACGGGCACCCCGCCCCGACGAATCCCGACCAGCACCAGCCCATCGATGCCGCGATGGCGCTCGACGATCTGGCCGGCGACTCGCATCAGGCCGCGGCTGACACTGGAGGCGTCCAACAGGACTCGCATGGCCGCCCTGCCTACCCCGGAACGAACCCCGGGCAAAGAGAGAATCCAGCGAGGGGGTTCGACGGAACGAACCCGGAAACGAACCCGAGAACGCTCGCACCAAAGCTGCCCCCGGTTGACCCAACCGGGCCAGCGGCGGTGCCCTGCGTGGGGGAGGCTCGTTGCCGATTCACTCGGCAGCGAGGGGGTTCGACGGAACGAACCCCAGAAATTCAGTTCAAATGCCTCCCGCTCGGGGGCTCGTCGTCGTCGTCTGGTTTGCCCTGGCCACCCTGGATCACGGAAAAGGGGGCGCGTTTCACGCGCTGGCCGCGTTCGACCTTGGCCCGCTCAGACTGCCGCTGCAACTGCGAGTAGCGCAGCTTCAGGTACAGGCGGCGCGCCGGCGAGGGGGTACCCCCACCAAAAAACCAGCCCGCGAGCATGCCTCCAAAGGGCGAAATCAGACCCTCTGGGGGCGCCTGGGCTGCGATGAGGCGCAAGACGCTAAACCCGATCACGAACACCAAAAGGCCGGTGGTGGTCACCGGCAGCACGAACATCAGCCGCACCGTTTGCCCACGGAAGCTGAGCGCCCACGCCACCGCCACCGCCTCGATGACAGGCACGGCTCCGAACCAATATCCGGCGCTCAGGCGGCCCGCCACGTCCGCCGGCAGCACCAACTCGACGAGCAGCTGACACAGATAGCCGCTGACCGCGGACAGCGCGAGAAACCCGAGGAGTCTGCGGCTGCCCCAGCGAGCCTCCAGGCTCGGCGCCAGGAAGAACAATCCGAACAGCACCCCCACGACGTGCCACGGCTGGTCCGGTGAGTGCATGAGCGGCGCGGTCACGAGGCGCCAGATTTCTCCGGCGAGGATGCGCTCGGTGTTGCCTACGAGCAGCTGGAACAGCGCTGGACTCGCCCCACCCCAGTTGAGGGCCATGGCGAACATCAGCCACAACCCGAGCAGGCCCAGCATGACGCCCACGAGCGCCCGTCCTGGTTTCGGCAGCGCGGGTGCGTCCATCGACGGGCCATCCCATTTCGGCATGATGCAAGCGTGGTAGCGGCGCGCGGCGCCCCGCGCAACTCTCCGGCGCGTCAGCGCGGGAGCGGGCGAAGAGGTTCACACTGGGCGACGCTGCTCACGCCCGGAAAGGACTGACCGAGACAGGTCGTTCGCCAGCGAGCCGTCGCGAGCGAAAGGTCGATGGGAGCGCTGGCATCGGCCCCGGCATCACCTGGCACTTCGGCCGGGGGCAGCGGTGCGGGCGCGATAACATCGGGCAGGCCCGCGTCGCCCGCGTCCGCGCTGGCATCGCCATCCGCCGTGCCGGCATCGACTACGCCCGAATCGCTCTCATTGGGGGCGCCAGCGTCATCAAACGGGCTCGGCGCGCCCGCGTCCGGGTTCAGCTCCAAGCCGATGAGCTCGAGCGTGTGGTAGCGAGAGGCGCCGCTCACGGGAATGCTCAGGAGCGTACCACAGGCGGCCGTGGCGACTGCGCTGCCCAAGCGCGCCTGCAAATAGGCGACCTGTCCGGCCATAGGGCCGCAGACCAGGTCCCCCAGTGCGCTCTGCACGTCCACGACCAGATTGCCGAGCCCCGTGGCCCCGGTGAACGAGGTGCAGCCCTGCATCGGCACGATAGCGCCGCGGGACGCTAGCGTCGGCGCGAAGGGATCCGCGCCCGCGTCGGGTGCGCCACTCGGAGAGCCGCGGCCACACGTCGCAGTCCAGCGGCTTTCTGCCGTCTCCAGCTCATCGTCCGTCAGGACCCGGTCGAAACCGCGTATGTCAGCGGCGTAGCTGCGCCCCGTGGCGGCGGGAAAAACGACCGCTTGCCCGCAGGGAACGAACGGCGACCATTGGACGGCGCCGGACGCTCCGGCGTCCACGCTGCCCCCCGTGTCCGTTACCCATTCGAGCCGGGCCACGTAGCCTTGAAACGCGCCGGGCGCACCGGGCTGACAGGGCAACCCCTCGGCAAACGCCTGCGGAGAGACTCGAATCCTAGGGGCGCGCTCAGACGAGTTGTCCACCAAACGCGCGTCGCTGCAGCCCCATCCCGACAGGACGAGCCAGCAGCAGGCCACAGGCCAACGTTTCATGGCCGGGGGCATACCGCGTCCCGAGCGATATCGCTACGGGATCAGCGCCTTGCAGGGCGCCTCACTCGGCCGGAAAAAACGTGCGTTTCTCGAGCGCGGGCTCCACGCCCACGAGCTGATCGGAGCGCAACACGAAGCGCCCACGCCCCGCGGGCCGCTCCAGCGGAGGAATTGGGGCGCCCGCGACGTCACAGCTGCGATCGCGCCGTAGCTCTGGCCAGGACAGCTCCACGGCGGGTTCCCCTGCTTTGATGCCGTAGCTGACCGCGACTTCGGTCTGAACCTCGCCGGTGCAGTGCACTTCCTGACCCTCGCGAAGCGTAAAGCGTTCGTTCAGGTGCAACGTCTCGGTCGCCGTGGACTGGCCTGCGACGAGCGTCAAACGGGAGAGCACCTGGCGCTCGAAAGACGCCACGGGGCTTGGGGCAGACCGCAATCCGCGATCGACTTGGCGAGCCTCCCAGATGCTGGAGATGCGCAAGATGGCGGCGTCGGGACCCTCTCGAACTACCGCCGCCGGGTCCGCTCGAGAACCTCCGCAGGCGGCAACCAGGCCTGGAGCAGCGGCCAAACACGAGCCAATCACGCGCAGACGGATCGCCGCGTTCGAGCGCAGGTTCATGCTCTTCATCTCACCCTCCCGCATCGCCCGTCGATGCGGGCTCCTCGTCGTCGTCGTCCTCTTCTTCGACTTCGCCCAGAAACGCACAGCTCTGCAGCCGTTCCGGCTGCCGCACGAGGTCGCACACGGCGTCTGCGCGGCCCACCGTCGCGGCCGGCGCCGTACAGCTGCTCGGCACGGTTTCAGGCCCTTGGTCCCGGGCGCACTCGCCGGCCGCTTCGATGTCGCGCACGCAATCCTCGACATCGGACGCATCCACGACGTCGACGGCCAGGCCGTGTAAACAATGGCCCTGATAGTAACGCCGGCACGAAACCTCGTCCGCGAAGCCGCAGCTCGTGGCCGCGCTGCAGCGCGACTCCTCAATCTGGCGGCACTCGGACACGCCGATGGCGCCAGTATCGCAGGCCGACAGCCCCGCTACGAGACCCAGGGCGGCCATTACGTTTCTCATCGGGCTCGGGCAGGGCACGCGGCGACGCAGTAACACGATTGACGGCATCGGGCGAGCGATCGAGTGGGGCTTGCCCAGGAAGCGTTCGGCGCAGCATGCTCTCGGCCTGCGCGACGCCGGAAATGCCCGAGCACAATGAGCACCATTTGAGCCACGCGATGATTCTCTGCGCCGGTATCGGCCAGCGCCTGCGGCCTTTGACCCTGGAGTTGCCGAAGCCCCTTCTGCCCGTCGGAGACCGCTCGCTGCTCGCACATATCAGTGCGGCACTCGCTCGGGCGGGGCATTTTGACGCGGCCGCGAACACCCACTGGATGCCCGAGCAATTCCAAAGCATCCTCGCTGATTTGCCGATCACATTGACTCTAGTTCATGAGCCGCTGATCCGCGGTGTGGCCGGCGGGATCAGCGGTGCGCGAGGATTACTCGAGGCGCCGCTCGTGGTCTACAACGGCGACATCGCGATGTGGGAGCCGCCGCTGCGCGAGGTCGTGGACGTGGCGCGCGATGGGGATGGTGTTTGCCTGGCAGTGTCTCCCGCTCGCGACGGGGGAACGGTGGGGCTCGATGCCTCGGGCCGAGTCGTACGTCTGCGCGGCGAGCGCCACGGAGTGGAGGTGCGCTCGGGCGACTACGTCGGGCTCGCCGGTTTCAGCGCGCGTGCCCTCGGCTCGTTGCCAGTCGAAGGTTGCTTGATCGGTGACGTATGCCTGCCGCTCTTGCGCCGTGGCGAGCCAGTGTACAGCTGCCCGGCCCCGAGCGAGTGGTGGGACATCGGCAGCGTGCAGGGTTACCTCGCCGCCAATCGCGCTTGGCTGGCTCGCCACGCCAATCAGCCGCAGCAAAGCTTCGTGCACCCGAGCGCGCGCGTGGCCGCCGCCGTCAGCGTCGACGGTTGCGTGATCGGAGCGGGGGCCGAGGTCCTCGGGCAAGGCTCGCTCAGCGGCTGCGTCGTGTGGCCGCAGGCGCGGGCGCTAGCACCACTGTCGAATTCGGTGGTGACGCCGAAGCAAGTGATGCCCGGTAATCCCCGAGCGCTTCCGTGAAGTTGTTCGCTCGCGAGCTGCCGCTCGCCCCCCACCCGCTCGAGCTGGCTCGGCGCCTCGGCAGCGAGGATCCCCTGGTGGTCTTGTGGAGCGCGGACGGGCGCGGTCCATCCTTTCTGGCAGTGCGCCCTCGCGGCGAATCGAACGCTCTCGATCCCGAACCGGCGCTCGCCCGCGCCGCAGAAGCGAGCCGGCTCGCCCAAGCGCCGCGCTGGATCGGGCTGCTTCCGTACGAGGCGCGGCGAGAACTCGAACGATCCGCGCGTGTTCCGTTCGAGCGGCGGCCGGCACCGCAGCTGGAGCGCCCGGTCTGGTGGCGCTTTGGGGCGGTGGTGCGGGTGGACCTGCGCGTCACCGTGATCGGTGACGATGCGGGAGCCGTCGACGATTTGTGCGCGTTGTTGTCACGCGCGCGCCCCCAGGCCCCCGCACCGGTCGAGCTCCGCGTCCTGCCCGGCGAGAGCCTCGAACGGCACGGGGCGCGCATTTCCGCCGCCCTCGAGCTGATCGCTGCCGGACAGATTTATCAAGTCAATCTGGCGCGCCGGCTCGATCTGCACGTGGGCGGTGCGCCGCTCGATGTGTTGGACCGCTTGTGCCGGCAAACACGGCCCCCGTATGCGGCAGCCTTCCGGTTCGGCGATCACAGTGTGATCAGCAGCTCGCCCGAACTGCTGCTGCGCTGCGAAGCCGACGGTCGCCTCCTGACCAGCCCGATCAAGGGCACACGGCCGCGCGGACTCGACGCGGAAAGCGACGCGCGGCTGGCACGCGAACTCGATAGCGATCCCAAGGAACGCGCCGAGCTCAGCATGATCGTCGACGTCGAACGCAATGACCTGGGCCGCGTCAGTCAAATCGGCACCGTGCGGCTGAGAGCCGAACCGACTGTGTCCAGCGCAGGGTTCGTCTGGCACCGCCACGCGCACGTGGTCGGGCGCCTGCGCCAGGACGTCGATCGACAGACCCTGCTGGAAGCGGTCGTACCGAGTGGAAGCGTGACTGGAGCTCCCAAGGTGCGTGCCATGGAAATCATCGCCTCGCTCGAAGCAGAGCGGCGCGGCCTGTACACAGGTGGCATGGGCTTCATCAGCCACGCGGGTGAAATCACGCTTGCGATGGCGATACGCACGCTGTGCGCGCGCGGCAATGAGGGCCATTACTTCGTCGGTGGCGGCATCGTGGCGGACAGCCAGCCGAGCCGTGAAATCGAGGAAACAGGCTGGAAAGCGCGGCAACTGTTCGCACGATCAGGGTAATCCCCACGCGGCGCGAAAGTTGCCCCAGGGGGCCTGAGCGACGTACGCAATTGCTGCTACAGTCGTATTTGAAGTCTTCGCCGTGGATCTCCGCAACCTCGACCAAATTCGCGAACGAGAAGACGGCGCTCCGACGCTCCGCCTCGGCCCGTGGTTGCTTGGTGCGCTCGGCATTGGCGCGTTGGTGCTCACCGCGGTGATGTCGATGCCCGAGAAACACGTGGCCGCGGAGTCCAGCGTGGATCCGCTGTCCGCGCTGCTCGCGAAGGCGAAGGAACGTCAAGCGCTGCCGGCGGATCAGCTCGGTCAGGAGCACGCGAGCTTTCCGCAGATGTTGAGCGACATCGAGCCGGCCACCACCGCCATGGTCACGGTGAGGTCGCGTGAAGCCCAGCAGCTCCAGGGCTCGCCGGTCGCACCGGCGCTCGCCGACGCTTCCCCCTACGCGATGGATGATCAGTCGGGTTTGCCCCCGGCGCCTCCGCCCGGGGACGAGCTCCCCGTCGTGCCGCTGCCCGCGGGTAAACTGCTCGATGCGACACGCCTGACTGCGGGGCCCCAGGATCGCCTGGCGGGCCTGGCCGCAGATCGCTCGCAGGCACCGCCGAACGGCGCGCGCGCCGAGTCGGGCGCGCCCGGTGATTTCCAGATCCAGGTGGCGAGCTTCCGTGACCAGCCCGAAGCCGACGCCTACGTGCAGGAGTTACGCTTGCGCGGCCACCCGGCGTACAGCCAGGCCGCTCGCGTGCCCAATCGAGGATTGTGGCATCGCGTCCGCATCGGTCCGTTCAAGGACAAAGCCAAGGCTCTGGCCTACAAGGCCGAGTTCGAAGCCAAGGAAGGCATGGCGGCGTTTTTCGTGGATCCCGACAAGGTGGAGCAGCGCGAAACGCAACGCGCCGCTCAGGTCGCTGCGCGCGCCAAGGCGAAACGCTGATCCGGCGCCTGCCGCTGATCGCGCGACGCTCGAGGCACTATGCCGGGTGGCTCATTGACGGGGGCATTGCCGATTGGCATCCTGATGTTCCTCGGGACGCTCTTTGCGTATTTGCAACGCAGAGCCGGCCGCAAACGCGCAGCACAGACCTTCCCGGCGCTGGCACGGCGCTTCGGGCTCGAGTACACGCCGCCGCGCTACAAGGGCGCTGTCGGTCTGCTCACGGGCAGCTACGAAAGCCGCTCGGTCCGTGTCGACCCCGATGATCAACGTCTGATCAAGGTGCGCTTTCGCAGCTCACCCGCCGTCGATTTGCGCAGTTACGAACATGCCATGCGCGCTCCACTCGACATGGTGAGCTTTCGCTCGGGGGATCGCGAGTTCGACCGCTTCTTCAAGACGCGCTTTGCCTCGGAGGAGATCGCGGCGCACATTGCGCAGAGCGACGGGGCGAGCCGGCACCTCGCGCCTTTCACCGGGCGCTACTCGCGCCACGTGCAAGCGCTGACCATCACCGGTGACGGCGTGGTCTGCCGCCTGGATTTCGGCAGCCCTCCGTACATTCCCGATCACGCCCTCGAAGAGTTATTGCCGGCCTGCTCCGCGCTAGCCGAACTGATCGAGCCCACGCTCGCGCAGCCAGAGCACGCCTCAATGCCCGGAGACGCTCTCGATGCCGCCAAATAGCCGCTCGAGCTCCGCGAGCTGGGCAGCGCAGAGCGGCGGACTGGAGAGCGACTTCACATTCTGCTCGAGGTGTTCCACGCTGCCCGTACCGGTCAACACCAGGTCCGCCCCTGGCTCGTGCATGCAGAAACGGTAGGCGGCATCGCGCACGTCGCCGAGGAAGCCGAGCGGGCTGTCGCCATCGAGCTCTCGCGGCAGCTCACCCCGTTCGATCAATTCGCCGAGCACTTCACGCAAGCGCGCCGGGTTGGTGAGGGCGCGCCGTACGGCAAACATGATCAACGTGCCGATGCCGAGCCGCTCGGTGGCGGGCAACACGACTCGGCGTGCCGAAGGGTTCAGGAAATTGAACCCCACCATCATCACGTCGAAGACGTCCGTCTGTTCGAGCAAGCGCCGCAACGTGGCGTGGCGGGTGTCGCTCATGAACGCTTCGCTCACCGCGAGGTGACGGATCTTGCCCGCGCGCCGGGCGGCATCGAGCACCGGGACCACGTTGGCCAAGGCGTGCTCGACGTGCCCTATCTCGAGGCCGTGGACGTGATACACGTCGATGCGCTCCCGACCCAGCCAGCCGAGGCTCGCGTCGATGCTCTGCTGCAACTCCTCGGGGGTGCAGAAGCGCTTTGCCGCAGAGTCCCACACGCCCTTCTTGGTGGAGACGAGCGCGTCGCGCCCGCCCTCTGCCTCGCTCAGCGCTTCACCCAGCACTGCTTCTGTGCCGTAACTTTCGGCGGTGTCGAAGAAGTTGATGCCGAGCTCGAGCGCGCGCGCGATCACCCGCTTCGAGTCTTCCAGCGATCGACCATAGGTTTGGCCGAGCCGGCTCGGCCCACCGCAGCCGAGCCCCACCCGGCTCACTCGCAGCCCCGTGCGCCCCAACGTGGTGTATTGCATCTCGGCGTCCGTCCGATGGTGAAAGCGACTCGGTTCAGTCCGCTGCGAACTTCTTGAACGCTTCAGCGTAATCCGGATGCCAACGCGACAGCGGCGGGCGCTGTTCCGTCAGGTCTCCGGCGGCCCATTGAATGCGCTTACGATCGAGTGACCAGCTGACGTCGTTGTCGGGGCAGATGATGTAGAAGGTGCCCTTCTGAATACCGTCCAGCATGAAGTCGATGACCTGGTCGGCGGTCCACGCCCCGCTTGGACGCTGGCCCGCGGGAGAAAGCGCTGCCTTGACGTCGCCTTCCAGACGCTGCCGGTCGCGGGTGGCCTTGCGATTGATCGCGGTTTCGGTCCAGCCCGGCACGAGCAGGTGGGCGCTGAGGCGTGAGCCCGCCTGGTTGCGCAGCTGGTGCTGCACCGATTCGGTCAGCACCTTCACGCCGGCCTTTGACACGTTGTAGGGCGTATTGCCCGGCGGACAGGTGATGCCCTGTTTCGAACCGGTGTTGATCACGAGCCCCTCGAGGCCATGTTCCAGCATGCGCGGCAGGAACGCATGAATGCCGTTGATCACGCCCCACAGGTTGACGTCGAGGACGCGTTTCCATTCGTCATAGCGCTCCCAGGCGCCACCACCCAGCCCCGTGCCCGCGTTGTTCATGATCAACGACACGGGGCCGAGCTTCCGCCACGCTTCGTCACGTAGACGCTCGACCTCGGCCAGGTTGGCCACGTCGGTGGGGATCGCGAGGACGTTGTCGCCGGCGGAGAGCTCCGCCACGGCGGCCTGGAGCTCCTCGGCATCCACGTCTGCCAGGGCCACCTTCATGCCGAACGAGACGAAGCGCCGAGCCGCCGCCAAACCAATGCCGGTGGCGGCGCCGGTGATGACGGCGACGCGCCCGGCGCCCAGGGCTGGATGGTGTGCTGCGTTCATGATCAGTTCTTGCAGGCGAGCAGCTGGATGTCGTCGATCCAAATGTCGAAGGCTTGGCCGCCTTCGACCGCGAAGCTCACGCTGACCAGTTGCGAGGGGTCGACCGACGGCGGGCGCGGATCGCCCCAGCCGTCACGTTGCTTCAGATCTGCGAACGCCACGGTGTATTCGGCCCACTCCGGCGTCGCCGTGATCTCTTTGCGAAAGTGGTTCCAGCACGCCTTGCACTTGCCCGCGTCTTGATGCGTGTTGACGTCGCCGAGCGACACGCGGAGTTTCGTGGTGGGGCCGGTGGCCTTGGCCTTGAACTTGATGCCCGCGTATTTCGAGGCGTCATACAGCGCGCCCTGACCATTGACGAAATTGGCTCCGAACTCCGCACCCCAGGCGTCAGCACCGCTCACCGTGGTGCCGGCGACATGCGCTGCCTTGGCTGAACCTGCGCCGCCTTCTGCGGGAGCGAATTGGTCGCCGGGGACTGTGACTTGCGATCCCTTGCCATCTTTGGCGATCCACCAATAGCCGTCACGGCCCGCAGCCACGCCGAGCTGGTTATTGCCGTCTTCAAAGTCCTCCACCGTGCCGTCGTCCGCGGGAACGAGCTCCGTCGTACACGCCGCGACAGGACCTATCGCCTTGGCTTCGGCGGGCGCTGCGGCAGGGGCCGTTTCTGTTGCGGGGGCGTCGGCGGGAGCTGCGGGTTTACAAGCCAAAAAAGCCAGCCCGAGCAGGGTCGTGCAACGGACAGAGCGGGACTCGAATTTTTGCATGGGTATTTCCTCGTTCTCGCCCCCGGGGGCGCTTTCGAGGCGGGACAATAAGCCGATCCGCTCGAGCCGCGAAAGGGCCATCGTCGCTGGGCGGACGCCTCGCGTCGGCACGAGTGCAACTGCCAAGAGGCGGGGCGCGGTGCTTCAGCCGATGCGTACGGGCTTGTCGCGCAAGCGCAGCAATGCCGCCTCGGGCGCGGTCTCGACCCGGGGCCGAGCCCGAACTAAACTGGCCGTGAGGACCACGCCCCAGCTGTCCTCCAGGGACAACTTCACGTCGCCGTGGCTGTTCTGGATGGTGCGCACCAACTCGCCCAAGGCTTCGAGGCCTTCCGGAGGGTTGCCCGGCGCGAGCAACGTGCGTTCGAGCGCGGCCTCGGGCGCGTCCAGGCGCAAGTCCATGATGCGCAGCTCGACGCGCTGACGGCGTTCCTTGATCGCGAGCACCGGACCCGATTTGCTCCCCGCATGGCTGGAGGCCTCGAGCAGGAAGTGTTCGAGCGCGCCTTGCAGCTCCGCGCGATGCGCGACCACGTGCGCCACGTCCCGAGGCGTCTCCAGTTGCACGCGCCCTTGAGTGCGCGTGGCCATGTCGTCCACCAAGCCCGTGACGAATTTGGAGAGCGAGAACACCTGCAGGGAATGACCCGCCTGCTGCATCATCGAAGGTCGCGGTGCGAGACTGGTGGTGAGCAGCGCCGATTCGGTGAGCGATCCCACAAATCCGGTCGGGTCCTCGCTGGAGTTGCGGCGCAGCGCCACCACTCGCAAATTGAGCGCTTTGACGCGCGAAGACGGTTTTGGCGGTACCGGCACGTCGAGGGAATATCCTTCGGCGTCAATCTCGGTCGGGCCGGGCGGCGTGATCCCGGTCTTGCGAGCCAGCGCCGTCATGAGCCGATTGAGCGACAACACGCCCGGGTCCACAGAGCCGTCGCTCGACACCGGGACCTCGAGTCCGAAGTCGGGTAACCAGGCCGCCACGCTGCGGCTCAGCACGCGCACGTCTCCGAACGAGTCGACGTAGAAGAGCCCTACCGGAGCGTTTTGTAACAAGGCCCGCAAGAGACGTAACTCGGCGGTGGTGGCGCGGGCGCGCTCGAGCACTCCGAGGTCGCCGTCGAGCGGCACGTGCCGCATGCCGCCCGGATTGCGCCAGGCCTCATTTTTCTCCCGCGTGACGCGCCCTTCGCGCACGAGGAGCGCCAACTCCGAAGCCAGACGCTGAGCCCGTTCTGGACGCGCCAGGAACTCGTCCGCCGCAGGCTTGCCGATCATCATCAGGTAGCCTTCGACGTCGTTGCCGGCGATCATCGGGACTAGGACCGCCGGCGCGCCCTTCATCACGAGATAGTCGTGCACCACGCTGGCGACGGGGACCCCCTGAAGGTTGGAGTACGGCGTACGCCGGATGTCGCGTCGCCGCTCCTTGATCAACGATTCGTCGCTCTCGCCGTTCGGCCAGACCTTGAGGCGCCAGCTGAACGCGGGCAACTCGGCGATGAGCACGTCGTCCGCGGGGTGCGCTTGCGCGGCCGTGCGCGCCAGCCGCCGCCAAAATTCGCCTTCGTCCTGCGAGCCCGGGGCCTGCACACTGAGCAGCCTGCCGGCGTTCTCGAGCACGCGCTGCGCGTCCTTGTCCGCCTTGGCCACAGCGACCTGGCGCGGCAACAGCAACAGCACGTAGCCCGACGCAAAGCCCATGAGGACGGATGGCAGCGGCAAGAGCCAAGCCAGACCCGCGAGATCCGGGAGCCCGAGCGCGGCCGCCAGGCACGCCGCCACGATCACAGCACGACGGCGCTGATTCGACGCCCCCCAGCGGCGCTGGATCGCCGCCGCGGCCAAACTGATCGACAGCACGACCAAGCCGACGAGGCTCCGCGAGAGTGGCTTCGCGGGCGTTCCCTCGAGCGCGCCCGCGAGCACCGCCGCGGCCGAGCGCGGATCCAACCCGGCCGCCCCCGCGCTGCCGGCGAGCGCCACGACCACGATTCGCTCTGCCAAGAGCTCACTCTTGGCTTCGCCGCTCGACAACTCCCCGAGATCGAGCGAAGGCACCGACTCGGGCACACGAGTGCGCACCCACTCGGCGGGCCGAAAGCCCAAGGCCTGCAGCAAGGGGTAGCGTTCGACGGCAGGCGAGAGCCCCCGCAAGCGCCCGCTCGGACTCGTGTCAAAAATTTCGGAGGGCAGCGCTTGAATGGGCGGGGCGAGCTCGGACTCGGGTGAGGATGCGTCGAGCACCCCGTCACACAACTCGGCAAGGGGTTCGACCAAGAGCCCCGCGCGCGCGCCACCGAGGATTAACGCGCGGCTCAGCGCACGACCGCAGTCACTCGACTTGGCTCGTTCCAACGAGACTTCGACGATGACGACTTGGCGTGGAGGCTCCGGGCTCGCCGCACGGTCGAGCGCGAACTCAAACCAGCGCCGATCCACAGCGGACAGCGGTGCCCACACCGAAAGCACGACGGCGAATGCCACCGCAAACACTTCGACGGCCAGATATCCGAGCAGAGGATGGCGCTGCCGCGACCCACCCGACATGGGACGCGGTTTGAGAAACTCCTTCGGGACGCGTCTCCGCTTGAAAAGGTCTCGCACAATGACCGACTACACCTGATGTAACGGATAGCTGGCGGGGCGGCTTCAGGCCGGCGGCCGATGTCGCAGGTGAAAGCCCAATGCCCAGGTTGGCCGTTCCTACGGGGGCGATGCACGAGCCCTGGGCCGTCCTGCAGCTGTTTCCAGAGAATGGGCTGGACCGGAGCCTGCATGCTCCTGTCTTCATTGGCCTGATTTTCCTGGTGTTTTTTCGGGAGGCGTTCGGCTGGGGTTTCGCGGGCTTGGTCGTCCCCGGCTACCTGGCAACGGTCCTTCTGGCAGCGCCCGTCACCGGCGCGCTGGTGGTGGGAGAAGCCATTGTTACATATGTGGCAGCGCTGCTGCTCGGGCGCGTGCTGCCGCGCACCGGCGCCTGGTTCACGTTTTTCGGGCGTGAGCGTTTCTTGCTCCTAATCGCCACGGCATCGCTGGTGCGCTTGGCCATCGAAGGCGCGCTCTTGCCGAGAATTTTGGCCCGCTGGGAACTCACCCATTCGCGTGAGCTGTACAGCCTGGGCCTCGTGCTGGTGCCGCTGCTCGCCAATAGCTTCTGGAACGCGGGGTTCATACGCGCGTTTCCACGGGTCTCCCTCGTGACGACGCTGACCTACCTCATCGTCTCTGAGCTGCTCTTGCCGTACACCAACTTCACGCTGTCTCGCTTCCAGGTGGCGAACGAAAGCGTGTCGCTCGCGTTTCTCGAGTCGCCCCATGCGCACATCATCCTGCTCGTCGGGGCCATCCTCGGTGCTCGCAACAACGTGCGGTATGGCTGGGATTACAACGGCATTCTCGTGCCCGCGTTGCTGGCCGTCGCGTGGTACCAGCCGTCCAAGGTCGCCACGACGTTGCTCGAAGGCCTGATGGTCTACTACGCGAGCATGTGGCTGATCAAAAAGCCGCCGTTCTCGCGCATGATGTTCGTGGGCTGCCGACGGGTAGTGCTCACGTTCAGCGTGGGGTTTGCGATCAAGTTCGTGAGCGGCATGGCGCTCGCGCGCTGGTTGCCTCACGTGCAGCTGATCGATTTTTTCGGCTTCGGTTACCTGCTCCCCAGTTTGCTCGCCAACAAGATGTGGGACAAGGGCGGCGTCCCGAAGGTGCTCATGCCGACGCTGCAGGTCAGCATCGTGGCGTTCCCTATCGGTGCGCTGATCGGCTTTGCTTTGCGCTCGTTCGACGCCGGCGATGCTGCACCTGTCGCGCCGCCCCGCCTTCGAATCGAGACCGCGCCATCCGTGCCCGTAGCGTTGCTGCTCGGCGACACGGCCCCGGCCCCCGAACGCAGCGGCACGGCGTTCAAGCTGAGCGATCCTTACGCTCTGGCGCTCGAGATCGCGAGGCGGAGCGTCAAAGGCCAACTCGACGACGCAGCCCTGCGCCTCGCCGAGCGTGGACTCTTGCGGCTCGAGCAGCCGCCGGATGCCGAGTGGACAGTGATCACTCCCGATCCGCGAGACGCGAACCTCGACTCTGCCGGACCGCGTCTGTCGGTGCGCAGCCGGCAGCGCTACGGCGACGACTGGCTGGTCGTCGTGGACGCGCCCGCGGTGGGTTCTCCACTCATCCCGATCGCTCACGCGGTCGCGGAGCGCATCGGGGCACGCGCTTTGATCCTGCGCTCCCGACTACCTACCCTGGCCGAGCGTGACGAGCGCTTCGCGGCGGAGCTGCGCGACGCGCTCGAGCTCCGGCACACCTTGCGCATCTCGAGTGAGCCCTCCGTGACGTCCAGCGCGCTCGGAGCGGTCGGGCAGCTCCCCGCTGGGTTTACCACGCGCACGCTCGAAGACATCCTGCGCTCCCCGGTGCGCGTGGACTGGCTACCGCCGGCTCCGGGTGGCGACATCCGCTCCGAGGTGTTGCGCCTCGAGCTGCCGCTCGAACGAGCTGAAGCGGTGGCCGCCGAGCTATTGGACGCGCCGCCTCTCGACAGCTGGAGCTTCGAAAGCCAGAACGAGCTGACGACGCGCATCACCGATCTCTCTTTCAGCGCGCCCGGCGATTTTCGCGTGCCGACCGTCGCCGAGCTGCGCCTGTACGGCAGACTGCTCGAACAACGGCTCGGTAGCCGCGCCCCGCCGACGGCATGGCAACGAGCACTCGCTGACACGCTCGGGCTGAGCTTCGCGGAGTTGCACGGATACTTTGGCGGCTACGCGCTGTATGAGCCGCTCCGCGCCGGGCGCCGCGGCAGCCCCACCGTGCTCGAACGGTACGGCGAAGCGCGCACGGCGGCACCGCTCGCGATCACCCTGGCCGCACCACGCTGGGAATGGGCTAGCACGACCGCGGCGGTGAGGCTGTACGACGCATTCGACGCCAACCTGCTCTTGGTGCATGGCACGCTGGTCAATACGGCGGTGGACGGTAGTTCTGATCCGCGGCGCCTGGAAGGACGGCAATCCCTGTTCCAGCGGGCGCACGAGGCCTGGCTCAACGCCGGGGGCGTCACGCTGATGGTGCGCGGCATGTCCGCGTCGCAGGTCTCCTCGAGCGATGTCGTGGTCGCCTTCGACAGCGAAGTGGATGACGCTCGCAGCGGACCCGCCTGGTCGTTACCGCTACTCAACCGATTGGAGCAAACCGGCATGAGCGTCGCCACGCTCGACGGCAGCGCCGAGCGCTCGGTGTTTGCGGCATCCCAGGACCCCGGTGTGGCCTACGCCCGGCGTTTCGCGCGCGAGCGCGCCGCCGTGCTCTGGTTGGGCTCGCGCGTGCGCGAGTCGTGGCGCCGCGGGCGTACGGATTCAACCCTTCGCCGGCGCCTGGAAGCAGCGGGAGTGCCCGTGCTCGAGCTCTCGCCGGCCCAGGTCCTCGGCAGCCCACCGCCGGCTCGAGCGGGCGGCTGTGAACGAGCCGCCGCGATTGCAAACCTGGAACGCTTCCTGCGCAGCCAAAATCCCTACTTCCTGGATGCGGCGCTCGGGGGCGCGCACGCCTGCACCTGGATCGCCACAGAGGCGCGCCCGACCGAGACCATCTGGTTGTTGCTGCCGCCCGGCAGCTCGAGCGGCCCCGCCGAGCGCTGGCTCAGCGTGCCCTTGTTGCGCGCCGCCGACGATCTGCCGTCATCGCCGAACGAGTGGCGGCGCATCGATCGATCGCATTTCGAGGTGCTGTCGCGAATCGCACTCGGCCCCCTGGAGCTGCGCCTCTGAAACACCTGCTGATCGTCGCGAGCGTGCTTCTGCTCATGTTCTTCGCCGTGCTCGGAGTGCGGGGCTTCGGCTCGGAGAAAGCCCCGCGCGACGAAATCCTGGCCTATGAGATCAGCGCCGATCGCAGCGTCGAGGTGACGCTGCACGGCGGCGTGAGCCAGGTCACTCTGACCTCCTGGTTGATGGTGCCGATTGGCACGCCGAGCGAAGATCCCCTGCCCTTCGCCTTCGACGTGCAATTGATCGACTCCGACGGCAATGTGCGCGCCACCCGGCGCTTCGGCAACTTCAGCCGCCTACCCGTCGATGGGCCCGACACCGCGGCGTACAAGGCCCGCGTCGTCGACGCGACCGCGTGGGTCACGGAACCTCGCACGGTGGATGTGGATATAGCCCCGCTCGGCGGTGGCGCTGGGCGCTTGCGCGTGCAGGCCGTAGCCGGCAAATACAGCCAAATTCTGCTGCGGCTCGCCCACCGCGTGAAGCGCAGCGCACTCGAGAAGGCCCTACTCGCGCGCACCATGAGTAGCGCCGAGCGCATGAGCTTGACCGGCGAACGCTCGAGTCTGGGATTTTTCGACATGCCCGACGCCGTGCGCACGGACGCGATCGCGTATTGGCAGCAACGGCTGATGGCCGCGGGCCGGGAGGGGCGAGACTATACGGTCCGCCGCCTGTTGATCGGCGACAAGACGGACGACGAAGAACCGTTATGGCTCGAAGCAGGGCTCGAGAGCTCACCTGATCAACGCCTGGCGCTGAACCTGTCGGGCCCGGTGAATTTGCGCGTGCAGTCGAGCGAAGCTGTGCAGATCGTGGTGGAGCTGGTCGGACAGGACGCCACGACGCGCCACGCTGTACCGAAGGGGCGTTCCATCGAGCTATCGCTCGGCGCAGCGCCGACGCCCGGCGAAGCGCGCAGCGTGGTGCTGTACGCCGAGCCGCGCAGCCTGCTCTCGCTCAGCGCGCCGCTCGAGGACGCGCCACGTTTCATGGGTAGCGAGCCGCTGCGCCAGGTGGGTGGGCGCCTCGAGGTTCGGCCCGCGCTCAGCTACCAGCCCGCCTATTCGCTGCACCCGGAAGAACCCATCACTCTCGGACTCGGACCCGGCCAACCTCGGATCGGCTTCAGCGTGCGCTCGAAGGGCGTGCCCGAAGCCCGAGCGCTGGCCCCGGAATGCCAAGGAACGGGTACCCCGCGCCCGCTGACCCGCCCGACCGAACGTCACATTCGCGCGACCTGGCACGACGCCGCGGGCGCCGAGCTCTCGCGCAGCGACCTCCGCCTCTACTTGCGCCTGTCTTGCTTCGAACGCATCGACGGTCTACCCGCCAGCGAGCGCGCGCTGGCTCACCTGCACGTCCCCGCCCGAGCGAGCGAGCTGCGCCTCTTCGGTGACGCGGACCTGGTGGTCTCGCCTTTCGTGCCCGAGCCCGGCGTGGAAGAAATCGTGCTGAGCCCGCCCTACGATCTCCCTCCCCCGATCGGCCTGCGCTGGCGGCACGCGCCCACGGAGCTCAAGGATTGGGCTGTGATCCGCGCCGATAACGACGCGGCGCTGCGGAGCGCGGGTCGAATCGGGAGCCTGCAAGCGCAGGTCCGACTCTCACCGGTCGAAGAGGCCGATCCGGCGGTTGCTCCGCGGACCCTCGAGCCGTCGGGCGAAGCCCTGAGCCGGCCCGTGTTCTCTCCGACCACCTATTCGACCCGGTATCCGTTCCCCGACTACGGCTGGGTCATGTTGAGCGAGGAGCGCCCGGAGCGGGACATCGTCGTCCCGAGCTCGGGCGTCGTGCAAGGCCTTTACCTCGCCGACATCGAACGCCTCGGGCAAGTCTGGACCGTGCTCAGCGCCGGCACGCCCAACTACAGCGGGCCCTTGGCATTCCGGAGCGGCACCCGGCAACTCGAGTTGCCTCCGGGCCAGGTTCGGCTGGGATTCGAGGGGCTCGGCCCCGGCGGGCTATTGTTCGCTCAAGCCGCTCCGGCCGGTGGTGGCGTGATCGTACGGCGGCAGACCTTCCACGCGCTCGACCCCGGACGCAGCCTACAGTTCGAGTTTCGGCGGCGCGAAGGCGAGTTATTGGCGGTGGCGGTGACCATCGCCACGCCCGGCGGCAACGCCAACATCGAGCTCGAACACGCCGTCGACCAGGGACGCACGGAAGACCGCGCCGCGCAATTTTATCGTCGCACCAGCCAATACGCGGCCGAGCACGCGCTGCGCACCGGTGCCGAGGGCCAGGCATTGATCTGGTCCGAGCCGTTTACTGCGGACGCGCGCACGCTGCCCGATCGGCTGGGCCGCCTCGTCATCCCGCTCGGCGACGACCTGACCGTAGGCTCGCACCGGCTCCGGTTACGCCATCGCCCCGGAGGAAACCCCGCAGGTGGCAAGCGCTACTGGGTTCGTGCCGTTCTGGTAGGGCGTGTCCTCGGTCTTCCATAATTCGTTCGGAGCACGGGCTCGAGCCGTGGCGGTGCTTTTGACGTGGGGGGGCCTCGGTTGCGACGAGCGGGAACCTCCTCCAACGCCGCCACCAGAGATTCAACGCCCCTCGCCCCGTCCCTCCGGCGCACGCGAGGAAACCCGCCTGGAAGAGAGCGTGGAGGCGTTGCGACGCACCAACGCCCGCGCCTACCTCCCGCCCTCCGCCGCCGAGAGCGAATTGTATCGAAACTGGGTAGGACACCTCGCCACATCAGCGATGGAAGGCCACCTGCCGACCGAAAAAGCGCCCGAGGGGTTTGTAGGTCGATGGCTGGATCGCGGCCGGATCTGGCTGCTTGCTGAAGAGACGGAACGAAACCGCGGAGCGGGCGCAGTGGCGCTCCGCATCGCCGTTGGCGCCGAGATCATCGTGGAGATTCCGCACAGTTTTTTCGATGAGGGCACGCTGCCGATCGGGCTCACCGTGTTCGAGGAGCTCGATGCTCGGGCGTTGCTCGTCAACACCGTGCACCGCGGGGGCACCGGGCCCGAGCCGGAGCGGTTGGAGCGCGCCCGCAGCGGCACGTCCGAGAGCGACGTCGCCCATCAGATCTCGAGCTTCTTCCATCAAGCGCATCTCGAGCTCGGTCGCGCCTGGCCTCGCGCGCAGGTCGTGCAGCTGCACGGATTTCGGGACGAAAAGGTGCCGACGGCCAAGATCATCGTCAGCGCCGCTGGTACTGGCGCCGCGACGGCTCCGCTCGCGCGGGCACTCAACGACGCCTTCGGCGTGGGCACGGCACGCCTTTACCCCGAAGAAGTGCAACAGCTCGGCGGCACCGAAAACGTCCAGGCCCGCGCCAACGCCGCAGAGAGCCGCCCGTTCTTGCACATCGAGATCGCGGCGTCGTTGCGCAACCAAATGCAGCGGCAGAAGTCGCTCCGCGATCGCTTCGCTCGGGCCCTGGCGCTCGGACTCGCGGTACCCTGATGAGCCTCGGTGCGGCTCGATTGCACACCTGGAAGTGGTTTGTCGCGATCGGACTCGCACTCACGGCGTGGCTCACGCTTCGCCCGCTCCGAGCGCACGAAATGACACGCGCGGAGACCTGGACCTGGCAGCCGCCGAGCGCGGCGCGGCGCATCGCCTGGCCCAACCCTCTGGCGCGCCCCCCCGTGGATCTCGACCCGACAAGACCGCTCGAGCTCGGCCCAGGCGAGGTGGTCCTCGTACCGGTGGACGCCGGCAACCAGCTGCGCTTGCGCGGCGCTGAGCTGAAGATCGGCTGGGCTTCGGGAGTGCTCGAAAATTATCCCGACGTGATCAGTTGGCAGAACGCGCCCACGCCCGAGTTGTTGCGCGTGCCGAGCTTCAGCTCCGCGCGCTTCCTGGCGCTCAGCATGGCGCGCCCGGGGCAGGCGGAAGTCTGGCTCAGCGCGCACCGCAAGGACCCGCTCGCGGCGCACCGGCTGGAGCAGGGCGTCTACGCCTGGCTGCGCGGTGCCGGCGCTCCGCCCAGCTCCGTGCAGCCCTCAGAGCAGCGCGGGCTACTGGGTTTGAGAGCGCTGCAACGGCTCATGCACGAAGCGCTGCCGCCCGGCGCGAGAGCGAGCGCTTTGGGGCCGGAGGGCGCCGCAACGTGGCTATTGTATGCGCGCTGGCTCGAGCAGCGGCTAAGCGAACGCCCGTTGCCAGAACCCTTCTTCGTCGAGCGCCGCGCTCGCTTGCGGGGTGGGCAACCCGTGTTGCCGGGCCCGAGCGAGGAGGCCGAAGCTGCGGGGCGAATGGCCCGCGCCGGCGAAACCTTGACGCTGGACAGTCCGAGCGGCGACACCGACGTGGTCAGCTTCGTCGTCAGCGCGCAGGCGCTCGGACAAACCCACGTGCAGCTTTGGGACGGCGATTCGCTGCGCTTCGATGGCCTGTTCCGCGTGCCTCGGCGCAGCGAACATCCCGGGCGCTGGACCGCGCCGCGCGTGCTGCGCGTGGTGACGAGCCGGCAGCGCAGCGTGCGCCTGCAGGTGCTCGAAGGCAGCGTGCGGGCGCGCGTAGAAGCGCGGCGCGCCGAACACGGTCTGTTCGAGCCGGGGCGAGCCCATCGCCCGACGCTGTTGTTCGCGACCGCGCCGCCCACGCTGGGCTTACCTAGCTGGCTCGTCGATCTCGTCGCGCATGAGCTCACACGCAGCGGAGCGACCCTCGAGCGACTCGAGCGCCAGTTGTCCGGCTCGGGCACGTCCCTGGGCTCACCCGCTGCCGCGGTAGCAGCCAACGCGGCCGCACGAGCCATCTTGCTCGACGCCGTGTTGCCGGAGCTGGCCGGCGGCGGTTCGCTCAACCAGCACCTGAGCGACTTCTGGGCCGCGACGGCGGTGCTGCCTGGCGCCGAGCGCAGCGCCCTGTTCGGTTTGTTGCTAGCCCGCCTGCACGCCACCCTGCCCGATCCCGTCGAAATCAACGGCCACCCGAGCCTGCTCGAACCCGAAAGCGACATCTTCACGGCGAACGAAGCGCCGATGCTCCGTGCGTTGCTCGAGAGCGTGATCGGCATCGATGACGCCGAGGACGCTGTCGCGGAGAGCCAGCTCGAAGCGCTGGCGGCCGAGAACGGTGACGATCCCTGGCTACTCGAGGCCGCGCGCCAAAGTTGGCAGCGCGCCGCCCCCCTCTTGCCGCTCGATGCTCCGCTCGCGTTGGCACGGACGCTAGAGCGCCGTCCATTCGACGCCAACCAGCCGAGCGGGATGTGCGAAAACGAGAGCGCGACGGGCCTGCGCTGGTGGCTCGTGCCCTCGCAAACCACCGAGATCGATGTGCTCGATCTCGGCGGGACGCACAGCGGCGTGCGCTTCCTGCCCCTCGAGCCCGGCAACCTGGCCGCTTCCGCCCTGCAGATCGACGACATGATCATTCAGGTGCAACCCGCGCTCGGCGAAGCCTCCCGGGTCGCTGTGCGACCGGGCAAACATCAGATCGTGCAGCTCTCCGGCCCACCCGTGATCGCGCGCATCCCGCGCTCCGGAGTGAGTCCCTGCTCGGAGCTGCTCGAGAGCGAGCGCTGGTTTGTTCTCCAGGGCAAGCTGTCCTTCGAGCTGCCACCCACGGCAGCCCCCGCCGTCGCCAGCGTGATCGTCGACCCCAGCTCGCTCGGGCCCCAGGGCTCTAGCGTGGAGGTCGAGATCGCCGGTGTCACGCGGACCGCGTGGGTGCGCGCCCCGGCCAGCGGTGACATCGAGTTCGAGGTACCTCCGGGGACGCGCGTGCTCGAAGTGCGCGCCGCCGAACCCTTGCTCGTGCGCGCGCGCCTGCGCAGGCATCCCGCGGAACACCGCGCGCCGCCGACCATTGATCGCCCCGCGTCCCCGCCGGAAGCCGAGATCCTCGCGCGGCTCGCCCAGCTCACGGCCGTCCTGCGCGCCACCTATGATCCCGCCGAGCGTGCCACCCTGCGCGCCGCCCGTGCGGAGTTGCTGCACGCCCTGGGTTATCGTGACCTCGCCGAGGTCGACTGGCGGCGCGCCAAACAACCGGAGACGGCCGCTTCGAAGTCCGCCGAGGGCGCCCTGTTTCTGCCCGATACCCCCGAAGCCGTCGTTCCGATGGGGCTCGCCGCGCGGGCTCCACTCTTGCCCGTGCTCGAGCCCGTCCTGGCTCAGCGGGCGCTAACGCTCAGGCGCATCGGCCAGAGCAAAGCTTCGCTCGAGCTGCTCCGCAACACGGCTGCACTCGAGGCCGTGAGCGCCGAAGCCTTGCTCGCCGCGAGCCTCGCCTCCGAGCTCGCGGAGACGGCGCTGGCCGCTCGAGTCACGGAACGATTGGCCCGCGCCACCGACAATGGAGGTCTGTACGAAGCGGCGGCACGCGAATACGACCGGCTGGCGATCGCAGAAGAAGACATCCAGATCGCTCGGCAGGCCCTTCTGCTCGCCAAGCTCGCCGCCAACCAGGGCGTCCCCATGGGCGCGTTTCTGGCCCGCTACGAGAGCCAGGGCAGCTGGCAAACTCCGAGCCTCTCCTCGCTCGGCGCCGACAGCCTGAGCATTCAGGCACCCGACGACGAGGCGCGCGAAATGTCCCTCAGCGAACGGGTGCGAGTGGCGCTCATGTTGGCCCCGGCTGCCTCGCGGCAGTTCAGCTCGGAGAATGCCTTCAACGTCCAGCGCTTTCGCAACCAGACGATCTACGTCGATAGCCTGTGTTTCGACCGCGAAGGGCCGCTCGAGAGCTGCCGCGCCGAACTGCTCCTGGACGGCAAACTCGTGAGCTGTAAGGCGCCCGCGGTCGATCCCGAGGTCGCGACGCCCCAACGCTGCCCAGTCGTGCTCGATGATTCGGCGCGACAGCTGAGCGTCCGCTTGCCGAGCGACCGCCGCGGCATGGGTTGGGCGCTGCTCCAAGAGCAAGATCCCGCGGCCGAACCGGGCCACTTGATCCCCGTCAGTTGGCAGCAGCACTACACCCGCCTGACCAACCGCACGCCCATTCACATGGCGCTCGGCGGCCCGAGCATCTTGCGCCTGCAGGCCCGCAGTCAGGAGGCCTCGCCCCATCCGCTCCTGCTCGCCGACGGCCCGCTCGACACGCCCGCTGCTGCGCCCACACCGGCGGCCGCACCCAGGCCCGTCGAGCTCGTCTTCCCCGCGCGGCCGCTGCGCGCCGTCCAGGCCGGCGAACTGCGCCTGGAGGTCTCGCCCGAACAGCGCTTCGAACACGTGATCGCCGCTTCGGGCGTGCGCCAACTCACCCTCAGCACCCAGGGCCTGCCGTTGCTCGTGCGCCCCGCGACCTTCGAGCTATCAGCCCTGCCTCGCTCCGAAGACCCGCCCGTCGTCGCACCTGCCCGAGCAGAGCCACCGACGTCCGACCGGCGCCTGGCCTTGCCGGTACTCCGCCCCGTCTCCGACCGGCGCGCCCCCTGGCCGCTGAGCCTCAGTGCAGAGGCCGTGCTCGAAGATCGCAACCTCGCCGACGCCGACGACGACGCGGGTGATCGCTACTTCGAGGCGGCCCTGATCGCGCGCAAGGCGCTGATAGACAACCAGCTCTGGCTCGATGCGCGGGGCTTCGGCCGCCTGCGTCCAGGACCCGGCAGCTTCGGCGTTTCGGCGGGCCTGAACTCCAGCGCCATCGACGTCTGGCCCGGCGCGTTCGCCAGGGCTGCCGTCGTTGCCCAACCCGAGTTCGACGCCGCCGGCTTCAGCGCGGTCATGGGCCTGCGGCACCGCATCGATCTCGCGCCTCGCGTGAGCCTGCTGCCAGAGCTCAGCGTCACCTTCCGAGCTGTAGGCCCGCGGCGACCCGAGTCCGGCGTCGACGGCGACGTGTACTCCGCCTACGCCGCACGGCGGCCGCGCTCCTACGACGCCAAGCTGGTGCTCTCGCACCGGCCTTTCACCGACACCAGCTTCCGCCACGGCCTCGGACTGCGCCTGAACCCCGATGCGACGAGCCTCGATCGCATCGACGCGCGCAGCGAAATCGACCTACTACCGGGATCGGGCTTCATGCCGTGGCTCAGTCTGGCAGCCAGCATCAGTCACCGCGCAGCGTCGTCGCTGCGCAGCGCCGCCTTCACGCGCTTCGGCTTGAGCCCCACCGCCAGCGCCTGGCATTGGTTCGGCAGCGACGGCCGCTTGCTCAGCGATCTGAGCCTGACCGCCTTTCTGGACGTCCCCAACCCGAGCGGCATCCAAACGGGTTTGTTCGCCTCGCTCGTGCTCAGTTACGATTTTTTGGTGGGTGAGGGCCTCGAAGATTTCCTTGGCTCGCAGCGTCCCTTTCGGGCTCGCCTCGAGGAAGGTGGCCCGCTCGTCGCCCCGGGCCCCGCCGCCAGTGACGCCGATTGGAACGAGGAGCTCGCGCGATGAGGTCTGACGCTCCCGCCCAAACCGTCGAACGTGTCCGGAGCGTACTCGGGATGCTCGATCGCGCGGTGCGCGCCAAAGCCCTCGAGGCCGTCACTCAGCGGGCCCTGGTGCTCACGGACGGCCAAGTGGAGGGCGACGGCGCCCTCGCCGTCGCCCTCGCTCGCGCCGCGCTCGGCGCGCTCGACGAACTGCCCCCCGATGACGGCGACGTCGATCCCGATATCGCCCCCGCGGACCGCAACGAAGCGGAGGCCCGTCTCGCCACCCGCAGCTCCGAGCGGCGCCTGCGGTCCGACGCCGACCGCATCGATCTGGCGCTAGTGGCGCTGCGCGGTGCCACGGAGCTGCTCGGTGCCTGGAACAATCGCTACCCGCGCGAGCTCATCGATCAGGACAAACTGCTCGAGGTCACGCTCCAGATGGCCGTGCCCACGCGCCACCGCCTGATCCGCGAACAGGCGCTGCTCCTGGTCGCGCGCTTGCTTGCCAAGATGCCGGTGAGCGAACGTCTATTGGTGCTCGGGCTCGGCCCGCTGCGCCTGATCCGTCAATACGCCATGGGCCAGGGCGCCTCGCGCTTCGTGCAACGCGCCGCGCTCGAAGTCTTGATCGCCGTGCGCGGCCCTGACGTCGAAGCGGATCTGCGCGAAGTGCTCGAGTCGAGCCGCGGCCACGACGGCATGCTGATTCGCCATCACGTCGTGTCACTGCTGCCGGCGAGCGCCCTCAGCCCCGCCCAGCAGCTCGCCTGCGTCTGGGAACAAAGGGGTGATCCGAGCGAGCACGTGCGCCAGGGCGTCGTGCGCGCGCTCACGCGCCTCGGCACCATTCAACCGAAAGCGTTCAGCCAGCTCGCCGATCTCGCCTGCGCAGACACCTGCCCGCGCATCAGCGGCCTGGCCCTCGTCGAACTCGGGCGCCTCACCGGCACCGGCAATCTAGCCGCGCGCGCGGCCTTCGAACGCCTGCTCGCACACGCCTGCCAGGGCAAAGATCCCGTGCTCCATCGCGCGTCCATCGCGGCGCTGCGCGACCTCTCCCAGACCCCATTCGCAGCACCGCTCGCGGCCACGCTGGCCGGCGCCCTCGAGGCCATGATTCAGAACGCACGCCTGGACACCGCCGAGATGGCCGCCTTGCTCGCGCGCGAGGTGGCGCTGCTCGCCGAGCCTAAAGCCCAGGCCTTGTGCGAAGCCCTGCGCACCGCCGCGCGTGAACAGCCCGAAGGCAAGCCCTTCGTCATCCAGCTCGATCCAGCGCTCGACGAGGCGCACCTCGAACAGGCGGCCGTGGTCGCCGCGAGCCTCGACCTCGCGCTCGAAATCATCCCCCGGCGGGACCGCCAATACGAGCTCTGCCGCGGCGAACGCCGCGGCTTTCGCGTGTGGCGCTGGATGCACGAGCTCGGCCATCGCGTCCCCGACAAGCGCCAGAGCTATCTGCACACCCACGCGCGCCTCGCGCGCCCCTACACCTGCACCATCCCGATCCGTCAAGCCGAGGTCACCCCCACCCTCGTGCCGGGCGAACGCCGCATCCTGTTCGGCTCCAGCTGGGGCTGCTTCATGCCTCGCATCGACGACCTGTTCGCCGCCTGCAACGCCCCGAACGGCAAACGCCTGATCTCGGCGCTCGGCGCCCTGTGCATCCGCGCCCCCGAAAGCCGCTACCGGCGCTGGCGCCTGTCGTTGCTGTTGACCCGCCGCTACGCGGAGCTCGCCGAACTACGCGACTCCTCGCTCGTGGCCACCACGGGTGACGGCAAACGCCGCTTCACCCTCGAGATCAAACGCCTCGGCTTCAGCATCGAATACAAGGACACCGACGTGCGCCTCGCCGAACGCAGCGTCTCCACGCTACCGCCCAGCGTGCACCAGTACCTCTCGCTCGCCCTACCCCTGCCCGTCGCGCTCTGGCTCGAAGACGCGCTCCAGTATCTCGTCTCCCCCTCCGGCAACACCGCCTGGCACCTCGCGATCGTCGTCTGGGTGGTGCTCGCCTTCATGGTCGGGCGCGCCGCCAACATCTCGCGCCGCTTCGCGCGCGCGCGCCGCGAGATCCCCTTCAGCATCGGGGGCTGGGGCAGCCGCGGCAAGAGCGGCACCGAACGCCTGAAGAGCGCCCTGTTCCACTCCGCTCACATGGACGTCGTGTCCAAGACCACCGGCTGCGAAGCCATGTTGATCCTGGCGCGCCGCGACCAGACGGCCCACGAAATCTTCCTGTACCGCCCCTACGACAAGGCCACCATCTGGGAGCAAGCCAACGTCGTCCAGTACGCCCAGAGCCTGGGCGCGCAGGTGTTCTTGTGGGAGTGCATGGCATTGCAGCCCGAGTTCGTCGACATCCTGAACCGCGAGTGGATGAAGGACCCCATCACCACCATCACCAACGCCTACCCCGACCACGAGGACATCATGGGCCCCTCGGGCGAAGACGTCGCGCGTGTGATCGCCCGCTTCATCCCCGTCAAGGGCACCGTGTTCTCCAGCGAAGAGCAGATGGAAGCGCTCATTCGCGAATCGGCGATCCGCCGCGGCACCCACATCATCGAAGTGGATGACCTGGCCGCCGATCTCCTCCCGCGCGACATGCTCGAGCGCTTCCCCTACCAGGAGCACCCCAAGAACGTCGCCCTCGCCTTGCGCCTCGCCGAACACCTCGGCTTCTCCCGCGAGCGCGCCCTGGTGGACATCGCCGACTACGTCGTGCCCGACCTCGGCGTGCTCAATACCTTCCCCAAGATCGTCTACAAGACCCGCTCCATCGTGTTCTCCAACGGCATGAGCGCCAACGAGCGCGCCGGCTTCATGTCGAACTGGAACCGCCTGTATTACGTCACCCACGATCCCGACAAGATGCCCGACACCGTGCTCATGGGCGTCATCAACAACCGCGCCGACCGCGTCCCCCGTTCGCGCGTGTTCGCCGACGTGTTCGCGCGCGACGTCGCCGTCGACCGCATGGTCGTGATCGGCACCAACCAGTTCGGCATGCAGCGCTTCATGGCCGAAGGTATCTCCGTCGAAGCCGGCAAGATCGTCCCGCCCGAGTCCGCCTCCGACGCCCCCGACTGGATCGGGCGCATCTTCGACAAACTCGGCGCCCCCAAGCTCTTCGCCACCGTCGAACGCCGCGTCCGTAACTTCGCCACCGCCCTGCTCGGCCCCGAGCCAAAACCCGAGGCCCAGGCCGAAATCGAAGCCCACGTGAAGAAGCTTGCGGCCGCGATCGAGGACCCGAACAACCCCGATCTGAACGACCTCGAGCCACTGCCCACCCAGCTCGCCGCCGCCATCGAGCCCCTGTGCCAGTCCCTCGCCACTCTCGGCCCTGCCGAGCTCACCTGGGCTGCCAATCCCGAAGAAAGAAAGCTCGAACACCAGAAGGGCCTCGCCTCGCTGATCGCCCCCTGGCTCGAACGCCGCTACTGGACGGCGCGCCTCGCCGAGCTGATCGACCCCGCCAAGTCACCCCCGTTGCTCGAACGCCTGCGCCGCACCTATTGCGACAACTTCAACCGCCGCGTCATCGTGCTCGAAGATCACGACTCCACCGGCGACCAGGTCGTCGACTTCATTTACCGGCAGATCCCCGCCGGCCACCACTCTGAGACGATGGGCTGCCAGAACATCAAGGGCACCGGCCTCGACTTCGTCTACCGCTTCGTCGAGCTCCAGCGCGCTCACGACTGGCTAGGAAAACTCGAGCTCGAACCCACCGAACGCACGAACATCCTCAACCAGATGAAGACCCACATCGACTATGGCCTCTTCGGTTGCCAATACACCATGAAATGGGTCAACGCCGCCCTCGCCGATCCCAAGGACACCTACG
>JAYWEH010000466.1:0-20514 GCA_043780025.1 Deltaproteobacteria bacterium
GACGAAATCGTGCCGAGCCGCGGCCCGACGATCACGAGCTCGGCGTCCGGCAGATCGAGCCGTTCGGCGCGCGGCCCGTAGTCGAGCAAGGACTCGAGCACCTCCCGCTCGGGCGCGGAAAGCGCGCGGTTCAGCGAAACGAGATGGAAATACTCTGCGTAGAGCTCTTGTACGCTAGGTAGCCGCTCGAGAAGTCTGTCCCGCCGGAACGGAGACAGCGCCGGGCAGCCGCGGAGACGAAGCATGGAGACCAATCGTGACGCGAGGGGCAGCGATCGGGGGCCTTGTCCCGCAATCGGGCGGAGAGAGCAAGGGCCATGCGGTTGGAAAGCGGGTGCGGCCGGCGGCCCAGCACCTGTTTCACTCGGCGCGTGTCAGTCAGGGATTCAGCTGCTCTGACGGCGCAGAGAGCGCGCGCTGAGTGGCGCTTCGTCCCGGTCGGAGTCCCCGTCGTCCACGTCAGCGTTACCGGAGAGTGCCTCGGCCAAGAGCTGCTCGAGCAGGCCCAACAGGTCGTGGCTGAAGCCCTCGGGAGAGGAAATGCCGGCCCTCGCGCAGTATTCGGGATCCATCAGCGCCGGAATCGAGTCGCTCGTCCGCTCTTCACTTTCGTGAGCGAGCGCCATCTCGGGGAACTCGCTCAGCGACTCGCCCATTCCCAGGCTGTCACCCGTCAGGCACTGAATCATCGCCTCGGCCGGAGTCTCGAACGCCGGCCAGGTTTCTTCATTGCCGAAACAGCTCAGGCACGTGTCGGACTCGGCGTCATGCTCAGTCTCGCTGGCGACGAACTCCATCACCAAGTCCCACGCTTCGTCGGCGCATCCGCTCTTGCGCGCCATGCTGTCGAGTAGATTGAAAATCAGCCCTTTCACGGCGTTTCTCCCAAAGGTTGTTGGCCCTGCGTGGTCACAAATCTCCAGAACGACGAGGGGCGGGTTTCCTTGAGGCTGGCGTTCCTCGTGGAAACGCCTGCGCAACGATCGGAAACGGGGCGTGCGGGCAAATCCATCGACCTATCCAGCGGCTAGCGCTACCGTCGCGGGCTTTTCACGCACCCCCGGGGGTGATACCCGAGAGCATGCGGCTACACCCCAACCTACAGGGGTGGCGCTAGATAGCCCAAGAGTCAGAAAAAAGGACCGCCCGGAAAAATGATCGCACCGCCCACCACGACCGTCCAATCCCTACCCGGCGTCAGCGGCCTCAGCGTTTACGTGCCACGCTTGCGCGTCCCGCTCGAGTCCTGGTGCGCGTGGACCAACACCCCCTGGGACAAGGTCAAATCCGTGGTCGGCCGGAGCTTCCGCGTCGTGGGCCAACACGAAAACGTCTACACGATGGCAGCCAACGCTGTGTTGCGGCTGATCCGCCAATACGACATCGATCCGCGGCGGGTGAACTGGCTCGGGCTCGGCACGGAATCGAGCACGGACAACGCGGTCGGCAGCGTCATCGTGCGTGGCATGGTCGACCAAGCGCTCGACAAGCTGAACTTGCCGCGCCTGCCGCGGCAGCTCGAAGTTCCGGAATTCAAGCACGCCTGCCTCGGCGGCGTGTATGCGCTGAAAAGCGCCTTGCGTTACGTGAGCAGCGACGGCCGAGGGCGTCTAGCCATCGTCGTGAGCTCCGACGTGGCCGAATACGAGCGGGGCTCTAGCGGCGAACAGACGCAGGGAGCGGGCGCAGTGGCGGCACTCGTCGAAGCCGAGCCGCGGCTATTCGGTGTGGACCTCGCTCACGCGGGCAGCGCGTCCGACTACCGGGGGCCCGATTTCCGCAAGCCGTTCGCGCGGCATTTCACCGCGGGGTACGCGACCCGCACGCGGCGCCCCAACGACTTTCCGGTGTTCAGCGGGAAATATTCGACGGTCTCGTATCTGGACGAGACCGTGCACGCGGTGGAGAGCATGCTCGATCGGCTGGGCGTCTCCGCGGGTCAATACTACCGCGACGTCAAAGCCTTGTTCTTTCATCGCCCGTATCACCTCATGCCAATCCAGGCGATGAGCTTCCTGTATGTGCGGGGTCTGGTGCGCGGCGACCATCACCATGACGAGCTGTCGCGGCTCTGCCAAACAGCATGCGTCTCCATGGCGGACGTGATTAGAGAAACCGCGTCAACACCGGATCTGTTTGCGAACTTGTCTCGCGACGTCGCCAGCGAGAGCCCCACCGAAACCAATCCGTACGAAGCCACCAGCCTGGTGGCTAGCGCGTTGCGCCGCGAAGCGAGCTTCTTGGATCTGCTGAGCAGGAAAATGAGCCTCGGCTCCGACGCCGTGAAGGACGTGGGCAACCTGTACTGCGCGGCCTTGCCAGCCTGGATCGCAGCCGCGTTTGACGAAGCGGCCCAGCGCGGAGAGGACCTCGAAGGGGCTCCGATGGTCGCCGTGGGCTACGGCAGTGGGGACGCCGCGGAGGCCTGGCCCCTCTACGCCGTGCCAGGCTGGCGCCAGGCTGCGGCCCGAATCGGCTTTGCCGAAGCGCTCGCAGGGGCTATCGATTTGGACCGATCTCAATACGAGGCCTTGCACGACCGACGCGACGCGGCAGATATCGACTACCAGCCGCGCGGAGAATTCGCGATTCACCGCGTCGGCGAAAAGTACGAGCCCGGCTTTCAAGACCTCGGCGTGGAATACTACGAGTTCGTCAATTGAGCTCGACAGAGCCCAAACAGGCCCGGCAGAGCCTCCGAACACATTAATGCAGCCACAGCTGAACGCTTGCAGAATTCGCTGCGGGTGGCACCCTTGAGCCTCCACATCCTGGCCGGGGGCGCCGCAAAGCACCCCCGCCGAGCGTCAGGGGTTCCCTTCCAGCCGAGCTCGGACCGAGAGCTCGATTCGAAAAGGGCTGGCAGCAGCCACCCTGGCCGTCGTTTCGTGGCAGGCGCGACGTCGCGCTACGACAAGCAAGATATGGGCCCCGGTGAGCCCAGATTTCGAGGATTGATGCATTTGGAGCAGGTCGGCACGAAGACTGTCCCCTCGGGGCACTTTTTGACTTCAAAGCATGCATCTCGGTCTTGCGCACCGGACTCGGCCGATCCATTGATTCGCCCCGACCAACCCCTCCGGCCGTGCACCCCCCGTGCGCGCGGCCGGTGCGGCCAGACCGTCGAGAAACAGAAGAGGTAGCCCGTGGGAACAAAGAGGCCGGAGCGCGCGAGCAAGACTAGCAGTCCGAGCGCGCCCAAGAAGACGACAGCGTCCAAGGCGAAGCCTTCTGACGCGAAATCGGCGGAGAGCAAGCCCGCCCGGGCCAAGACCACGGCGCGCAGCAAGACCAACGAAGCGGGTTCGACAGCGGGGGCGGCGGCCGCTGAAGAACCTCGAGCCAAGCTCTCGGCGTCCAGCGCCAAATCTTCCGGCGCGTCGTCAGCGGCAGCTTCCAAGGAGGGAGAATCCGCCAAACCGCGAGAGAAGGACGCCAAGGTCGGCAAGCTGAACGGCAAGGCCACCCACGGCAAAGCCACCGCCAAGGCGAGCGCCGAGTCCGAGCCGGTGGACGGCAAGAAGCCGAGCTCTCCAAAGAACGCCAAAGCCTCCAGCAAAGCAAAGCCCGAGAAGGGCAAGGCCGCTGCCGACACGCACCCGCTCGATCGCTCCGCCCGTTTCGCGAGTGATGATGACGTCGACGGTGAGGATATGCTCGAGCCCCCGAAGGCGGCGAGCAAGAAGGGCAAGAGCGACAAGCCAACCGCCACCAGCACCGGCCTGGCCGCGCGCGACGGTGACGACGAAGACGGTGACGAAGACGGCGAAGACGGCGACGACTACGGCTCGGACGACACCGCGCTGGATGATGCGTCGTTCGACGAATCCGGCATCGACCCGATGGTGGCCGAGGCCAGCGGCGCCCCAGAGAGCGGGCGTGCCGCCGGCGGGCGCCGAAGCGGCCGACACGGCGGGGACGTCGATGCGCTCGTCAATTTGGGCAAGAGCAAAGGCTTCCTGACCTATGACGAGGTAAACGACGCGCTGCCGGACGAGGACGTGGGCGCCGATCAGATGGATCGGGTACTCAGCCGTCTGGACAGCGAAGACATCGAGGTCGTGAGCAGCCGGGTCGAATCGGAAGCCCCGGCGCGCGGCGGCTCCGGTGACAGCGAACCGCCGCCCTCATCGGCGCGCAAGGGCGCTTCGAAGCGCGAGATGGCGGACGCCGCCTATGGCCGCAGCAACGATCCAGTCCGCATGTATCTGCGCAAGATGGGCAGCGTGGCGCTGCTCACGCGCGAGCGCGAAGTCGAGATCGCCAAGCGCATCGAAGAGGGCGAAAACGAGGTGCTCGCCGCAATTCTGAGCAGTCCGATCGCGGTGCGCGAGATCATCGCCATCGGCGAACAGCTGCGTTCCCATCGCTTGCGCGTCAAAGAGATCATTCGCGACAGCGAAGAGGAAGAGCACGAGTTCGACGAGGAAGAAGCCGATCGCTGGCTGATGCGCCTGATCGATCGCGTGAAGCGCACCGACAAGAAGAACCAGGGCCTGCGCGACGAGCTGAAGGGCGCGGGCGAAGCGCGGGTGAAGCAGATCGGCCTCGATCTGAAGGCCAACCACGAAGAGATGGCCAAGACGCTGCACGAGATGCGGCTGAACAAGAAGATCATCGATCGCATCGTTGGCCGGCTCAAGTCACTGCACGCCAAGATGAATCGGGCCGCTGCCGAAGCCGGAGAAGCCGGCGCGCCGCCGCAAGATCCGGCGTCCGCACAGATCATGGACCTCGAGCAGGTCCGTGAGGCGTATCGCGCGGTCCGCAAGGGCGAACGCCGCGCCGAACGCGCCAAGGCCGAGCTCGTCGAGGCCAACCTCAGGCTGGTCGTCTCGATCGCCAAGAAATACACGAACCGCGGCCTGCAGTTCCTGGATCTGATCCAGGAGGGCAACATCGGCTTGATGAAGGCCGTGGACAAGTTCGAGTACAAGCGCGGCTACAAGTTCAGCACCTACGGCACGTGGTGGATCCGACAGGCGATTACGCGCGCGATCGCGGATCAAGCCCGCACCATCCGTATTCCGGTGCACATGATCGAGACCACCAACAAGCTGGTGCGCACCTCGCGCTACCTGGTGCAGGAGCTCGGGCGCGAGCCGACGCCGGACGAAATCGCGGAGAAGATGGAGCTTCCGCTCGATCAGGTGCGCAAGGTGCTCAAGATCGCCAAGGAGCCGCTCAGCCTCGAGACGCCGATCGGCGAAGAGGGTGACAGCCACCTCGGCGATTTCATCGAGGACAAGGGCGCCGTGAGCCCGGCCGACGCGGCCGTAAACATGAACCTCTCGGAGCAGACGCGCAAAGTGCTGAAGACGCTGACGCCGCGCGAAGAGAAGGTGCTCCGGATGCGTTTCGGCATCGGCGAAAAGAGCGACCACACCTTGGAAGAGGTGGGCCAGGACTTCGAGGTGACGCGCGAACGCATCCGCCAGATCGAAGCCAAGGCGCTGCGCAAGCTGCAGCACCCGAGCCGCTCCAAGGAACTCAAGAGCTTCATGTGATACGGGCGGGCTCAACGCGAGTTGAGCCCTGCACTGCACCCCCGGCTCAACCTCGCGTTGAGCCCTACACCCCGCTCTACACCAGTTGAGCTTCACCTCCCTCAACATGAGTAGAGGCATGGGATAAGCTACGCGGCATGACCAAGCTGCGTGATCTGATCTCGAGCCGGCGGACGATCCAGGACTACAGCGCCGAACCGCTGCCGGAAGGCGCTCTCGCGCGGGCGCTCGAAGCCGCCCTCACGGCGCCCAATCACCGCATGACCGAGCCGTGGCGGTTCGTACGAACCGGCCCCGAGGCTCGGCAGCGCGTGTTCGAGGTCTCGCTCGATCTCAAGAACAGCGGTAGCCCCACGCCCCTCACCCCGGCCGCCGTCGACAAACTAAAAGCCAAGCTCCTCACGCCCGCCGAGCTGCTGGTCGTCAGCCAGGTGCTCAACGCCAAGCCGGAGGTCGTGCAGGAGGACTACGCGGCGATCGCCTGCGCGCTTCAGAACCTGATGCTGTGCCTGTGGGAAGACGGCATCGGATCCAAATGGAGCACCGGTGCGGTCACCACGGATCCGCGCACGTACCAATTCCTGGGCATCGACGCGGCTAAAGAACGCATCGTGGCTTTCCTCTGGGTCGGCATGGCTCGCGAAGGCAATACGAAGCCCAAGCGGCGGCTCGGCCTCGCGCAGGTCTTTAGGAGCGTGCCTTGACGGCTATAAGGCCGGTCCGACCGTGGTGCATAATGCAGGATGGAACCGCCCAATGCGCGATGAATCTCTAATCTAGGCGAGTAATTTGCATGGAAGTCAATAATGCGCGCATAATTCAACGGGATTGAGATTAGTGGTGTCGTTCTGAACTTTTTGGCCGGTCGGTTTCTGGAGTAGCAATGGGTTGGCTACGCAGCTTGATGAGCTCAGCCGACCCGCCCGTGCGCGGGTACGGGGAGCTGGCGCGACGGTCGCTCGCGCACCCGGAGTGGCCCGCGGAGACTCGCCCGCAGCCGCGTTCGCTCGCGGCGCTGCTCAGCAAACTCGACCGAGGGATCGAGCTCGAGTGGCTCGCTGACCGGGATGCGGTCCAACGCACACTCGCGCTGGCGCTCGGGTGCCCGCTCGAGTCGGTGCAAAAGGAGCTGCGCAGGACCTCCGAGGCGGCGCCCTCCGGGAGGCTCCGGTTGGACGATGTCCCCTACGCGAAACCGTTGGACCTGAAGGAGGAAGCCCTACCGCCCGGCATCCCGGAGCTGCTGGCTCGACCCTGGCAATGGGAATGGACGTGGTGGCGCGCGCCATCGGGCAGCGGTCGCTCGCTGGCGGGCCAATGGCTTTCGGCGCGGGGGCTGGCTTCGTTCGTGTGCGCACGCTCGTGGGCAGAGGTCCGCGAGCGCCTGCCCGCGACGGGACCCGTGTTCGTGGAGGTCGAGCGCAACGAGCCGGCCGAGCTGGCTCTGGCGCTTCCGCTGCTGCGACGGGACGTCTGCGTCGCCGCTCCACACCTGCCGAGCGAAGCGGACGCGGCACTGTCCCCCGCGCAGCCCTGGCATATCGTCCACGCTCCGGCGGCGCGCGACCTGGTCCGGCCCCTCACCGCGTGGCTGGGGGCGCGTTTGCCCGACGACGGCGCCTTCGACGCCGCTCGGGCGGCGGCGTGGCTCGCGACACCGATCGAGCAGGGTGAGCTGCCGACGTTCGGGGCATTGCTCGGCGCCGCCGGTCTGCTCGACGCGCGCGGCCTCGCGGCGGCGGAGCGACAGGATCTCGCCCAGCTGGCGGCCGCGTTCGTCAACGAACGTTTGGAGCAGACCAGCACGAGCGGCAGCGCCGAAGCCCAATGGCTCAAACAATACGGCTTCGAGGCGCTGGTTCGGCTCGCCCAGACCGTCAGCGTCGACAGCGATCAGCCCTGGGACGTCGCTCGCTCCCGCGACGAATGGATCGCGCTCATCCCGGCCGAGTTTCAGCAAAGCGTGGACTCCGACTGGCTGCGCTGGTCCGTATCCCGTTCGAGCGCTCCCGGTGCGTCTCGCGATCTGGAACGGGCGCTGAAGAGCGCTCCGCCCGGCGCATATCGCCTCGTGCGCGCCCTGGTGGAAGCGCGTTTGCTGCGTCCGCGCGGCCCCTCGGAGGCCCTGGGCATCGCGCCAGAGTTCGTCAAACACGCCAGCTTGGTGATCGGCCGACAGCGTTTGGTCGCGGAGGGCTCACCCTTCAGCTGGGGCGAAGGTCTGCTCCGGCAACATGCCGCGGCGGGTTTGCTCGACGAGCTCGAGCGCCGCATCGCGCTCGACGATTTTGCGTTGGTCGAGAGCCTGCTGGAGCTCGACCTCAGCGCTCAGCCGGCGCTGGTCGTAGCGGGCGAGGCGGTCTTCGTGTGCCTCGGGCTGCGCCTGCTCTCGGGTGGCGAGGTCCCGCTCGATCACCTGGAGAGCTTGTGGAACGAGCAGCTGAGCTGGATCGTGGAGCTCCCTGGCGAGCTCCCCCAGCCTCGCTTATTGGGCGGCGCGAGCGGGGCCAATGCGTCGCCGCTCGCGGAGCCTGCCGTCTGGGCCCTCAGCGCGCTGGCGATCGGCGAGGCCTTGGCAGATCGGCGCGGTGCTGCCCATCCTTTGCTCAGGCCGTGGGGCAATCCGAGCTTGCCTGCCAGAATGCCCGCGCTATTGGACGCGATCTTCGAAGCCGTGTGCCGGCCGGAGCTCGCTCGGTGCACTTGGGTTAGCGGCGCTTTTGCGCTGGCCGCGCGTTTGTACGCGACGGACTCGCGCGGCCACCTGCCGAACGCGACGGCGCCACATCGCCTGGCCCGCCCCGCCCTGCTCGTACAAGAGCTGCTCTCGGGCTCGCTGGATTTTGCTCTGCTCGCTGACTGGGACGTGCGCGCCTTTGAACTCCAGGCCTTGCGCGAACACTGCGAGCTCGCGGGTGTGTCCTCGGCGCGCATGGGGCTGGGGATCTGGCGCTGTTTTCAGGCTCGCGGCTGTCCGGCGTCCGGCGATGCGTTGCTTGGACCTGCGAGCGAGCATAGCCGGGCGTTTTGGCCCTATCTGCCGGTGGAGGTGCTGGAGCTCACGTGGCCACGCTGGGCGCCGCTCGGCCGCGCGTGGCCGTTCGAGTGTTTCGGACCTAAAGAGTGGTCGGCTTTCGCCAGCGCCTGGTCCCGGCACGGGCTCGCAGTCGGTGGCGCCGAGCTCTGGGAACCCGCTTTCCGCGCGCTCGATCGCGGGGCTGCAGAACACGTATTGGGTGCGCTGCTGACGCACGCCGAAGACGCGCGCGGCAGGGCGCTGCTCGCTGTACTCTGGTCGAGATTTCCGGATCTGCTCGGCAATGCGCTCAGCCTGCGCTTGTCCGAGAACGACGCCGCGGCACTCGCGCGCCTGCTACGGTCGGCGCCGCTGCACGCCGACTCAGACGTGCTGGCACGCTTGACGGAAGGACTGACGCGCAAGAATACGACGCGCCCCATCATCGACGAGGCCCGTCACTGGCTGTGGCGCAAGGTAGCGGCGCGGGGCAGTCAATGGCGGCTCGCCTATGCTCAGCTGGCAGAGCTGGATGAACGGGTGTATCGGGCACTGCGGGCACGAGGCAACAGCCAGCCGGCATGACTCGGCGGGCCGCAGGTCCTGACCCCAGACCGGGGCTATGGTTACGCCCATGCCTTCTGGAGTAAGGTGGCCCGTGTCACAATCCACAGAAGCACGGGAAATCTCCAGTGATGCTTCCCCCCAGGCTCTCGTATCGGCGCCAGCGGCGGGTCGAGGGCTGGTCTTCTATCTCGTCTTTGCCTGGGGTGTCGTCGGGGTCCTCGGCTTGTTCGTGCGCGCGCTGTTGCGCCTCGCACCGATGGCCTGGCAGCCCATCGCAACGCGCTCCCTCACTGGCTTCCAGATCGCGCTCTACGCGCTCTGGGTGATCTTCAACGCGTACAGCGAGGGCTACCGCGCGTTTCAGAAGTCCTTTTGCCCTCGCGTCGTGGGCCGTGCCTATCACCTCGCCCAAAACCCCAAGCCACTACATGCCTTGCTGGCGCCGGTCTATTGCCTCTCGCTATTCCACGCGAATCGCCGTGGTTTGATCGTCGCATGGACGATGCTCTTCGTGATCGCGGGTCTCGTCGCGCTCTTGCGCATTACGCCTCAGCCCTGGCGAGGCATCGTGGACGGCGGCGTCGTGGTGGCGCTCATCTGGGGCGCTCTCGCGATCCTCGTCATGGCGTTTCGCGCTCTTCTTGGCATACGTACCACGGCGAAGCTCAACCTCCCGGATCGTTGAAGCAGACTCGCAGACGTGGTTCGCGCCGCCATCGAGCGTGGGCGCGCCAGTAGAGGCCACCGCAACAAATGCGAAGATTGGCCGCTGTCGCACACGGCAGCACATTCGCAGGGCGGCATGAGAGATCGCACGTCGACAGATCAGTGCGATGTCACAGATCCCTGTAAAACTTCTATCGCGGTGATCGTTCACGCCACTCGGACACGAACTCGAAACGGCTTGGTCCCATGACGACTGCAAAAGGGTGCGCTCGTTGAAAGGAACTGATTTCAAACGCAGCCAGCCGCAGCGCGCTATTGACAAGGTCCGCCGAAACAGGCTTTTTTGATGCGCATGCGCGTCGACAAACCACTTCAGTCGATCCGGGGATGGCTCATGCGGGGCAGCGTCATCGCATCTGCCGTGCTCGCACCCGCGGCGCTTGCCTCCATCATCGGGGCTGCAGCTCTGACGGCATGTGCCTCGTCGCAGGACTCGGCGCGCGTGGCTTCGGCGGCGGACGCGGACGGCGAGGATAAAGTTTCCGACGGTGACTCCGATTCAGGATCCGAGCGCAAGGCGGAGCGCAAACGCAAGCGCAAGGCCAAGAAGAGCCTCGCATCACTCCCGCCCAACACGTGCGACGACGAATCAGTGGATTGCATGCCCCCCTCGCGGTGGGTCAACAGGTTGTGCAACGGCATTCACCCCGAGGTTGCGCTACACATGTTTCGCGGTGGCTCGCCCTGGAAGCGGCTCTACTCACGGGCGCGCGCGCCCGCATTCAACGGCACCGGTGGGCCCTCGATGCCGGACGAGACGGTCTCCATGGGCGAAGAGCTGATCGCGCTGCGCCGCAACGGCGATGCCAAGCAGTCGAGCGCGGGGGAGATGAGCATCGGCGACACGGCGGGCTACGACCTGCTGCGCTGGAACGGCAGCTGCGTCACCTTGCACGATGGCGAGTTCAGCACCAAGCCGCCGCGCCGCCGCAAACATGCCCACGTCGAATGGAAGGCCCTCGGCGACGAGGTGATGAGCGCGCTGCGCACTGACGGCCCGGTGCGGCGCGCGTTCGTCGCGAGGCGTAAGGAATGCAAGGGGGCGACAATCGGTCGAGTAACCAAGAAGTGCGTCGAGCAAGAACAGACGCTGGTCGGCGCAATCGTGAACTACGTTCGTTCGGGCGGCGAACTACCGGAACCCTCCGAACGGCTGTAACGCTCGAGTTTTAGCCCGACAATGCTCGGTCGACGCACGCGACGACGCGCGGCACTTCGGCGAGCGAGTTGGGCCAGTGCGGAGCAAACCGCAACACGCCGGCAGGGGCGGAGCAAGTCACGCCCAGTTCTTGCAGCCGTTGCCGCAGCGCGGGCGCGCTGTGCGGCTCCGGGCTCCTAAACGATAGAATGCCCGAGCGCGCGCCCGGATCGCGGCTGCGCAAGCTGACGAAACCACGGCTCACGAGCGGCGGCTCGAGCGCATCGTGCCAGGCTTGCACGTGGCGTTCGATCGCAGGCACACCCAGCGCCGCGATCAGCTCGACGCTGGCGTCGAGCGCGGCACAAGCGAGCAGACACGGCGAGCTGCTCTCGAACACGCGTGCGGACCGCACGAGGGGTCGATCGTAGCGCAACGTTTCGGCGCCGCTGTTCAGGAACTCGAGGCCGCGCTCGTGGCTCTGCCACCCCGCCGTCGCCGGACGCAAGCGTTCCGCACACGACCTGCGCACGTACAGGTACCCGCAGCCGCCGGTGCCCATCAGCCACTTGTGGCTGCCTCCGCTCAGGTAGTCCACCTGACAGACCTCCACGTCCATCGGCATGACCCCGAGCGCCTGAATCGCGTCCACGAACAGCTCCGCCCCAAACCTGCGGCAAGCTCGACCCATGGCCTCCAGAGGCATCGCGAGGCCGGATTGAAACTGCACGGCACTCACTGCCACTAGCCGCACGCCTTTGCGCAGCTCGGCCTCGAGCAACGCGAGCCCCGCTCCGCCATCAAAGGCGCCCGCGTCGAGCCATCGCAGCTCGAGCCCATACAGCTCGGCCGCGCGCTGCCAGGGTGTCACGTTGGTGGGAAACTCGCCCCGAAACAGCAGCACCCGATCGCCGCGTTGCCACGGAACGCCGAGCGCCACATCGCCGATGCCGCGCGTGGTGCTCGGAGTAAACGCGACCTCCCCGGGCGAGGCACCGAGCAGCTTGGCCAGACGTGCGCGCAACAGCTCGCGCCGCTCGCTCCACGGACCAAAAGCCACGTGCCCCAACCGCGCGTGGTCGAACAACGCCTCCTCCACTCGCTTCCGAACGGGAACAGACGGCGGAGAGATGGCCGCGTGACCACAATACGCAAACGGCTCGAGATCTGGAAAGAGCGACCGATCCCCCAGCTGCGCCGTCATCTCGACCGCATATCAAAGCTCGAGCCCGGCGTAAAAGCCTGACCGATGAAAAGCAACTGACGGGCGAACCCGGACGATACTTCGCGCGAAGCACATTCCAACCTGGAATATTCAGTCCTGGAATATAGCTCACGGCATTGTGGGCTCGTTCGCGAGTCAGACTTTGAGCCAGACCAACGTCGCGCCCCAGCCGCCGCGTGAAGCGGGTGCGTCAGCGAACCGCTCGACTTCGCTGCAACTCCCGAGCACTTCGCGCACGCGCTGGCGTTGAAAACCGGTGCCGCGCCCGTGGATCAGGCGCACCTCCCGGAAGCCTTTCTCCACGGCCGCGCGTACATATTCTTCAACCACCGAGGGGATGTCTCGAGGTTGAAAACCGTGCAAATCGATGGCGTCCTCGATCGGCACCACCACCGCCGGTTCCCCGAGGTCCGGCGGCGGCATCGGCGTATCGCCTGCGCCCATCCTGCCAGGCTAGCACGATCGGGCGTGGGGCGACCCGCCGAGCACGCCACCCAGGCGGCCCTCTCAGGCCTGCTTCCACACGGATCGGAAAGACGGCCGCCCTTGGCATTGGTCGAGCCACCGCTTCACGGGCGCGTGCTGCTCGAGCGACAAGCCCACCATGGCCCCGTAGCCCACCACCGAAGCCACGATGAGGTCGAGCAGGGAGTAGTCCTTGCCGAGTAGATACTTCGCGCTGCCGAGCCGCTCGTCCAACATGGTCATCAGGCTGTCCAGCTCGGTGCGCGCGAGCTCTGCCTGGGCGGCGTTATGCATCTCTGGAGCCCCGCGCGCGCCGGTGGCGAACAACAAGCGCTGAATCGTCGGCGCCACGGTCACATACGCCCACGCGCTCCAGGACATCGCCGTGAGGCGCGCCGGATCTGCGGCCGCCGGCCACAACCCCTGCTCGACCCCAAACCGCTCACCGAGCCAGAGCAAGATGGCTAGCCCTTCGAACATCGGCGTTCCATCCACCACCAGGGTGGGGACCTTGCCATTGGGGTTGAGGCGCAAGAACTCCGCCTTCTTCTGAACCTTGCTGGCCAGATCCACAGCGACCGCCTCGTGCGGAACGGACAACTCGGCCAGGGCACAGGCGACCGGCGTGGCACTCGACATGGGGGCGAAATAGAAAACAATCGACATGATGGGCTCCTTGGTATTGCTCGAGATTTTTCGAGGTCCCCCATCTTCTACTCGCCATTGCGGACAGCTTTGGTCCTCGATTCGCGCTAGGCTCCGAAGACGTCGAATCGAGCACGTACAGGTCGAGATGCTACAGACATCAGCGAGGTTATTGCGCCTATTGGCGCTGTTGCAGGCGCGCCGATTTTGGGCCGGGCCGGAGCTGGCGGAGCGATTGGAGGTGACCGAACGCACGGTGCGGCGCGACGTCGATCGCTTGCGCAGCCTCGGGTATCCCGTGGATGCCACGTCGGGGGTGGCCGGTGGCTATCAGCTGGGCGCGGGGGCAACGCTGCCGCCGCTGCTGCTCGAGGATGACGAAGCACTCGCGGTGGCGGTAGCGCTCGGCACGAGTGCGAGCGGCACCGTCGCAGGCATTGAAGAGGCGTCGCTCCGGGCACTGAGCAAGCTCGAGAACGTGCTGCCGAAGCGGCTACGGGGACGTATCGATGCGCTGCGCACCTCCGTCGTATTGTTGGAGCGTTCAGGTCCACGCATCGACTCCGCTTCGTTGTCGATCTTGGCCACGGCCTGTCGCGAACGCCTCAGCGTACGTTTCCAATATACAGACCGAACCGCCAAGCCGAGTGAGCGCGCGGTGGAACCGCTCGGGCTCGTGCACACCGGGCACCGCTGGTATCTGGTCGTATGGGACCTCGGTCGCAGTGATTTTCGCACCTTCCGCGTCGACCGCATCGGCGTGGGCGTGCTGACCGGAGCTCGTTTCGCGCCGAGGCCCCTGCCCGACGATGGTGATCTGCGCGCCTACGTTTCACGCTCCGTGTCCACGTCCGTCTACGCTCATCAGGCCCAGGTGCTCTTGCACGCGCCGCTCGAACGTATTCGCAAGATCGTGCCCCCCTCCGCGGCGTTCCTCGAACGAGTCAGCCCGGAGCGCACGCGCATGACCGCGGGTGCTCCCTCACTCGAGGGGCTGGCGGTGTGGATCGCGATGATGGGCGTGGACTTCGACGTCGAAGAGCCGGCGGAGCTCGTGCAACACCTAAGCCGCTTGCACGAGCGCATCGGCCGCACGCTGGGCAAGAAAGGCCGCCGCGCCGCGGGGCCTCGACGCCTCTGATCGCGGTCCCGAATCGTGCTACGTTGTTGTGCGGAGGGAATACCGCCGCGTGGGCCCAGACAGGGCACGAGCCAAAGGGAGCCTATGACCAGCAACGAGCAGGAGTCCGCGACCGCGACAAATCCCTACGCTCCGCCTACCACGCTCAGCTCCCCCGCAGCCCCCACGCCAAGCTCGCTCCGGGATGCCAGCACCAGCTTACGTTTCTGGACGTTGATGCTCGACTACGTCGGCATGCAATTGTTCGGCATGGTGTTTGGGATCGGCTTGGTGCTGAGCGGCAATCAGGCCTGGCTCGAGGAGCTACCCGACCTCGTGCTCGGTATCGGTTTGATGCTCGCCTACTACGTCACGCTCGAAGCGACTGTGGGCAGAACGCTTGGAAAGCTAATCCTTGGCACACGCGTCGTGAACCTCGAAGGCCGGGAGCCCAGCTTCCGACAAATCGTGGTTCGCACGTTGTCGAGGTTGGTGCCATTCGAAGCATTTTCCTATCTGTCCGACCGAGGGGGTTGGCATGACCGTTGGTCCAAGACGCGCGTGATTCGCACGCGCGGGTAAGGCGAGATCGTAAACCCCCGGAGACGAAGCCAGGGCGCATTCGTCGCACACAAAATCAATCGCGCCGACCTTTCTCTGGGTCAACCTCCTCGGCGTCAGAATTCTCTTGCTGACCACAGGAACCGGCGGTCTGATAGTTCCAGAAGCAAAGAGGAGGGACTCGAATGGTCAGAGCGACGGCGCCGGCAGGCACGGGCAATGACGGGCTCGGAGCGATACTTCAAAATGGGGGTTGTAGCTTTCGGGTCTGGGCCCCCTTTGCCGATCGCGTGGAGGTGGGCGGGGACTTCTTTCATGCGGGCAACGAGCAGCCCACGGCCTGGGACGAGGTAGCGCTGGAGCGGGACGCGCCGGGCAGCCCTTATTGGTCGGTGTTCATTGCCGGCGTCCTGCCGGACTCGCTCTACAAGTTCAAGCTGCGCAACAACGGGGTCGGCCCGGGCTCGCATCCGGGTGGCCCATTGCCCACTTACAAGCATGACCCCTGGGCGCGCGACGCGGTGTCATTCAGCGGCAACTCGGTCGTGGTGGATCGCAACTTCGACTGGAGTGGAGACAATTTCCAGATGCCGGGCTGGAACGAACTCGTGATCTACGAGCTCCACATCGGCACGTTCAATCACGAAGCGGGCAAGGCCATCGGGACCTTCGAGGAGGCCAAGGGAAAGCTCAACTACCTCGCGGAGCTCGGCGTCAACGCGATCGAAATCATGCCCGCGTTCGATTTCGCGACGACCACGTCGATGGGCTACAACACGGCGCTGCCGTTCGCGATGGACAACGCTTACGGCCGCACCCACACGATGAAAGAGTTCATCAAGGCTGCACATCAGCGTGGCATCGCGGTGATCCTCGACGTCGTCTACAACCACTGGGGCCCGGAAGGGCTACACGACAGCATCGGCCAGTTTGACGGCTGGTTTTTCGACAACAAGGAAGGCGTCTATTTCTACGCGGACGAACGCTCCCGGACGGATTTTGGCGAGCGGCCCGACTATGGCCGAGGCGAAGTTCGCGCCTACATTCGCGACAACGCGATGACGCTGCTCGACGAATTCCGCGTCGATGGGCTGCGGCTCGACTCGACGGTCAACGTCCGGCGCACACGGGACGGGCAGGATGGGCAGGACATCGGCGACGGGTTCACGCTGCTGCGCTACCTGGGCGAGGAGAAACGCAAGTTCGCTCCCTGGAAGATCCTGATCGCGGAAGACCTTCAAAACGACGACGTGGTCACTCGCGACGCCTTGTTCGGTGGCGTGGGTCTGGACAGCCAGTGGGACCCCGGCTTCAGCGGCCGCGTACGCGACTTGATGTTCGCGCCGAATGACGACGCGCGCAGGGCGAGTTCGATGGCCGAGGCCGTCGGCAAGGGTTACAACAGTTCAGGGCCGTTCGCCCGAGTCATCTACACCGAGAGCCACGACGAAGCGAAGTTTCAGCGCATCACGGATCGCGTCGCGCCCGGCAACGCCGAGGGCTGGCTGGCTCGCAAGTTGTCCGGGCTCGGCGCCGCGCTCACGTTGACGTCGCCCGGTATTCCCATGTTATTCATGGGACAGGAGTTCCTGGAGTTTGCGGCCTGGAACGACAGCACCGCGTTTGCGCTGGACTATGGCCGCATCGGCCGAGTTCCCGGATACGTCGCGCTGTGGAGGCGGCTGATCCACTTGCGGCGTAACTTCGACAACAACACCCGCGGTCTGCGCGGCGGCAACACAAACGTCTTCTGGACGAGCGATGCCGACGGCGTCGTGGCGTTTCACCGCTGGGATCGAGGCGGCCCCGGTGACGACGTGGTCGTCGTGGCGAACCTGAGGGATCGCACGTACCCGAGCTATAACGTCGGCTTCCCCCAGAGCGGCACCTGGTATCTCCGGTTCAACTCGGACTTCCAGGGCTTCTCGCCCGACTTCGGCAACCTCGGTTACGACACGACCGCGAGCGGCCCCGGCAATCAGAGCATGCCGTTTGACGGCAACGTCGGCCTCGGCCCTTACAGCGTCTGCGTCTACTCGCAGTAGTTACGGGGCGGGCGAGCGAAGCTGGTTCGCGACCTGGATCAGCCGGGTCGGGGTGAGCTCGCCCGGCGTCCGCCGAGACAGCCACAGCGCGGCGTCTGGAACGGAGGTGAACACCTCGGAGGCATGTTTAGCCTGGCTGGCGAAATTGATGGCGGTCACGACACTGAGGAGCGCCGTACCGTGAAACCCGGTCTTCTCGAACACGACGGCGACGCCCGTGAAGCGACTGGAATAGCGCCGAACGAAGGCATTCACCCCGTCACGAATGTCCGGTGGCATCATGATCTGCGCTCCGTTCTCGAGGATGGCGAGGTAGCCAAAGGTCGGGTAGCTCTCGGCGAGCTCCGCGGAGGCGCGGCGCATCAGGCTGAGCGTCGTCGCAGTGGTCCGATCGCGCACGATGTGGATGAGGCAACGGCCCACCGCCGCGATCACATAGCTCGATTCCTGGGAGTAGACCTGAAGCTCCGAGGGCTTCCGCTGGCTGCGCGGGGTTTCCTCCCCTAAACGTGCACTAGATTGGGGCAGGAGGGAATCGAGGCGACGCACATCGAGAAGATCGACCCTCGCGCCAAACTCTTTAACTTTCGAGCTCCACCTCCGAGTGCGTGTCGCGAGCACGCTTCCCGTCACTTGGACGCGATGAGCTCGATACGCTCGGCCCAGGGCGTTGCCGCAGCGGTTTGGGCGAGGCGGCGCAGCGCTTCCGCCATGCCCGCGCTCGGGCCATGGGCGCCGGCGCTCAAGACCGCAGCTCGGCGATAGTAGCTCAGCGCCGAGCCATAGCTGGCTCCGGCGAGCTTGCGGTCGCCGATCGCACCGAACAATGCGACCAAGCGCCGTGAGCGCTCGCCGCCGCTGCCTGGTACCTGGGCGCTTTGAGCCCAGAGCGTGCGGCTGCGCTGCAGCTCCCCGAGCAGAGCCGAGGCGTCGCCCAGCAGGCCGAGCAGAACGGGATCCTTCGGCTTCTTTTTCAACGCCTTTTCGATGGTTTCCTTGGCACGAGCGGCGTCCCCAGCATTGAGGGCCAGCTCCGCCAGCGTCTGCCAGGCGGCCCGGTTTGCCGCCGAATGCCCGATCGCGCTGCATAGCAGCAGTTGGACTTTCGGGTAGTCGCCCTGTATCAGGGCGCGGCGCGCCGCCTTGAGCTGCGCCTGCGATTTCGCGAAATCTTTGCCCTTGTGCCGGCGGGCGGTCGCGCCAAGGCGCTCCGCGCAGCTGGGTAGCTTGGTGCGCGATTCGAGCGCGAACAGCTGGACCAACTGCTCGTCGCGCAACCCCGGCGCCGCCAAGTCGAGCGCGAGCACCGGACCAATCGGGGACGTTCCAGCCACCTCGGCGAGCGAATTCGACACCGCTGCCGCTGCGTCCGGTGCCACGCCAGTATCCGGTCGCGCCTGAAGCGGCTGCGCGGAGGGCGGGGGTCGGTTGGGTTCCGACAACACGGGCCCCGCGCCGCGCGCAGCAGCAGCGACAGGCGTGGCTGCAGGCGGGCTATCGAGTGAGCTGGGTGCAGGACGCAGAAACATCACCAGAACCACGCCGAAAGCCACGGCGATCGTCGCGACAACGCTGGCAATCAAGGCGCGCGGCCTCAGGCGGAAATTGCTGCGCGGCGCGTGGGACCAGCCGCTGGAACGCTTGGAAGGCACCGAGGCGGGTGGGGGCTGGACGTCAGGTGGCTCGAGGTGTCGCAGCCGCGCCTCTGGCAGCGGCGCGACGCGCTGCTCGATGTCTGGCAGCTCGATGTTTCGCGACTCGATCTCGTCGAGTGGCTGGATCTCCGTAGGCTCGATGTCGTCGAGCAGGACGTCTTCGGTCTCGACGTCTCGTTCGACGTATCGGGGCTGAACGTCCTCCGGCAGAAACGCTCGCAGGGAAACTTCAGTTGGTTCCTCGTCGGCGATGAGCGCGTCGAGGTCCAGGTCTACTCGCGGAATGTAAGACGGAAGGCCCGTGTGCGAAACCAGCGTCGGTCCGCCATCCGGGTCCGCTACCCACGCCGCGACGGGCTCGGGCTTCGAGCTAACGGGCTCCGCCAGGAACTCGGCCAGTTCATCCACGCGCTGAATTTCGGGGACGTTGTCCACACGGACTGCGGCCATGGGTTTCGCTGCAAAACGCACGGGCACCGCGGGGGCGGCCACACCCACCAGCGTGCGCATGGGGGCGCGCCCGGCGCGCGGTATCGGTGCGCGCGGAGGCTCGCTCGTAGCGTAACTTTGGCGTCGCGGGTTTGCGGCAGGTTCGTGCTCGTGCGATCGCTCCGTCAGAGGTGCGGGCGCACGATCAGTCCGGTACAAGGCAGGCAATGCCAGGGCCGGCTCGGGCTCGAAGACAGGTAAAACGAGCGTAGGTTCGGGCTTGGGGGGGCGGGCTTCGGCAGGGGCAGGCGCGGGCGGCGGCTCCGGCTGCCCAGCAGCGAGGGGAACTGGCGCAAGCTCAGGTCCCCGTAGCTCAACGGGGCGTGGGGCGGGCTCCGGCTTCGGGGGCTGCGCAGAATCGACCGGTTTAGTGGCGCGGGGCGGCTTCGCTGATTTCGAGGCGATCGTGGCTGGCTGAGGCTTGGCGAAAGTAGCTGCGCTCGTGGACGGTTCCTCGTGTTTTCGTGCCTGCGCGGCGGCCGTGTTGGCAGCCTTTGGCTCAGGTGCAACAACGGGCTTCGTTTCCGGCGCTGCGACGGCCTTGGGGCTGCTCAGCAGTGGGGCGCGCACCGCGCGGGAGGGACCAGAGGCTTTCGCGGGCAGCGGCACGATGCGTCGCGCGGCCGCCGGAGCCGCGACAGGTACTTCCACGGCGACGGGGGCGGGTGCGACGTGAATCTTTAGAGATGGCGCTGCGGGCTCCGGCGCGGAGCCAATCGCCTCGAATAGCCCGCTCGTTCGCGGCAGCGGCACCGCCGGCCCGAGCTGGCCGCGCAACGCCGGCGGGAACCTCGAGCGTACCGCAATAGCGCGCCGCTCAAAATGCGGCCCGGCTAGCTCGGCGACAAAATCCGCGACCGTCGCAATGGACGCGACCTCGTGACCGCACTGCTCGAGCTCGGTGGCCAAAGCGGCCGGCGTTGGTGGACGCCGATCGGCATCCCACGCGAGGCTCCGCGCCACGATCTGCGCGAGCCCCTTTGAAATCGCGACGTCGCTAGGCAGATGATCGCTCAGCTTGGGCAGATCGTGTTCGAGCAGCTTGCGCTCGATGTCGTCCCGGCTCCCCGACAACAGGCGCTGCCCCGTGAGCAGCTCCCAGAGCATCACCGTGCAAACGAAAACGTCCGAGGCTACCCCGAGCGGCGTCGTCGCGTGCACCTGCTCCGGCGCAGAATAGGCGAGCTTTGAGGCGCTGAGGCCGATGCCTTCGAGCAGCGTGGCGCAGCTCGATACCAAAGGATCGCTGACCCGGGTGCGGCCGTCCCGCGCTACGAGCACGCTGTCGGGCGAGAGCCCGCCAAAGGGGGGCGCGCTCGGCCAGCCCAATAGCGCGCCGTGCAGGGCTTTCACCC
>JAYWEH010000467.1:0-3709 GCA_043780025.1 Deltaproteobacteria bacterium
AGGGCATCGGCTGGAACGCTCTCGTCAATGCGCGAACGGCTGCGCGGAGCGCGTTCGTGACAGGAGCGCGGTGAGCTCATCGGGCCGCAGCAGCAAGAGGTAGTAGGCGAGGCTGACGATGGAGAAGGGTCCGACGTTGAGCAATACGAGGATTCCGAGGTGCAGGCCGATGCCGATGAGCGCGTAGGGCTTGCGTAGATCACAGCGCGTCAGCAGTGCGCGCCAGCGACCGCCGACCGGAGCCGTGCGCTTCGCATAGAAGTAAAGCAATAGGATGGGTGCCGCGAGCTCCCAATGCCAGGTGGTGGCCGTGGCGACCTGGAGCAGCGGGTAGACCGACGCGGTCCAGGCCATGTCGAAGCGCCGCCAGGTGGGATCCTGCAATACCCAGTAGAGCGCCGAGTAGCCTCCGAGCGGGGTCCAGGGGAGGCTCATTTTCTGGAGCCCGGTCGCGGCATAGATCAATAGCAGCTGAAACAAGAGGAGATAGCGCGGCCAGGCGGGCTCGTTTTCGTGCGACGTCCAAGCCCCATTCGAGAGCCGGCACGACAGCGAGTATGTCGCGCTCGCAGCGCTGAAGAACAACAGGTAGAGCGCGTTGGTGAGCATGGAGTCGTACGCGCCGACCGTGTCCGTGTTGGTGTGTGTGAGCGCGCCGTACGCTTGTGCTGCGAGCAGATAGGGCAAGCGACCACCCAGGCCCAGTGTCACCAGAGTGCCCGCCGCGCCAGCAATCGCGAAGAGAGACCAGATCACTCGGCGTGTCGGGCCGCCGAGGAGAGCCACGAGCCAAGGTGAAGGCTCGAGCCGCAGCGCGCCACCGTCGCTCGCGTCGACCCAGAGCGTCTCGACGACGCCACTTGCCGCCGCGGAAGCGAGCGAGCCAAGCAGAACGACGCCAATGGCGATCCGGAAGGCGGCGAGCACACAGGGTGGCTCGCGGTCGGAGGTGACGTCCACCCAAAGGCGCCCGAGCGCTGACAACCTCGACATCATTGGCCGGCGACCGTGTCGGACGTGCCGAGCAGGGCGGTGACCCGCTCGGTCTCGAAGGTTTTCCTCTCGAAGACGCGCAGGTGCAGCGACTCTCCCTCGATTTTTTGGCCTGAACGCACTTGCTCGGGTCCGAGCGCCGCGTAGCTGAACAAGCTGACCTGAACTCGTTCCACGTCAGGTCGGGCGTGAAACGCGCGCCGGGCCAGGAAAGCCGCAAAATCGTCGTAGTAGCCGTTGCGCAGGGCGCGCGCGAATCGCCCCTGGAATTTGCGCACGCGGTTGTGTCGGAGGTAGTCGCTCATGAAAGCGGCCTCGGGATCGTGCGGGCGAACTAGCGGCTGCCAGCGGCCGCCCACGAGCCCGTCGACGCGCAGTTCCGCCGGGTGCCGTTGGGGGCTCGCGAACATGGCCCACCCTTGGCGCGCCTGCGTCACTCGCGCGTAGAGGTCGAACGGGGAGACGATCTGGTTGCGCAACGCGACGTAGCCCTCTGCGAGGCTTCGCACACCCCGCCCGAACTCTTCCGCCGTCACGTTGATGCCAATGGCTCGGAGCTGAGCTGCCCAATCCGCCATGTCCTTTTGCATCAAGCGGCTGTTCCAGCGAGCGCTGCTCGCGACCTGTGGCCCCGGTAGGGAGAGCGCGATCACTGCCACGACATGGAACGCGAGCAACGTGGCGCGCAGCTTTGGCGGGACGCTGAGCTTCATCGTGCGGAGTGAGCCGAGCCCAGGTAAAGCGGCTTTTCCATCGCGCCGGGCATCTTAGCAATTTTGCCACGCCGAGCACACCTCCCTGCGATGAGGCACCGTGCCGCCGGCGAGCACCGGTCGGAATGACAAAAACAATAAAGCTGGCTGGCAGCGTCGGCTAGAGTCGGCGCTCTGGGCGCACGACTGCGCGCGCTCTTGGAGACACTGATGTTTGAGCACCTCGCGCAACTGCCTGACGACCCCATTCTCGGCCTAATGGCCGCGTTTCGCGCTGACGGGGATCCACGAAAGGTGGACCTCGGAGTGGGCGTGTATCGCAACGAACGAGGCCAGACGCCGGTGCTCGATGCGGTCCGGAGGGCGGAGCAAGCGGTGTTGGCGCGCCAGACTAGCAAGACGTACGTCGGGCCGCTCGGCAACCCCGGTTTCAACCAGGCGATCCAGCAACTCGTATTCGGTGAAGGGCATGCAGCGCTCGAGGCCGGACGCGTGCGCACGCTCCAGACACCGGGTGGCTGCGGCGCTCTTCGATTGGGGGCGGAGCTGGTCCGGCTGGCGTCGCCTGACGCCGTCGTGTACGTGAGCACGCCGACCTGGGCAAACCACGTGCCGCTCCTGACTGGCTCGGGGATACGACTCGAGAGTTACCCGTATTACGACGCTGCGACGGGCGGAGTGCGTTTCGATGCGATGCTCGAGCGGCTGGAACACTTGCCGGCGCGCACGGTGGTGCTGCTGCATGGCTCTTGCCACAACCCCACGGGGGCCGACCTGTCCGAGGCGGAGTGGCGTGAGTTGCTCGGCGTGTTCTCTTCGCGTGGCCTCATTCCGTACATCGACATGGCGTATCAGGGCCTCGGTGACGGTATCTCAGAAGATGCATTCGGTGTGCGGCTGCTCGCGACCGAATTGCCGGAAGCCATCGTGGCCGTGTCATGCTCGAAAAATTTCGGCCTTTATCGCGAACGGACGGGTGCCTTGCACATTGTCGGTCAAACCACCGTCAGCGCGGACGCGATGTTGAGCCAACTCGGACGTATCGCTCGCACCAGCTACTCGATGCCGCCGGACCACGGCGCGGCTATCGTGCACGAGATCCTGACAGACCCGGTGCTGCGGGCTGCCTGGCTAGATGAAGTGGTGGCCATGCGCGCGCGTATTTCGGGCCTGCGCACGGCGCTCGTCGCGCAGCTCGCCGGGTCGTTACCCGAGCGAGATTGCACGTTCATCGAACGGCAGAAGGGTATGTTTTCTCATCTCGGCCTCAGAGTAGAGCAGGTGCGTGCCCTGCGCGAGCGTCACCATGTCTACATGACGGACGACAGTCGCATCAACGTGGCGGGGCTGCGCGGAGAGAACATCGCGTACGTCGCCGCTGCAATGGCCGAGGTATCGAGGGCCTGATGGATCACCCCTGTTTTTCTGGAGCCAATACCAGGCACAGACCGGGCCGCAGCCGAGCCGGATCCGACTCGACCGCTAACGGCGAGCAGAGGGTTCGAGCGACATAATCCACTGTTTCAGCAGGTCGAGGTAGAAGGCATCCGGCTCGCGGCGGCCTAGCGGTGGCATTCGAGTGGCTTCGACACTGTTGCTGCGGTGGAAGATGCTGGAGGTGTTTGGGTCACCGGAAGTGACGATCGCGAGCTCCTCGGGCCCAGCGGGAGACACAACGGGCGTGTCGAGCACGCCCTGGTCTGCCAGGGGCGTCGAATACCGTGCGTCCCAATGGGCGCGGATTTCTGGGTCGGCGCCGTGGCACATCGAGCAGTTACCCGCCCAATACGAGCGAACCCGGTCTTCTACCCCGACCCGTTCGTCATCCGGGCGAGGTAGGCGAGGAAAATCACTCCAGTCGCGGACGTTTGGCACCGTCTCGAAGACACCGAGCATCGACCAAAGCCCTAGCTGGTTGATGCGTCGCTGGTCCACGGCCTCTCGCGGGCGATTCAGCTGCTCCGTTCGCGCGCCAAGGACGTAGCCGGCGCGGGCATTGTGGC
>JAYWEH010000468.1:0-3702 GCA_043780025.1 Deltaproteobacteria bacterium
GAGCATCCATCTGTAGCTCTTCGGCCACTGGCACGTGCGCGCGATCACGACAGCCAACGCTCACCTGGTACGCGCCAAACGGTAGGCCCTGGGCGACGATCGCCCCCTCACCTTCGGCGACGTCAAACGAGGCTACGGGACCTCTGAGCTCGAGATACCCGGCACATGGCGCGCCGTCGACCTGGACCTGGGCCACGAGCGTTCCCGCCGGAGAGACCCGGAGCTCGAAACCTTCGAGTGTTTCGCCCACGCCTAGCGATACAGGCTGCGGCGTACTGCGCCACGCCCGCGCCACTGCCTCCAGTGAATAGCGCCCGGCGGGCAGCGGCTCCATGCGGAACTGACCGCGCGCATCACTCAGCGCGCTGATCGGCCCTAGCGCAGGGGCATCCAGACTCGTCGCGCTAATCCTCACGCCAGCAACGGCCGCGCCGTTGGCGCTCAGCACCTGCCCTGCGAGCGCCGAAGCGGGAATGAGCGAAATGAGCAGCCCCTCCGCGGGAGCGCGGACTTCGGCACGCGCCGGCGAATAGGACTCCGCTTGCGCGCGCAACTCGAGCGCTCCAGCAGGCACGCTCAGACGAAAGCGCCCCTCGCCATCGGACGTGGCAGCGCCCAGCAACTCGGACGAGGGCGTCAACGCAGAGACGAGCGCAGCGGGCACGCCGCCCCCCAACGCATCCAAGACGGTACCCGTGAGCTCGACGCCGCCCGGTTCGAGCCGCAGCACCAACGCTCCGTCCGAGCGCGTGGCGGCGAGCCGGAAGTCTTCGCGAGATGCGGCTCCGGGAGATGGGGCTGCTTTGGATAGGACGAATGGTTGCGAAACATGTCCGCTCGCCGATGCGAACAGCGCGACGGCGCCTGCGGGACGATACTCGAGCACGAACGCGCCGGAGGTGTCCGACAGAGTACAGAAGAGGAGCGAGACACCACCCTGAAGCCAGCAGACGTGCGCCCCTGAAAGCCGCGAACCCCGCGCATTTTCCACGTGTCCGACGAGCGCTTGTGGAGTGTGCTCGCTGCCGGAGGCGGCCTCGATTCCCCGGGGCGAGGTTGGCCAGCGGCGTTTGGCGCCGCGCGCGCCGTCGAGCATCGTGTCAGCGCCGGCACGAGCGTCGAGCGGCGCTGACGAGAAACGCTGCCACGCCTGATACGCGACCACGCCGATGACGACGCATCCCAGCGATGCCATCAGCCACTTCACCACCTGGCGAAGTCGCAATTGTCCTGCTCCGTCAGCGCTCATCGCGTGCCGCCGCTCCCGACCCTGTGACGAAGCGGGGCTTGCAGTTGCAGCGCCTCACCTCGATGTTGCCCGCTACTAGCTATTCGCGCGCGGCGTTACCGTCCATGGTCATGTTGTCGTGGTCCGTGCATTCTCACGTGCGCGACACGGTCATGCTGCCGAGTAGCCATTGGCACTGACGCGATGGGTGCGCACCGGAGCTGGGTCGACCACTTCAACTCAACTTCATTGGCGCCATCGACTCAACTGAATCGATGGCGCTTCCGCGTCAGTTCCGGGTTCCTCGGAGCCAGCGCTCATGCTCCGAGGAAGGCAGCAATCGCAGGGATTTCGCGGCCAATTCGTTGCGCGTGGACACTCCGAACTTCTGAAACAGCGCGGCCAGCTGATTGGCGACCGTACGTTCGGAAGTGTGCCGTCGGCGTGCGATACCTTCGTTTGTTTCGCCGGCGATTACACCTTTCAGCACGTCTTCTTCGGCGAGCGTGAGCGAGCGGCTCGCACCGTCTCTATCAAAACGAGAACTAAACTCGACGACCTCGAGCCGGCCGAGGCGCACACACGTACGGCCGCCCAGCACGAGCGCATGCCAAAACGCTGGCAAGTGCGTATGCGCACGCAAGCGAAGCTTGTTCAAAGCGCTACTCAGCGTGGCGCGCGCCGTTGCCCATGCAACGTGCAACTCGACTGCCGTCTGCTTGCTGGCAAAGCCGAGCGCCGCAAGGTACGTAACTTGAAATTCGCGACGCGTGAGCCGGCACTCATTTTTCCCGTGATCTGCGCTGCGCACGAGTTTGACGTGTTGCCCTTCGCCGGCGCTTCGGTGCTCGAGTGTTTGCCAGCCGCGCAGCACCAGGAAGTCTTCTGGATCATCAACACGAGCGCCGCCGGCTTCGAGGCGTTGACTCATCGTTCTTTTCCTTCGTCGGGGCCGCGTTGGGCCTCTCGATTCCCCATGCAATCATTCTGAGACGCCGCATGAGTTCTTCCTTGCGGCTGCCCCTGCACGATCCACTCGATCGCATCCAGAGAAGCGATCGAGTCCCCGGACGTGCGTAGCATGACTCGATCAGAGTGGCGGCATCCGTACAGCGCAATGTGTGATCACGCGCCGCCGTGACATGGAGGTCTACGTTCCGTATTCGCCATTCGCCGTCTCCGCGACGCAGACGCTCGAGATCGTTCGATGCCGCGTTAATTGTTTTTCGCGAACGTTCTGATCGATGCGCAAGCGTAAGTGCGCGCGTCAGCAGAAACGGTTGACGTGTGCCGGGGCAGAGGCGAAAGTCGGACGAGTAGCGAGACGAGTAGCGAACTGGAGCGCACCGGCCTGAACGCGAAGCTGTGGCGATCCAGCCGCCGTCGTCGAGCAGCAGGCCATCTTCTTTTCGTTGGAGTGCTCGACGCAGCGTTGACGTGAGCCGGCGAGCAACCGCGCCTCCCCCCGTGCTCCATCATCAGCAGCAGCAGCGGCAGTGCTCGGTGAAGCTGGATGTCACGCTTCGAGTATTCGAGGCCACGCTGTCCTGCGCGCGCCGTCGAAGGGAACGCATCCCTGTCAACGTCAACACCGCGTCCATGCTCCTGCGACGGCGTTGACGAACGCTTCGAAGCCCAAAGCTTGCCCAACATGGATCCCGGGCGCACCACGCAGCTGGAACATCGTCCCCCGATGCCTCGCAGAGTTCCGCGGGACCCGATGCGCGCGCCTCGTAGCGGCGGCTCCGTCCACGCGCCAGCGGCGGAGCGTCGCACGCCCTCGGCAACGCTTTCGAGACGGCACCGCACGACGACGAAGGCGGTCAAAACGTCGCTCGCCGGCCCCGCTCAGGGCGAAGCGACGCTCACACGAGCTCGCGGATGCGAACGCCAACGCCGTCGTCTCTCGCCGAACAGCGCGCCGTCGCGAAGCCCTCATGGGCCCGGCTTCACCGGTTATCGTCCAACACGCCGGCCTCCCTGACCGTGCGGTGGCTGGTCGCCTCGCGGCGAACCACTTCCTTCCGCCCCTCACCCGACGAGCGGCTCGCCCGCCCGGGAAAGCCCAGCCACGAGCGCTTTCGCCCACCTTACCTCGGAGCCTGGGCACGCTCGCGCCTCGAGCGCACCAAAGAGAGACGGCCGGCAGTGCTTTCGCACCACCGGTCGCCACTCTCCCCCGACGGCACCAAGGTACCGTCGGGATCTTTGCTTCAGAGCCGCAACGCTCTATCGTTTTTGATTAGGGGCAACCCACGGGCTGGTTCTCGCTGACCGCCTGCATTTCGCAGAGGGAGTCGAGGTACACGCTCGTGAACTGCTCACGGTCGACGTGGCCACCACTCTCCAGCGGAGAGAGGATGGGGTCCAGGTTGTCGAGGTCACGGAGGAGCTCGTCCTTGGTCACGCCGAGCTCAGCGGCCGCGATTTCCGCGGTGACGTTACCGAGCTGGAAGTCGAGGAACACGCGAGAG
>JAYWEH010000469.1:0-8758 GCA_043780025.1 Deltaproteobacteria bacterium
AGAGCGTGCGCAAAGCGTTCGGTCCGAAGGTGGTCTACACGGGCCTCGACTTGAGCGTCGAGCGCGGAGCGGCCCTCACGGTCGTCGGCGGCTCCGGAGTGGGCAAAAGTGTGATGCTCAAGATGCTGATCGGGCTCTTGCGCCCCGACGGAGGCTCCGTGCGTTTCGACGGCAACGAGGTCACAGCAATGAACGACGCCGAGCTGAGCCGGCTGCGCCAGCGCATCGCCATGCTCTTTCAGGCCGGTGCATTGTTCGATTCGATGACCGTGGGAGAAAACGTCGCTTACGGGCTCGAGGAGCACTTCAGAGAGCAGATGACGCCGAGCGACATTTCAGAACGCGTGCAATGGGCGCTGGAGCTGGTGGGCCTGCCAGGGATTCAAGACATGGACCCTGCTGATCTTTCCGGCGGCATGCGCAAGCGCGTGGCGCTCGCGCGATCCATCGCGGTGCAACCCGAAGTGGTCTTGTACGACGAGCCCACGACCGGTCTCGATCCGATCAATACGGCGCGCGTGAACCATCTGATCTCGGGGCTCCAGCGCCGCCTCAACATCACCAGCATCGTGGTGACGCACGACATGAAGAGCGCCTTCCAAATCAGCGATCGGATCGCCATGGTACACGGCGGCAGGATCATCTTTCAGGGCTCGACCGATCAGTTTCGAAGTGCTCGCGACCCGCGCATCGCCGACTTCATCGAAGGCCGTGCCCCGATCAACGAGAGCGTGGAGGCCCTGCTCAACGCATGACGGCCGGGCGGCGGCGTGCCGCCCGCGACGCGGGGGTGTCTCGCGGATGGCGGAAGCGCGGACCGTGTGGCCAAAAGGGGTAGGGCCGTTGGCGCCGGAGCCCGTTTTTGTCCAACAATTACAGGACACGACCGGTCGGAGGCGCTAGGAATGAAGGGTCATGGCGATGTCGCGCGAAATGAAGGTGGGCCTGTTTGTCTTCTTCGGCTTGCTCGGGGCGGCAGGCATCATCTTCGTGATCGGGGACAACAAGAGCCTGTTCGACAGCAAGGTCACCTTCCACGGTCAGTTTGACGACGTGCAGGGTGTGAAGCCCGGCTCGACGGTGCGCATGGGTGGTGTGGACATCGGCACGGTGTCGAAGGTCTCGTACCCCGCCGAGCTGGTCGGTGACCCGTTCATCGACGTGCAGCTCAGTATCGTCCGGCGCGAAGCGCATCGCATTCGCGAGGGTAGCGAGGCCAGCATCGTGGCCAAGGGGCTATTGGGCGATAAAATGGTCACGATCAGCCCAGGCCGCGCCGATCGTCCAGCGCTCGACCCAACCAAGGCCATCCCCACCACGCCTGCCGAAGATTTCACCAAGGTGTTGAGCCGTATGGACGGCTTGGCGAGCAGTGCGCAGAACGTGCTCACCAACCTGGAAGCCGCCACCACCACGTTGGCGGATGACCAGCTGCGCGAGGACATGCAGAACGGCGTGGCGGCGCTCAGTCGCATCTTGGTCTCCGTCGATTCGGGCTCCGGTTATGCCTCGCGTCTGTTGAATGACGAGGCCGAGGCCGCGCGCTTGTCCAACCTGATCTCGAGCCTGGAGCAGACCACGAGCCGCCTCGATCAAGTGTTGGCCGGCCTCGACCAGGCAGTCGATCGCGTGAACTCCGGGCCCGGCCTGGTTCACGAGGTCGTCTACGGCGAGTCGAGCGCCGAAGCGGTCGCCCAGTTCGGCGCCGCCGCGGAGGAGGTCAGCCAGACTTTGGCGGCCATTCGCCAGGGCAATGGCCTGGCGCACGGTCTTCTGTTTGGTGAAGGCGCCGCGGGCACGGACAGCGCGCTCGGTGACAAGCTGGCCGGCGATGTCGAGGCCATGAGCACTGACTTGCGAGCGCTCGTGAGTGATTTGCGGCAGGGCAAGGGCACGCTAGGCGCGCTGCTCGTCGATCCATCGGTGTACGAAGACCTGAAGATGTTGCTCGGCAACGTGGAGCGCAACCAGGCGCTGCGCGCCCTCGTGCGCTACTCGATCCAGCGGGACGATGGCTCGCCGGGCGTGGAGGTCGTGGACCCGGCTCCGCCGAACGAGCGCGGGCCCGAGAAATCCGCGCGGCCGCGGGCCCCCGCGCAAATCGCCGCGCCCTGACAGCGTCGGCCAATTGGCCGATACAGTCCTGGCGATACCGACGACTGCCGCCGCGCGCCCGGGTCGCCTATACTGAGCCGATGCACCTTCTCGAGCGCGCCACGCGGATCGCCGTGGTGGCGGGTTTTGCAGTCCTCGCACAGTACTTTGCGGCGCGATTCGGCACCGGTGGGTTGTGGCAGGGGCTGGGCGCAGCGCACGCGGTGGCGGCCGCGACACCCAAAGAGGGCTACGACCTCACGCAGCTCGTCGCGGTCAACGAGACGCTCAAGAAGATCCGCAGCAAATACGTCGACCCATCGCGTGTCGATCCGCGCCAGATGTTTCTGAGCGCACTCAACCAAGTGCAGCGCGAAGTGGCACCCGTGATCGTGCTGCACGAGGAGAAATCCCCGCGCGTGAAGGTGCGAGTCGACACCGAGGAGAAAGAGTTCCGCGTCGACACCGTGGTGGGGCCGTGGGACGTCTCGGCGCGGCTGCGCGAGGTGTTCGGGTTCTTACAGGACAATCTGCGCGATACCGACGTCGACCTGCGCAGCGTCGAATACGCCGCTTGCAACGGTATGTTGCACACGCTCGATCCGCACAGCGTCTTCTTGAGCCCCGACGCTTACACTGAGATGAACCTGTCGACCTCCGGCCACTTTGGCGGGCTCGGCATCGTTATCTCCGTGCGTGAGCAGCAGCTCACGATCATCCGGCCGATGCCGGACACCCCCGCAGGCCGCAGCGGGCTCAAGCGCCTGGACCGCATCACCAAGATCAACAACGAGTCGACGCTCAACATGCCGCTCGACGACGCGGTCAAGCGCTTGCGCGGCAAAGCCGGGTCGAAGGTCACCATCTGGGTGCATCGCGAGGGCAAAGACGGCTGGAAGGCGTCGCGCGCGTTCGAGCTCGAGCGCGAAGAGATCAGCATTCGCTCGGTCGACTTTCGGCAGCTCGAAGCCGGCGTCGGCTACATCCAGATCAAGCAATTCCAATCCAGCACCAGCGACGAGCTGGATGAAGCCTTGGCAGAGCTGCGCAAGAGTGGCCCCCCCAAAGGCGTGGTGCTGGATCTGCGGGGCAACCCGGGCGGTTTGTTGGACCAAGCCGCACAGGTGGCGGACCACTTCCTGCAGCGCGGCGCCATCGTCACCACCGTCGGCGGCAGCGAAGGCCGCGAAGAGAAGCGCGCCAAGCGCCTCGGCACGGAGCCCAACTACCCGATCGTGATCCTGGTCAACGGCTCCTCCGCGAGCGCGAGCGAGATCGTGGCGGGCGCGCTCAAGAATCATGACCGTGCCGTACTGGTGGGGCAGACCACGTTCGGCAAGGGCAGCGTACAGCTCGTTTTCTCGCGCATCGCGGGCGGCGCCGCGCTCAAGCTCACCATCGCGCAGTACCTGACGCCCGGTGGCATCTCGATCCAGGGCGTAGGCGTCACGCCAGACATCGAGCTCGACCCCATGACCGTGGACGCCCTCGAGATGGATCTGTTCCGCTCCGAGAGCCGTCTGAGCGAACGCGATCTCTCAAAGAGCCTCTCCAACGGTGCGGTGCGCCGCGACGAGCGCCCGTGGGTGACGTTGCGGTTCAACTTGCCCGACAGCGAGCGGCAGGAGCTGCGCGAGCTCGGCAGCGAGGTCGACGATTTCCGGCTCGACTTCTCGGTGCGGTTCGCGCAGGACCTGGTGGGCCAGCTGCCGCGTGTGCGCCGCCAGGATCAGCTCACGGCGGCAAGCGCGTTCATCGAGAAGGTGCAACAGGCGGAGATCGAGAAGATCACGGCCGACCTGCGGCAGATGAACGTGGACTGGACGCCCGCGCCCACCGGCGTCGCCAAGGGCGCGGAACCCGAAGACTACGTGGTGCGCGTGGAGACGGATCGCCCGAACCACCGCGTGGAGGCGGGCCAGGCCATGACGCTCAAGGTCGACGTCACCAATCGCGGTAACGCGCCGATCTACCGCTTGCGCGCCACGACCAAGAGCGACAACGGCAACTTCGACGAGCGCGAACTCGTGTTCGGGCGCATCGAACCCGGGCAGACGCGCAGCGCCAAGGTGCCGCTCGGGTTCTGCAACGTGGAGCGCCGCGCGTCCGAGCCGTTGCAGCCAGACGCCCAGCGAGAGTGCAAGCTGCCCTTTGACTCGGTGACCCGCCAGGATGTGGTGAAGATTCGCTTCACCGCCGAAGGGGGCGAACCACCGCCCGATGCCGAGATCCGGCCGTCGGTGGTCCAGCTCGAGCCGCCGCTGTTCGCCTACAGTTTTCAAGTCGTCGACAACCGCCCGGGCAACGGCGATGGCCAGCTCAGCCGGGGCGAAGGCGTCTCGATTTACCTCGACGTGAAGAATGTCGGCAAAGGCAAATCCAAGGAGACGCAGGCGCTGATCCGCAACCTGACCGGCGACGGCCTGCTGCTCAAGAACGGTCGCTTCGACATCTCGGAGATGAAACCGGGCGAACGCCGCGACGTGATCTTCACCTTCGACGTGCTGGACGTGTTGAAGGACAACCTGGCCAAGCTCGAGATTTCAGTCGTCGATCACGACCTGCGCGTCGTGGCCAGCGAGAAGGTCAGCATTCCGATCGTGAGCGGGGATCTCACCATCGTGGAGCGCAACGACCGTGTCGAAGCGGACAGCGACACGCCCGTGTACAGCCAGCCGCTTGCGTCCGCGTCCGTCGTAGGGACGTTGCGCAAGGGTTCGCGCGTGCCGCGCACGGGCACGTTCAAGGACTTTAGCCGCGTCAGTCTCGGTGGGCGCCTGGGTTTTGTGGACGGCGATGACCTGGGCGACACCACGGCCGTGGAGGCGCTGAATTTCGAGCCGGCGCTGACTCGGTCGCCGCCGGTACTCGATGTGTCGCCGAGCGCTCTCGCCACTCGATCGACAACGGTCAAGATCACCGGCCTTGCCGGCGACTCGGATCAGGTGCGCGATGCCTACGTGTTCGTCGGTTCGCGCAAGGTGTTCTACATGTCGAATCGCAAGGCGAGCGATCCGAAACGCCTGCAGTTCTCGTTCGACGCCGAGCTCAGCCCGGGCGTGAACATCATCACCGCGGTGGCGCGCGAGAACGAAGACGTGGCCACCGCGCAGACGCTGGTGGTGCGCCGCGACGGGCCGAACGGCGAAGCGCTCACCACGCCGAAGCGCGACAGCTTCGGTGCCGACTGGGAGTTCGAGGAAGATCCGTGATCCCGATCCTGAGCTCGGCCCAGGCGCGGGCTTTCGATCGGTTCGTCAGCGAAGAATGCAACATCCCGAGCCTGCTATTGATGGAGAACGCGGGGCGTGCCGCCGCATTGCTCGTGCACGAGCGCATCCCCAGAGAGAGCCGCGTATTGTGCCTGTGCGGTACCGGCAACAACGGCGGAGACGGCCTGGTGGTGGCGCGCCAACTCTCGCGGCTCGGCCACCGTCCGCGGGTGCTGTCGTTCGGGCCGCGCGCGGCCTACGTCGCGGACGCCGGCGTCAATCTCACCGGTTGGCTCGGCCTGGGCGGGGAGGTCACATGGCTCACCGAGGAGGCCGGCGCGGCCGCGTCGATCGGTGCCTTGCTGGACTCGAGCGACGGGGTGGTCGACGCGCTGTTCGGCACCGGTCTGTCGCGTGAGCTCCAGGGCCGTCAGCTCGCGGCCGTCAAGGCCGTCAACGATCGTCGCTTGCCGGTCTTTGCCCTCGACCTGCCCTCGGGCCTCAACGCTGACACAGGCGCGGTGCTGGGCGCGGCCGTGCGTGCGCGCGCCACGATCACCTTCGGTCACCCCAAGCCCGGACTCTTGACCAGCAGAGCGTCCGACTACGTGGGTGAGCTCTTGCTCGCTGACCTCGGTGTGCCCCGCGATCTCGGGCCCGCCCTGGCGCCGCGCGCGCATTGGCTCGAAGCGGGGGACGTCGCGAGCTGGCTCACGCCGCGCTCGCGGTCCGCGCACAAGGGTCGAGCCGGCCGTGTCGTGATCATCGCCGGGTCCGCCGGGAAAACCGGCGCGGCATTGCTGAGCGCTAGCGCCGCGCTGCGAGCGGGCGCGGGTCTGGTCACTATTGCCACCTGGGGCGACGCCGCACGCAGCCTGGATCAGCGGGTAGTGGAGGTGATGACCGCAGTGATCGATCCGGGGCGCATCGGGCCTTCGCTCGAGCGGCTGCTGGAGAACGCCGATGCGGTCGTGGTGGGTCCCGGTCTCGGTACCGGTGAGGACGCGCGCGCGCTGGTCGATCACGTGGTCCAGGGCTTTCATGGTCCCAAGGTCATCGACGCTGACGCGATCACGTTGTTCGCGGCGCGCCCCGCAGACCTCGCGCGCGCGCCCGGTGCTTGCTTGCTCACGCCCCATCCGGGCGAGCTCGCACGCCTCTTGGAAAGCAGCGCTCAAGCGGTGGAGGCGGACCGTTTTCAGGCGCTGGCGAACGCAATCGAGCGAACCGGGCAGACCATTTTGCTCAAAGGGCCGCACACCTTGATCGGAGGACCAACCGAGGCTCCCTTCGTGTCTTCGGCGGGCCACCCCGTGCTCGCGAGCGGCGGCTCGGGTGACGTGCTGTCCGGGATCTGCGGCGCCCTCGCCGTGGAGCTGCCGTTGTTACGCGCGGGAGCGGCCGCCGCGTTCCTGCACGGGCGCGCCGCGCAGCTCTGGTCCAAAGCGCACGCCGGTGCGGATCGCGGGCTGTGGGCGCGCGAGCTGTTGGACTATTTGCCCGCTGCCCGAGCCGAGCTCGACGCCGGCACGCCCTTTGTTTCTGGGTCACGGGGCCCCGGAGCCCCGTGACAGCACTCGAGCGCTCGGCCGTCAGCCGTCGAGGGTCGATCCCGTCTCGAGCAGACTCTTGAGATCGCTCAAGATCCAGTTCCAGCCGCCCGCTCCCTCCTCGGAGAACTTGCTCGACACCATGCCCGCCATCATCGGCGCGCCCTCGAGGTTGTGCGTGACGGTGAGCCGGCAGAAACCGCTGGGGGCGGGCACGATTTCCCAGGTGACGAGGGTGAAGCCCTCTCCCTTGGTCGCCTCGTTGAAGAGAAATCGGTAGGTCTGGACCAGCTTGCGCGGTGGGTCCGCCTCGATGACCTCGCCATCGACGACCACGTCCGGTAACCCCATCGCGACCATCTGGGCTGTGCCATGGACTCGGTAGGCGCCGCCCTTTTTCAGCTCGTAATGGGTGCGGCCTCGATACGCGTACTTCTCGGTCCATTCCGGCTTGGTGATGGCGTCCCAGATCTTTTCCGGGGCCGCCTTGATGTAGATCTCGAAAACCTGAGTCGTGTTAGCCGTCATGCCGATTTCTCCAGTTCTGCTTTGAGGTCTGCGAGCGCAGACACTTGTCGCTCGGTGTATTTGTCGATCCACCGATCGTGAATCAGGCGAATCGGGACCACGTTGAGGTAGTGGTGCTTGTTGCGCCCCGAACGCCGCGTGACGATGAGGTGCGCGTCCTCGAGGATGCGCAGGTGTTTCATCACTCCAAAGCGCGTCATCTCGAGCTCGGACTCGAGCTCCGTGAGCGTGAGCCCGTCCCGCACGAACAACCGATCGAGCAAGCTGCGCCGGGTGGGGTCGGCGAGAGCCTTGAACACGCGGTCGTCATCGTCGATCACCATCGGATAATAGGTGACCTTTTGGTCACATGTCAAGGCGGGCGGCATTGCGGACGCTGTCCCCGCGTCGATGATTAAATGCGCAAAATTATTGATCTAGTCTGGCGCCTTGGAGCCGCCCTGAGCGAATCCGAAGCTGCAGGATGCCCGTCAACGTCAGGCCGCTCGTCAGCTCGACTCATACCTTGCGGGCGCGCAGTGAGGAAACCGACGCCAAGGCCTCGAAGTCCCGGTCTCTGTGCAAGAGCTGCAGGTCGTGCCGAACGGCGCAGGCCGCGATGAGGCAATCGACAGATGACCGAATCGTCAGCCCTGCACGCCGCGCGCGGCGGTACAGGTCGACTGCCTCGCCGAACACGTCGAGCCCAAGCGGTGATTCCACAGCGGGCAGCGCTTTCATGGCGTCGCGCGCGACCCGAAATGCGTTCTCGTCACGAAAACCCTGCAGAACTTCCTGAACCACGGGCAAACAGGTCACCACGTCGTCGAATGCCACTACCGATTCGAGATCGAGTGGTTTGGTCTTGCGGAAGACCTCGATCCAAACGGAGGTGTCCACTAGGGTCAACGCCGGCCTCCGCGCGGCTTCCGCGGACGATCTCCGCGCATGTCGGCGAGATCCCCGCTCCAGAGTCCCGAACCGGCCAGCGTCAGGATCTGGCGAGCCTTGTGCCGCTGCACGAACTCCTCGAGCGCGCGATCCACGGTTCTGGAATACGTCTTCTCGCCCGAAAGCCGAGTTGCCTCTTCGAGGATATCCTCACGAAGCACAAGATTTGTGCGTTTCATGTGTACAATGTGCCACTGCAGACCGTCGCTCGCAAGCCAGCGGCTTCGGGCACGGCGCCCGAGGCTCAGCGACGACCATGCCGACACAGTCGAGCGATGAACTCGTACGACACCGGTACGTTCGCGGCCTCGTCGTCGTGCCTCCCGCCCGCGTCGGCGCAGCATTCCCGAGCCCGGCGCACGTGTAGATTTCCAGGCGAGGTTATGGGATGGTCCCGCGGCTCAGGAGAACTCGCCGTGTTGGATCTGGTACTGCGCTTTTGGA
>JAYWEH010000470.1:0-8757 GCA_043780025.1 Deltaproteobacteria bacterium
ATGAACAGCAAGTCGAGCTTGTCTGGAATGACGCGCACGGAACTGCCCGCATCACCGAATGCGCCGTTCGGCGCGCCACCGTCCGCCCCAGAATTGCCAGCCGCTGTATTGCCGGCACCCGCTCCACCTCCGGCGCTCACAGCGATAGTATCGACGGCCTCGACGTCTCGCTCATCGATGTTGCACGCCGAGAGGTCACACAAGAGCCCCACCAGGCCAATGACGACACCCGAGCGCGTAGAAACCGAGCGCCTCCAACTCAAACCATCGGGCCCTGACGCGATACCAAACATAGCTCACCTCCCTAACGCGGAGCTGTCAGGGCTGCACCGGTTTCTCGCTCGGCCCCGGCGCTGAGCCAGGAAAAATGCAGCGTTCGGTGTATTGCAATCGAGGCGGAGGCACCTCGTAGTCGGTGTGCGCGCAGCGGAAACCGAGGAACTGCAGTCGCCCCGTCGAGTCGGTGCCCGAGCGCTGGCTCACGTCAAAGAACACGCCGAAGTCCCCATCACACCGTCACGTCCTCGTAGAGGTCTTTCAGCCGAATGACTTCGTCCAACCCGGCCAAAGCGATGAGGTCGTTCTCTTGGACAAACTCCAAGGCACCCCAAGCGAGCCCGGACCGTTGCCACACCTCGACCTTCCAACGATCCTGCGAAACAAGCCAATACTGCTGGAGCGTCCCAATACTCTTGTAGTGATCCAGCTTGGCGACTCGATCTTTCTCCTCCGTGGATGCAGAGAGCACTTCGATCAGGATGGTTGGTTGTCTCTTGAATAGTTTTTCATCATCTCCCTTCGAGCAAACCACCATCACGTCGGGATAGTAGAACGCACTCCTCTTGTCCTGGGGGAGGTCGATCAAGTCGTCGATTCGGAGCTTCATGTCGGACGAGTACACCCTGCAGCGTTTACCGCGAACGATGGGTCGCAGGAGCGCGACGAGGTTCGTGGTAATTGCGTTGTGCGCGTCGCTGGCCCCCGCCATGGCGTAGACACGCCCACCGATGTATTCATGCTTGATAGGGCTGTTCTCTTCGAATTCGAGATACTCCGAGATGGTTAGATTTTCCGCGGACAGCCGCGGGAATGCACTTTCGTCATTCGTTGCAGTGACGGTTTCTGACATCTGCAAGCGTTTCGGCGGCACTAACCGGCCGCGATCGTCATCTCCAGGGCAGAGCTTCCAGACCTCCCGCCAGGCAATCATGAGCCGCTCGCCTCCGAGTCTGCAAGGCCTTCGAGTCGCAGCGCGGAAAGAAGCTCTTCGCGCTCCTCCATCATGAGGTCTCCGTCGACGAAAACCCTGCCAAGCGAGTTCCGAAGTTCAGGGATTGAACGCATTTTCATCTCCAGCCCGAGTGCTCGGAGCTCGGATGGTAAGTCCGACCTCACCTGATCACGCACGCTCCGAATGTCCTCGTGCATTCGATTGCACAAGGGCAACAGGTCCGGGACCAGCGTCAACGTATCGAGGAGATACTCCATTGCCAAGACGCGGTCGTTTCGATCGCGACTGGTGACGATAAACGGATTGATCCGCCAGCGCCGAGCAGACGTCCATTCTGGATATCCTCTGGGCAGCGGTAAATTACGTCCCAACATGCCAACGAGGACCATCACCTCGTGGGCAAAGCCCCAGGTGCCGGGGGGTAAATCGAGGACCACATCCGTCACGTCGGTTCGCTGCGCCAACAACCCCTCGATGATCCACGTCAGGCGCCGAACCCAGCGAAAGTCTTGCGTTGCGCCGAGCGCGTACGGTGCAGCTCGGGCCGCATCGACACGAAGGGGCGATGAGGGCAAATACCAAACGCCGTCCGGCGTCTCATGGCTCCATAACATACCGCCGATCGCACATTCCCGTTCGGGGTCTGGGACTTGGTAGGTGAGCGCGTCGTTTAGAAAGGCGGGGGGCGGAAACCCAACTTCCATTGGATCGTTCTCTTGCTTCTCCAACTGAATGCGCCGGGTCTGGCGCAGCGTTCGTGTCGCATCAACAGAATACCAGCGGCCCGCGGGTAGCGCTTCCAGATCCAGCGTACCGACCAACGTTGTCTCCACGACCGGGGCGCAGAGCCGAAGACCATCGGCGAGCGAAGCCCCGAGCATATCGGCATCCACGACCACCGGCACCCGTCCAACCTGCGCGAGGAGCTTGGCCGTGACCACCGCCAGCGTGGACTTCCCTACGCCCCCCTTGACGGAACAGAACACATGCAGCCCAAGTGTTGTCATCGTCCGTGGCCTACTCGATCCAGCCTCAAATGTTCCAGGAGGGCACGCAGATGGCCATGCACACGTGCAGCGGGCTTCTCCGCAAGCAGTAGCAACAATCGAGTCGCATCAGTTCTCAGCGGTTCGGCCCCGTGCACGATGAGCACGCCCAGCGCCCCAGATAGGACCTCAATCGCACGCTCGAGCCTGTCTTTCCACGTCTCGTACAGACGAAAGACTTCGTCCGCTAGGCGCTTGCCGTCGATAGTTGCTAGGCCTTGGAAATAGCGGGATACCGCAAAAACGGCGTCATTGGCCTCCAGGTAGCGTTCGACTAGAGGCTTCAGGCGTTCCTCCAGATGCGGGGCTCCGGCCGCGAATAGACCGGCTAGGCCCAGCCACTTGAGCTGGCTCTCTCGTTCTCCGTCTCCAAGAAGGAGGAGGCGCATTTCCAATGCCTCGCGCACCGGCCGACTTAGTGTCGACGCAAGCAGGCCCAAGATACGCGCGAGATCGTCGACGATGGCTGCCTGTGCGGGATCAACTTGCGAAAGGTCGCTAGGCCACGCGTTGATGCGCTTTACAAGCGCCTCGTCGCCAAGCTCGCGTACACGCCCGGGATCGATCCGCAGCAGGGCTCCCATCGCCAAGTCAGGCACGTTGTCCGGTGCGCCCCACGCGAGCCACGTCTGGACAAATGGCCGCTCGTCCACGGGCCCGGGGGCCACATCACGAGCCAACGCCAGCAGACGTCTCTCGAGTCCAGGGCTGCTGATTTTGCGGGGCGAAGTGGCGCCGTCCGTGCTGGGCCTGTCATCCTTGGTGGCGGAGTCCTGAGGCTCCCTTGTCGTAAGTTCCTCCATCGCACTCAACGCGAACAACACCACGGCCAGACGATAGTCGAACCCTCGAATCTGAAAGAAAAATGGATTGAACAAGTCGCCCGACACGTTGCTGCGGAAATCGTTGCGGAGCCGAGGCAACGGAGCCGCCGCTGCTAACCTCGAGATACCCACGCGCCGTGCCTCCGGATCGAGGGATGCGAGCTGCCGGGCAAGCCAACTATGCAATCGGTAGGTTAGCCACAGGCAGTCCCAGCCGGTGCGCTCAGAGCTTCCTGCCACGAGGTTCCCAACGACGCCGGCGCAGGCACGCAGCAAGTCCGGCTCGTGCTGCGCCATCGTGCCCGGTTGTGCGCGCCCTTGAACGCCATCACCGCCTCTGGCCTTTGGAACCACCGATTCCAGAAGCCGCTCGAAATGTTCTGGCAATATTTCGCGCAGATCTACTCTGCCGCGTTTCAGCCCGAGAATGGGTTGGCGCGCGGCCGCCCATCGAAGCAGCATCACATCCCGAGCCAGCGCGCCCGCGGGATGAACGTCGGGCTGCTCGATACGCTGCAACGCCATCTCGACTTCATGCTCGGGCTCGCGCAGCGCGATACCGTAGGTAAGAGGGAGTGCCGCGGCAGCCCCTGGCGCTTCCGTGATTTGCAACAGCAAGGCTCCGGCGACGAAAGGGTCCCGATGCTTCCAAGTCTCCATTCGATTGCGGATGACCTCAAGGTGAGGAGTGGTACCGATAGCCAACGCTGGTTCGTGAAGAATCTCGCACAATGCGGCCAACGAAGGCGCAGATTCCTCTTCAGAGATAGGTTGTCGGCTGGGCCAGCGTACGAGATAGGCAGGATCCTCTTGAACCGCTCGCCACAGGGCGCCTACCGAGTGGCGTGCATACTTTCGCCTGAGTGCGGCGTCAGCCGGAGAAGCTTCCAACGCTTCGAGCAGATTGTAAGCATGTCCGTCCAGACCACCCTGTAGACGCTTGACCAGCGTCATTGCCGCTGCACTCGATTCCGCAGGAATCCTCAACAAAGCGGCCTCAGTGGGCACCCACGCACGAAATCGGGCATGGCTACTGAGCGTGTACCAGACTTCGAACATGCGCTCGCTCACCCGCTCTCCAGCTTCGCCTCCAAGCTGAGCTAAATCCTGGGCGCCTTGCTGGAGAATGCTCTCCCAATCGACCTGTTTTTTTGCCGAGCCGTTTGTCTCGAACCAAAGCCCGTCGATGTCGAGGGGGCGCTCCTCCCAGTTCGCTGAGAGGATCGCCACCGGTTCATTTTCGGTGATTCGGGCAACGTTGGTCGTCCTGTGGCCTTCATCTTCGCCGGTAGACTGCCCGGCTCGCCCTGCAAGAAGGAGGGGTAGTAGGCGTACCTTAGGGGGCCCTGCCGTGCCGTCTTCGATCGTGTCAAGTAGGCACCAGGCGTCTCGCAACGCGCGCGTGAGGGCGGTACGGCGACTACCATCCCCACCTGCCCAAGCCCCGATGTGCGTCCACATTTGTCCCGCCAAAGAGGACTGACTCATCTCAAAGAGCCTGGAATCCTTTTGAAGGGGAAGAACTGCTTGCTCGACGTGGAGCACCGCTCTGTTCGCTATTTGCGACAAGACGGTGTCCAGCATCGCCGCATCGGAACCAGTCAGTTCCTCCGCGCGGGCAAGCAAAGCGGTGCCGAAGATTCTGGCTTGGTGAAGGGGAAGGCGATGGCTTTGCCGCGCTGACACGTCACCCCGTTCGCCGGGAAGCGCCACATCCGGCAATCTTACTGTGGTTTCCGACTCGATCTCGGTCCGGTGTTGACCAAGAAACGCGGCAACGAATGCGTCCGCGTACATTAGGCAAAGTTTGAACCGCGCCGGAGCGCCAACAGGCTGCTGCTTGGACATTGCCAGCCGCTCCAAGCCATGCAAGACGTCTTGAATCGAGGACAGATCTGGGGCGTCTCTCGCGAAGTTCAGGAGCTCGGTGGCGTTGATAGCATCGGGAAAGCCTTGCCTAGCCAACCGCTTCAGGCATTCCTCACGACGAACTTGGTTTAGGGTCGTCTGAGGCAGAATCCATCGAACGAGATCAGGAATCGACAGCTGACGACGATGCGCCCTGTGCAGGAACTCTGCGATCCGTCGAAATTGCCTCGGCCCTGTCCAGGCTAACGTTCGGGCGAGACACGGATCCGGGATACCCCAGCTGCCGAAAAGGTCCACAGTGACCCGCCAACGGTTCGGCTTCGCCAAGACAGAAGCGGCGAGGTTGACGCACTCCTGGAGGGGTTCGCGCGTTATTGCTTCGGGAAGCTCCGATGTGCCTACGGCAGGAATCGACGGCAACTCTCCGTCAAGGCCGTCGTGAGATTCGTTCCATTCGAGCAGCTGTAGCCAGTCTTCGCCTTCAGCAGTGCCCATGGCGACGAAATCACACACGCTTTCGGCAACGTCGTCCAGTCTGTCTCCGCGGGTTCGTAGCTCAAGGGCCTCCCGGCGTAGATCTCGGTCATGGCTTGTATGGAGTAAAATCCTTGCACCATGCCGCCGTAGAGCGGTTCGCAAAGGCTCGAGCAGATTTAAGAATGCGAGAATCAGAAGCTCGCTGTGCCCGAGGATAAGCTCGCACCCTAAGAGGCCCTCGATTCTGGAGGAATCAAGCCGCACCGGCGCGCAGACGCGACGGTCGGAATTCAAGACGGCCCAAGCGACCTCGGCAAGCGTCAGGGAATGCGCTTTCGCGAGATTCTTCAGTGTGAGCGCGCCGGACTCGTACCACTGCCAGAGTAGGTCCGACCGTTCTCGACCGCCTTGCACCGCTTCTGGCAGGTCGGCTAACACGTCAGTCACCGGCAGCGATTTGACGACCCCTAGCTTCTCTAGGCGCGCGAAATCAATGGGAGTGTCGTTGTCCGGGCCAAGATCGAAGTGAAGCGTGAGCCGATAGTTTTGCGCCTCCGGATCTTCAGGAAATCGCTCGTCGAGCTTTCTCATCACCTGACGAATCCTGTCGCGCACAAGAATTGTCCTGGATCCGAAGGACTGCAATTGGCCACAGGCGAACAGAGCACCTTGTTCCAAATCATCCCCGTACTGCGCAAAGGCTTCCCAAGCCCGCTCGGCCGCTCGTTCCCGTTGCTGCAGTCTTAGGAGAGCCTGCGCCTCAGCCACCAGCGCGTGACCGTCTGCCCGCAATTCGCCATAGCGCCGCCACAATTCTGGCGCCTCGTTTGGGTGAATTGCATCGGCGAGCTTGGCCAACGTCCCGACAATGCGCGGAGCACTAACGTCGCGATCTTCCTCGAGCAACTCCCACGCTTCATTGGGACGGCTCGCTCCCATCAAGCAATACGCCAGCACGAGCCGATACCCTCGAGAAGGTACGAGTTGATACGCCTGCTTGGCATGTGCAACGGATTGGTCGTGGCGCCCGGCTTCCACGCTGGTTAAAGCCAATTGCAGATGGACTGGTCCGATACTTGGGTATCGTTGCGCAAGCTGTACGAGTTGATCGAGCGCACGCAGTTTGTCCCCGGATGCAACCACCAACCGCGCTTCGTTGATGCCTTGAACCCAAGGCATGTCGTTTCCGTCCAGAGTCGCTAGCGCACCGCGCAAGTCGCCCGAGCGAGCACGAGCGAACCTCACACTGATGATGGCATCCGCCGGTTCTTCGGGCTCTTGCTCGAGCAGGTCTAGATCATGAATGCTCAGAAAGTATTCGCTCCGAAGCACCGCCAGCCTTTTGGCTACGTCTGCTGGGATCAGGGAGGCGGAAGGGAGCAGCCTCGCATGGAGGTGGTCGATGGCCTCGATGATCCGCTTTCGCTCCGAAACAGGCAGGGGTTCGACACCGGGTATCTCGAGGATCGATTGCCCCATCGCACTCATGAGCACCATCAGCACAATCGCGCGCACCAATGGAGGTCCGTCGTCTTCACGAGCACGCAGCGCGATCCCGATGGCCGATGGGAGGCGTCCGTAGCGGAGCTCTAGATGCGCTGCCTTGAGCAAGATACTCGGGTCGGCAGAGAGCTCGCGCGGTAATATTCCGCGAGACAAGGAAATAAGTTGCTCAGCCTGGACAAATTTTGCGCCTCTCGCGTCCTCCTGCTTCTCCTTGCGGAGATCGGTGAGTAGCTCATCCGCTTCGTCAATCTGGCCCACCTCCGCTCGAAGCCGGACAAGTTGTAACCTACTCACAACATCCAAGGCCGTCGGCTCAATCGCCAGTGCTTGATTTCTGGCGTCGTCGAGCTGCTGCAGATTGAGAAGAGTGTTCGCCAGCAATAGACGAACGCTGGCGACACGCTGCCGGGCATCGAGACTAGAGTCGACACCCAACGCCTCTAGGGCTTGCTCAAGCAACGTCGTGAGCAGGGCGCGAGCTTCATCGTACCTCCCGTTCTTGAGCAGCGCAGTGGCCTCATCTCCGCCCTTACCTGCGAGACGCTGCGTCTCTCGCGCATAGTAGCCCGACTGGCGTATGAGTACGTCGAGCTGACCGAAGGCAGGCACACCATCGCAAATTCGCGCCTCGATCTTCCTGAGGCCATCCTGTCCTTCCGGTGTGTGTCTCGCCGTTTGCCGCGTCTGGACTCCACTTCTGAGAAATACCTGCTCGCTGGCGGCCAACTCGCTCACGCTCAGGCCGGCTCGATCGCGCCACGAACGCAACACCGCAGCAACTCCCATCGACAGCTCCGCTTCGACGGCCTCGAGCGGAAGCAGATTGCTCTCCAAGATTATCTCGTCCGTCAGGCGTTGCAGCTCTTCGATACTCTGTAGAGTCTTGGCGGTGCCCACCAAGTAGGAAAGTCGACGACGCCGCGTTGCGGGCATCGACGGGTTGAAAAGAGACGAGAGAGCCTCGATTTTTTCTCCTGCCGCTTTCAGCGCGCCGAACGCATCTGACGTGTGCTCCTTCAGGGCAGCCACGAGTTCGGACTGCCACCTAGCGTAGCGACCGTCTGCCTCTATAGCGCAATAGACCAGAGAAGGTACGGCAACGACTCGAAATAGCTCCGCAGTATCGCCGAAGCTAGTAGAGCCACCCATTGGGCGCTCGGCGAGATTGAGATCGCCGACGATCAGACCCTCCTCACCCGACGAGAGTTCACGCGGTAACGGAGAACTGGGACCCTTGCCGTTCCCGAAATCCACGAACACCGCCGATTTCCCCGCATCTGCTCGGTTCGCGTACAAAACGGGCTGCTTGGAGCGAACCGCCTGCTTGTGCGCTTCATCGTAAAAGTCTCTCGTCGAATGAGAAAGGCTTGGGATAGCCCAGTACTTCACGCTCTCGCGCGCACGCATCGTGAGGTCCTGCACTCGAGGATTTTGGGTGTCGATGAAATCAATGCACAGCAAGACTCCAAGAGGACCGGGCAGACCGGCGAGCGAAATCGGTGACCAATCCGTGCCCGGTTTCAGAGCGTGCTGCTCCCCGCCGATCGGCGACGGGTGGAGCTTGGTCACGAGCTTAACCAGTTGGCCTAGGTGAACAATGGGACACACCGCGTTCTGCAGCTCTGGCGCAGCCGCTCCGAGGCGTTGATAGACGCCAGACGACAGCGAGTCGCGATCGACGAAATGGCTACCCGCCAACACAACCATCGAGCCTGCGGTATCGGCGACGTCTTGCAGCAGTGCGGCCGGCAGCGAGTACTCCGGAAAAACCACGAGCTCGACCGCTCGTTCGCTGCACCAGCGC
>JAYWEH010000471.1:0-8753 GCA_043780025.1 Deltaproteobacteria bacterium
AAATCCAAGCCCTTCGGGCCAGCGATCCCGTGCTTCGAAGCCGATCAAGCGCCGAGCCGGCTCCATGTCGAACAGGCGTTCCCCCCCTTTGCCCACGGCATAGAGCACGGCAAAACCGATGTTGGATGCCTCCACTGATAGCGCGAAACAGCGCGCGACATCTCCCCGGCTCAAGTACACGTCGAAAAGCTGGCGCTGCATGAGCCGCCGCGCCTCAGTGGGGTTGCGCACCATGAAGGCGACGCGCACGGCGATCACGCTCAGGCCGTAACAACGCGCATACATCTCCCCCGCGCGCTCGGCCCACACCTTCGTCAACGCGTAGTGATTGCTGGGTGTTTCGATCTCGGCGCTCGCCGGCTCCTTTCGCGTCAAATCCCACCAGCCGTCGAGCACCTGGATCGAGCTTGCCAGCACCACGCGCCGAACGCCTTCCTGACGCGCGCCATCCAGGACGTGAAGGAGCCCACGCACGTTGGGCCCTTCGAGCAGCGAAAAATCAGCGTCGTCTGGGAACGCTGCCAGGTGCACCACGCTATCGATGCCACGCATCGCGGCCTTCACCCCGTCACGATCTTCGAGCTCTACACGGACCGCCTCGAAACCGGTGTGCCCCCGATCGGCAGCGCTCTCCGAGACCACCCGATCCATTCCGCGCACCCGATGCCCCCGCGCCAAGAGCGCGCGGCACACCGGGTCGCCAATCGCTCCCGCCGAACCCGTCACCAGCACATGCGCCATGCGCCGCTGGCTCAGGGCAGCCATGTTTCGCCCGTTTCACAGCTGATGTGCCGGAGCGAGATGGCGCCCAGGCTCACCTGTAGCAAACCGAGCGTGATCGGGAGTTGAAAGCGCCTCGGCCCGATCGAGCCGGGGTTAAACAGCACCATGCCCTTGTCACGGCCCATGAACGGCACGTGCGAATGCCCGCACAAGACCACGCGCGCAGCGTGGGCGCTGCAGAGCTTCGCTACCTCCGCGCGCAACTTGGGGCCGTACACCGCGATGTGGATCAAGAGCAGCTTGAGCAGGCTTCGCTCGCCGCTCCGGAACTCGATGTCCATCGTGTCCGCAAGGCCCGGCGTGCGAGCATCGATGTTGCCGCGCACCGCAAACAGCGGCGCGAGTTCACGTAGTCCGTCCAGCACACTCAGATCGCCAATGTCCCCCGCGTGAAAGATCACGTCCGGCTTCAGCCCCGCGATCACGGGCCGGGCGTTAGGGTGCGGGTGGCTGTGCGTGTCGGCCACCACCACCGCGTTGAAAGCGCGCTCCGGGGGCAACTCCAGCACCTGCGACTCGTGTCGAGTGCGAGCGCAAGACGAACGCCGGGCTGCCATGCCTCCGACTAGCCCGCCGCGGTGGACACCGCAAGCGGTGACGGTCGCGAATCGTCCAGCTCCAGGTTGGCGTCCTGCGCCGCCTTGCTCGCATACTCGTGCGGCTCCCAGGGCCGGGCTCGACAGTTCCGCACGCTCTGCTCCGCGCCCGGGTTCAAGAACAAGAGCTCGCTGCACTCGGGCAGCACCAGCTCGAGCAAGTCCGAGTAACAACCCTCGATCACGAATGCGGGGTTCTCGGATAGTCCCAATGCCGCGAGGGCGTCTGCGCGAAGCCTCACTGCGCTGCCTTGCCCGAGGACGGGACGCGCCCCCAACGAAACGCACCCGCAAGGGACACTTCGAGACGTCACCCGGGCGGGTCGAGCCTTCGTAATTCAGCGTTAAAGGGCGTTAACATCGGGCCGCTCATGAGCACGGAGTCCGCGTCGGCGGGGTGGGTACGCAAGGTCGTCGCGTTGCGAATGGGTCGCGGCGGCGGCGCCTTGCTCGAGGGCGATGAGGAATCGCAAAAGGCTGAATTAGACGAGTGAAGAAGACCTTCCGGTGGGGGGCTCGAAAGAGCGTATGTGGGCTGACATTGGTCGCGCTTTCGGCCTGCAGCGGCAGCTACCCTGAAGGGGACGTCTCGGAATGGGACGACGCGAAAGAAGACGGCGAATGGGGGGACGACGAGCTCGAGCTAGGAACCGCGAGCCAAGCGCTCGGCACCTACTACGGTGGCGCATACCGCAACGTGTTCCTCGAGCTCGGCAAGACTCAGTCAGCCATCGATTCAAAGCTCAACACCGTCTACAACACCTACTTTTCCACCACGGATGCCAACCGCATCTATTACGAGTTCGGGACCGACAAGGCGTACATTCTGGACGTGCAGCACAACGACGTGCGCAGCGAAGGCATGTCGTACGGCATGATGATTACGCTGCAGCGCAACGACCAGGCCAAGTTCAACAAGCTCTGGAGGTTCGCGCTGGAGAAGATGCGCATCACGAGCTCGACGCATCCAAACTACCGCTACTTTGCCTGGGTCACCGACACGGCCGGCAACAAGTGCGACGAGAACTCGGCTCCGGACGGCGAAGAGTACATGGCCATGTCCCTGTATTTCGCCCACAACCGCTGGGGCAGTGCCGCCGGCACCGGCCACGACAACTACAAGTATTGGGCCGACGAGGTCGTCAGCGCGATGAAAAACCGGACCAGCATCACTGGTAACCGCATGAGAAAAGTGGACGCCAGTGGAGACGATGGCAACCCGTGCACCGGCACGGCCACCAACAGCTCCATGACGGTGGGGTCACTGTTCGACACGGCAGCGTATAAAATCCGCTTCGACCCCAGCTCGGGCAACAACTGGACCGACCCATCCTACCATCTGCCGAGCTTCTACATCCTGTGGTCGCTCTGGGGGCCGAGCGCCGACGCCTCCTTCTGGAACACGGCCGCCACGACCAGCCGCACGTTCTTTTCGCAAACCATGAGCTCGACGAACGGCCTGTCTCCCGACTACGCGAACTACGACGGCACGCCGCACGTGGTCGCCTGGAACCCGAACAGCGGTAAATTCGCCTACGACTCGTACCGCACCGGTGGCAACCTCGGCATGGACTACGCCTGGTTCGAGCCCACGGGGACGCAACATCAGGCGCGCGCCAACTCGCTCATCACGTTCTTCTACAATCAGGGCGCCACCACCTACAACTCGGTGTGGAATCTCGATGGCACGGGCGGCTCCGGCGGTCACGCGGCGGGCCTGGTCGGCATGAACGCGGTGGCCACACTGGCGGCTACGAGCGCGGTCTCGACGCAGTCTGCTGCCATCGTCAACAACCTCTGGGATGTCGCGATGCCCGCGGGGACGCAGCGTTACTACGATGGGCTGTTGTACACCTTCGGCCTGTTGCACATGAGCGGCCAGTACAAGATCTACGCACCCTCGCAGAGCCAACAGGCGTTTCAGATGAGTGCCGATCAGGTGGTGATGGAGGCCGAAAGCTTCGATGTCAAGACCGCCAACGGCAGCCCGGACAACTGGACTTTGACCGCGGACGGCTCGGCATCGGGGAGCAATCGCATGGATCTGCTCGCCAACGACGGCACCGTGTGGACCGCCAACGTCACGACGACCGCGCCCCGCATCGACTACCGCGTCAACTTCACGTCGACGGGGACATTCTACCTCTGGCTTCGCGGCAGCGGCATCAATGGCAACGACGACTCGACCTGGGCCGGCGCCGACAACGCGGTGATCGCCACGAACTACGCCCCCAACGCAACGGGCGTGCTCACGTGGCAAAGCCAGACCGTGACCGTCAACAGCACGGGGCTACACACGGTGAGCGTGTGGGGCCGCGAGGACGGCTTCCGTCTCGACAAGGTCGTGGTCAATAAGAGTGCCACGGCACCGAGCGGCAACGGTCCCGCCCAGAGCCCGAGGCTGTAACGGCCGCGTGAAAGCCGGCGCGTCGCTTGGCGCGCCGGCGAAGATTGGTACAGCCATTTTTTTGCGCGCTCAGCGCGCTCAGGGCATCCGCACGCAATCAGGCTTCGCGCGCTGATCGGAAAGTCGCAGGATAGCCATGGGACACTGTGCCAAATTCCAAGTGGCACAACTGTTGGCGCGCTCGGAGCCTGAAACAGCCCATGTCATCAGGTTTGGCGCGCAGCGCGGTGGATTGAAACGGGTCAAACTTCCGGGCACGCAACTTGCTCAGCGCTGCGGGTATGACTCACTTTGTTCGGAACCACGCTCGCGCGGCTCGTGCCTTCAACCGAATCTACCCACTGCTCGCGCTCGTTGTCGGGAGCTTTGGCTGCGGAAGCCCGAGTGACACGACCGCCCTACGCGAGGCGCCTGCGGGTTCCGGCGGCCTGGGCAACGGCGGTACCGCGAATGGGTTGCCCAGCGAAGGCGGTGCGAGCGGGGATGGCGGGGGCGGACGGAGCTGCGAGCTCAAATCCGCCCCGCGCTCGGGGGGCGTGCTCGCCGAACTGCGAACGGCGCGCTTCAATGCGGATGCCCGTGCTGATGTCGTTGCCTCGCAACCGGCCTGCTGCGGAGCACCGCTGTCGGACAGCAAGCAGATCTACCTCTTCACCGGCGCAGCCGACGGCGCCTTGGACGAGCTGACGACCTTTGAGCTCGAGCAAGGGCCTGCGAAGGCATTCCCCGCAGACTTCAACGGCGACCAACTGAGCGACGTCCTCGTGCTGACGGAGGGCCCACTCACGGACGGCGCTCCGAGGCCCTGGGGTGTGCACGTCTTCTTGAACGACGCTGCGGGCTCGTTCCAAAGGCAAGCTCCGGCCGACACGAGCGCGCTGGGCGACGCATACTTTTGGGGCCTAGGCGACTTCAATTCCGACGGTATTGCCGACCTTGCCTTCTACGGCCAACCGCTACCCAGCGATCCACCCAGCAGTCGCGTGAGCGTGCTGCTCGGTGATGGAGACGGTGCCTTCGGCGAGCCGATCGCGACCGTGGTCCTGTACGGGTCCGCTCTGCCGCCCGCAGCTGCCCCCGACGCGAGTGACATCGTCCTGGGTTCGATCCTTCTCGACAGCCTCGGCGACGGTACCTTCGACCTGGCTCAGCTCCCGACGGAGATGAATGCGTCGAGAGTCGACATCAACCTGGATGGCATGCCGGACTTCATCCTGGGCGCCGGCGACAAGGTACAAATATTCGTGACCAGCGCTGACGGCGAGAGCCCTGCTGCTCCGACGTACGAGCTGAATGCTCCCGGAGCGGGCGCCGCGGGCGCTGCGATTGGAGACTTCGATGGTGACGGCCGTTTGGACATCGCCTCTAGCTCCTTCGCCAACGTCCCTCAGAAAGGCTGGCTGTCCGTGCACTTCGGGCGTGACGACGGCTCCTTTAGCGACGCCTGGACGCGCGAGCTCATCCTCGCCAATGGCGTGGGTATGCACCACCAGGCGAGCTTGACCGTCGGGGATATCGATGGCAATGGCGCGAGTGATTTGTTGGCGAACGCATTGGTGAGCACGGATCACCCCGAGGTGGGGTTTTTCGCCGTGCAGTGCGATTGATTCAGGCGATCCCCCGAAGCCTCGGCGCAGCTCGCGCCGCCCAGCCCGCTCGTGTCCGACATTCAGCAACGAGCCCACGGCCTATTGCGGACTGGCCGCGCCTCCGAAGCTCGTCTGCATGCCGAGAGCTGCCTCGACCGTTCGAACGCATCGCCCAGCCAGCTGCTGGGGTAATATATTTCACGCAACTCGCGCCGCCTTTGTCCGAACCAAAGCAAACGTCGCTTTGAGCTCAATCGTCGAGCGCGACGAGCTCGCGCTTGGGCCCCGAAAACGCCTTGAACAGCCGCCGGTGGCTGCGACGCGAAAATTCGTCTTCCCGCGTGTCGTAGGCGCGCACCCAGTCGACCAACATCTCCAGGTTGGCGTCCTGCGCCGCCTTGCTCGCATACTTGTGCGGCTCCCAGGGCCGGGCTCGACAGTTCCGCACGCACTGCTCCGCGCCCGGGTTCAGGAACAACAGCTCGCTGCACTCGGGCAGCACCAGCTTGAGCAAGTCCGAGTAACAACCCTCGATTACCCATGCGGGGTTCTCGGATGTAAAGCGCTCGATGTCGGCGGCGCTCTCTGCCAGCGGCCGGCGCGTGGGTGGCGTGCCGGGCAGCCACGCCAACTCATCCAGGTCGAGGTGCGCAAGGTCGGAGTCGCGCGCCAACCTGCTCGCCAGAGTGCTCTTCCCAGAGCCCGAATTGCCAAAGATCACGATTCGTTTCATGGTCCGTGCCGCGCGCAGCATAACACGCGGCCAGGGTATCGTGGAGCGATCCAGTAGCTTCCAGCATTCTGACGCAACTGGCGCCGCCTTCGCCCGAACCAAGAGGAGCGTCGCCTTCGTGATCCAGGGACTTGGTGCATACCGCAATGGTGCGGGCTCCTTGCGGCTCCCGGACAAGGGGTGTATATTTAGGCGTATGCCCCGCATGCAGCTCTATTTGCCCGACGACCTCTACCAGCTGGTGAAGGCGCGCGGTCTGCCTGCATCGGAGCTTCTGCAGAAGGCCGTACGCGCGGAGTTGCGTCGCTTGGATTTGCTCGCAGAGAGTGACCGCTATCTCGGTGAATTGATATCCCAGGTGGGCCAACCCACGGCGAACGAGCACGCTCGTGCCAAAGCCGTTGCGGAACGCATCGCTGGCCGTAAGCGCCGCAAGGCGGGCTAAAATCAGGTGCTCGTCCTCGACTCCGGGGCAGTCAGCCGCCTTGCCGAGCGCTCTCCGTTCGCAGCGGCACTGATTCTCGCGCTTCGTGAGCAAGATCTGTGGCCGCCGGTGGTCCCCTCGGTCGTTCTGGTTGAATGCCTGCAAGGCCATGCGGCTCGCGACGCTCGCGAAAACAAGTTCTTGAAGACCTGTGACGTCGTCGAAGAACTCGGTGAGCCCCTGGCGCGCCGGGCAGCACTCCTGCGCAGGCATGCTCGACGAGGCTCAGCCGTCGACGCGATCTGCATCGCACTGGCCGAGCCGGGCGGCACGGTGCTGACGTCCGACGTCGACGACCTGGAAGCTCTTGCCGCGCATGCTCATCGAGTGAAGGTGGAGCGGGTCTGAGCGCCAGCTTGCTGCGTCATTGCGCGAGTGAGACGTCGTCTGCCCCTGCCCCACTTCGACCTGTCCAGCTTCGACAAGCTGGAACAATACGCGCTGGCGGTCGGCCACGCCCACGCGCTGTATCGCAGCGCTGTGGCTCCGAGCGGCGGCATGGCGGCGCTCGCCGCCGAGCTCACCGTGTTGCGCGACTGCATGTACCAGGCCGCCCTCACCCCCGCCGAGTTCGGCCTGTGTCATGAGCGCCAGATCCGTGCGATCTCGGGGCGGACAATGCGACGTGGAGGGCTCTCTGCGTCAGAACAGTTGCGGACGGCGATACTGTTCTTGGTCAGCTACCCTTGGATGGGGTGCAGCGACGCGCAAGAACCGACGCCGAATTGTTCCAGCATGTCCCCGGAAAACTGCCCGGAGTCTCCCGGGTGCCAAGTGGGTCTCCGCGCAGGCAGGCTTCGTGCGCGCTGATCGGAAAATCGCAGGATAGCCATTGGGCACTGTGCCAAATTCCAAGTGGCACAACGTTGGCGCGCTCGGAGCCTGAAACAGCCCATGTCATCAGGTTTGGCGCCCAGCTCGGTGGGTTGAAACGGGTCAATGTTCCTTCCTCAGAAAGGCTAGCTGTCTGTGCACTTCGGGCGTGATGACGGCTCCTTTAGCGACGCCTGGACGCGCGAGCTCATCCTCGCCAATGGCGTGGGCATGCACCACCAGGCGAGCTTGACCGTCGGGGATATCAATGGCGATGGCGAGAGTGACTTGTTGGCCAATGCACTCGTGAGCACGGATCACCCCAAGGTGGGGTTTTTCGCCGTGCAGTGCGATTGACTCAGCCGCTCCGGCGAAACAGGCGCCACTTGCAGGCGGCCGCCGCGCCATTGACTGCAAGATTCATCGGAACGACACGACGCTAGACGGCAATGACCTCAGCCGCCGGATCGAGGGCACGCATGTCGCCCGGATCGGACGTGACAATTCGGTGTTCGTACTTTCGTGCGCAGAGCACCACGGAAGCATCAATCACGTCGGCCGTACCTCGGACGCCGCAGAGCTGACCCGCGGCGCGCGCCGATTGATCGTCGAGAGGGTCTACCTGCACCTGTTCAGCGCCGAGCAAGCGTGCCAAGCGCGCTTGACGGCGCCCGTCACGCCAGACTTGCCCCACCACCCCCGCCGGCACGGCCAACGGGAGGTGATGATGCAAGGCGCGCGCGATCAGGGCGACGACACGCCGATCATTTCTGTCGAAGCCGATCAAGGCTCCAGCATCCAGCGTCAGCCCTGCCATCAGCGCTTCTTCCGCCGTGCCTTCTTGCCCGCTATTCCCAGCGCCCGGTCCGCCGCGCGCTCCTCCGCCGCGGTGAGCGGACCGCCCGATTCTTCGAGCATCTCGGTGAGCAGCGTGGAGAGCTCATCCAACTTGACCTTCTCCTCCAGCGCCTTGACCACATAGGCGCTGACGCTAGCGGCATGCCCCCGGCGCACCGCGCTACGCGTGCGCTCGGCAATGCCCTTCGGCAGACTGATCGCTATCTTTTCCGTACTGGTCATACTGCCAGTATGACTCGCACAGTGCTTCATGGCAAGTGGTGCCATTGGAGAGCGACCCACACCGAGCCGCCGTCGGGGGCGCGAACCGCCTAGAGCCGCGTACAGCCCGGCCGCAGCCGATTCGGCGTCATGCGCGAGAAGGCGATGAGACCATCGAAGAAACGGGCCCACTCGAGCGAGGGCCCCGGCGGCTCTGTCAGGTGCCCGCTCGCTCGAGGTCCCTGTGCGCGTAGCGTGGCGCGGTCCAGAAAGATCCAGTCGGTCCCCG
>JAYWEH010000472.1:0-3685 GCA_043780025.1 Deltaproteobacteria bacterium
GTCGCGCAGCTCAGGCAGCAAAATCACCTCTCTTCGACGCTGTTGCGCGTCGGGCAACGGCTCACGATTCGGCAATCCGTCGCGTTACGGGGCGTAAAAGATCCAGTTGTGGTCCCCAAGCGCCATTTGCCCCCGATCACAGAGAATGCTGCAGCCCGCGTCGCACATCCTCCGCCACCCTGATACCGCGGCGGACCCGGGGGGGGGTCAAGTCTACGGAACATGGTCCGTTCTGCCCGTGAAGGCCCGAGTCTCAGGGGTGGGCGCGCGTAAACCATGTCGACTGCAAAGGTCCAAGCGAAAGGGGGGCTCGCGGACACCCGCATCACCAACGAGCCCAGAGCGGAGCTCCCGCTCCCGCCGTCTCGCCGGCCCTACGGGCCCGGCGACGTGATCGACGGCAGGTATCAACTCGAGTCTCTGCTCGGCAAGGGCGGCATGGGCGAGGTCTGGACCGCACGCAATGATACCCTCGGCGTGCGCCGCGCGATCAAACTGATCCGCGAAGACGCCGGTGGCGCGGAGAACACCGACCGCCTGCTGCACGAAGCTCGCGCAGCAGCTCGCCTGGCGGACCCGGCGATCGTGCGCGTGTTTGACTTCGGCCGCACCAACTGGGGCGATCCTTTCATCGTCATGGAGATGCTCGAAGGCGAAGATCTGATGAGCGTCATCAATCGCCGCGAACGGTTGAGCCCGACCAAGGCCGTGCGTGTGCTCTTGCCTTTGATTCGAGCGCTCGGTGCGGCGCACGAACACGGCATCGTGCATCGCGACCTCAAACCCGAGAACATTTTCCTCGCGAAGCTGGACGATGGCCGCGTTCAGCCCAAGTTACTCGACTTCGGCATTGCCAAGCTGAAGAACGCGCGGGACATGCGCTTGACGAGCGCCGGAGCGGTGATCGGTAGTCCGTTGTACATGGCGCCCGAGCAGGCGCGCGGCGAAGAGGTTGACGAGCGCGCAGACATCTGGGCGCTGTCGGTCGTGCTGTACGAGGCCATCGCCGGGAGCCTGCCGTTCAACGGCGATGACCGAGCCGAGGTCATGCGAGCCGCCATGACGACGGAGCCCAAAGATCTGAGCGAACACGGCGTGAGTGACGGTGGGCTGTGGCCGATCGTGAAGCGAGGCCTGTCCCGGAACCGCGATGATCGCTGGCCCAATATGCCGGAGCTCGGGCGCGCGCTCGCGCGCTGGCTATTGGATGGCGGGGTCAAGGACGACATCACCGGCGCCTCCATCGAAGCGGGTTGGTTTCGCAGCGCGCGCCAGAGCTTGTTCGCGAGCAGCTTGCCGCCCGATCGCCGCTTCGGAAAGCTCGAACGCGGAGTCGCTACGGCGCTACGGCGGCTCGGTCCGATCGCGCGCGCGGGCCAGACTCTGATCGGTTCGTGTGCACAGCGGTGGCGCGGGCTCGCTCGAGGCCGGCGCTGGGCCCTCGGCGCGGTGCTGCTCTTGGCGATCGGTGTGATGGCGGCGCGCCAGCGCGGCGAAGCTTCGCCTGCCGAAAGCCCGATCGCTAGAGCGCCGGTGTCCGGACCCGTGGCGACCCAAGCTACGCCAGAGCTTCCCAGAGCGCCCGCGGCAGCACCCGCCAGGGCGAAGAGCGAAGTCACTCTGGAGCCCGCATCAGAGGCACGCTTCGTTGCGCCACCGAGTCCGGCTGTAACAAAGCGCAGCCCTGCACGCGCCGTCCGTCGCTCCGGGGCAACGCGCGCGCGCGCGCATGACCAGGGCGAACGCCGGCCTCAGCTGGTCGATCCGTACCAATGAGAATTTCGGGTCTGCTCTTCGGTTGTGCCGCGGCCTGCGGCCTGGCGTCTCCGACTGCTGGGGCGAGAGACACGGCCGGACCTGAACGCAAGGCTGCACCCAAGCCGAGCTCCGCCGTGTTGGCCAACGCTCCGATCTCACCCAGCGTGGTCGCTCCGCCGCCAGAGGCTGCGCCCGCACACGCGCCACCCACACCCCTCGAGCAACCGGCTCCGTCCGACACGGTGGGGGCCTCCGCAGAACAAGCCAAGCAACTCTATGCGCTCGGGGCCGAAGCATTTGCGGCGCAACGTCACGCGGACGCCATCCGTTACTTCCGGCGCGCCGCTGAGCTCGTGCCCAACGCGAAGTTGACCTACAATATCGCGCTCGCCTACGAGGAGATGGGCGATACCGGGCGCGCGTTGGCCGAATACCGCGCGTACCTGCGCAACGAGTCCGAAGTAGCGCGAACCGCTGCGCTCGCCGAGCAGGTTGCGGCGCGTGTCGCGGAGCTGGAGGCACGCCTCGCGTCGAGCGGTGTGCAACAACTCAGCGTGTTGACGGATCCGTCGGGTGCCACCCTCGAGGTCTCGGGCCGCGTGATCGGTGTCACCCCCTGGTCGGGAGAGTTCACGCCGGGCCTGCATGCGATCACGCTCGAGCTGCCCGGGCATCAGCCCTATCACGCTGACGCGGCGGTTTCTCTCGAGCACGCGAGCGATCTGCGTGTTGCTCTCTCCCCTGAACCGGAGCCACCCCCGCCCCCACCGCCGACGCGCTCGTCGGGCGGGGTGCAACCGATCACGTGGGGCTTTTTGGGAGTGGGCACCGCAGCACTCGCAGGCGGCGTCGCCTTCGAGTTGTCACGCAAGAGCTCGAGCGACGAGGCGGGTCGCGCGGGTACACCTGTCGACGCCGCGGAAGCGCGAGGCGCGGCCGACGCCAAACAGATGGCATCGCTCACGCTGCTGGGCTTCGGCACTGGATTCTCGATCGGGGGAGGCATCCTGCTCGCGCTCGATCTGTCGCGGGACCCGGACATCGAATCGAAGCCGACCCAGCTCGGCGTGCCGTGCGCGCCCGAGTTCTGCGGTATCACCGCCAGCGGCAACTTCTGATCACAGCGCTCGCGGGCTCGCGGGCGCCGCTTGACAGCGCCCAGGGGCGTGTTGTCTGGTGCGCGCTCACCTTCAATCCTCGAGGCATCCGATGGAGTACAAGAGACTCGGCAAAAATGGCGTATTCGTGAGCCCGCTGTGCCTGGGCACCATGAACTTCGGCTGGCATACCAGCGAGAAGGACAGCCACGCGCTCATGGATCAAGCGCTGGATCTCGGCATCAATTTCTTCGACACAGCCGATGTCTATGGTTGGTCGGTTGCTCGCGGCAACACCGAAGAGATCATAGGAAACTGGCTCGGGCAGGGCGGCCGCCGAGACTCGGTCGTGCTCGCCACGAAGGTTTACAACCTGATGACGCGTCCGGGGATGCGCCCAGAACCCAACCGCGATCGCCGCTCGCTTTCGGCGATGAAGATCATTCGCCACTGTGAAGACAGCTTGCGTAGGCTGAAGACGGACGTGATCGACATCTATCAGATGCACCACGTTGACCGGGATTGCCCGTGGGATGAGATCTGGCAGGCCATGGATACCTTGCGCTCACAAGGCAAGATCATCTACGTGGGGTCGAGCAACTTTGCCGGCTGGGACATCGCGGCGGCCAACGAGATCGCCCGGCACCGCTTTCAACAGCCGCTCGTCAGCGAGCAGAGCATCTACCACCTCGACAACCGCATGGTGGAGCTCGAAGTGGTGCCCGCGTGCCGCCACTACGGCATGGGTCTGATCCCGTGGAGCCCGCTCGCCGGTGGCCTGCTTGGCGGAGCCTTGAAGAAGCGCGCCGAGGGCCGGCGCTCCGGTGAAG
>JAYWEH010000473.1:0-20370 GCA_043780025.1 Deltaproteobacteria bacterium
CGTTCGAAGACACCTTGCTCGATACGCGACCAGGCCTCGGGGGACAACGCCTCGACCGGCGGGATGCTTCGACGGCTCATGGCTTTCCCCCCCAATCCGGCCCGACGTAGCTTGCTAGCACCTTGTCACGGCTCGCCGCCTCCATGATCTTTCGACGCGCGCGGGAGATCCGATTTTTTACGGCGACCAAGGTCGCACCCGTGATCGCGGCCACCTCCTCGAGCGACCTCCCATCGAGTTCGAACAGCGCAAAGGCGATGCGCTGCTCGGCCCCGAGGCGCTCGAGCACGGCATAGAGTCGCTTCACTCCCTCGCGATGCTGCGAGGCCTCCTCCGTCGAGGCCACCGCGAGCTCCGGCAACGGCCCGCTCGACAGCTTGATCCGACGCGGCGCGCGCCGCAGGTGGTGGAAGGCCACACGCGCCGTCACACGATCCGCCCAGGTCGTCAAGCGTGCCTCACCGCGGTAGCTGCCGAGCGAGCGAAACAGCTCGATGAATGCTTCCTGCACGAGGTCCTCCATGTGTTCGTTGGCGCCGAGCAAGCGAAAGAGCGTCCTGTGTACACCGGCCCGCAACTGTGCGAACACCTCTCGCTGCGCGCCGCGCTCACCGGCAGCCGCTCGAGCCGCGAGCTGCGTGTCCTCCGCGTAAGCCGAGGGCACTACGATCGACCGCGTCTGGGTAGCTGGCTCCGGCGCTGTGACGAACCGGTACGTGTCGTTTAGGTGCTCGGTGGCCTCGTGAGCGTCGATATTCGGCAGGTGAGGCTCGATGCACCGGAGCAGGGGAGCAGGCATTCCATGTTCTGTGGCCCCCAGGGCCTTCGAGGTCGCACTGAATGCGCTGGGAGGTTCGCTCTTGTGCGGCATGTCCCGACGATCTCCCTACAAGAGCAATCCGACACCCACCCCGATGCTGTACCAGGGTGAGCGCGTCGCGAGCACCTCGACTCCGTCGACGTCGTAACGCTGTCGGCGCAGGAAGTAGCCGACACCCGGCTGGACCATGAACGTGAGCTGTCCGAGCACCAGTTCGACCTCCGGGCGCAGCGTGAGGCCAGGGCTCGAGCGGCTCCGCTCGACGTGGGTGTCATCCGACAACAAGGTTCCGGACAGTGCCGTCCAGTGCGCTTGCGCTCCGATCTGAAGCCCGACACGCCAGCGCCCGCCGAGCGCCTGCGTGAGACCGAGCCCCGCGCCCGCCGCGACCTCCTGGTAGTCGCCGCGAAACGCTGGGGCCTCGATCGCGCGGGGCAGCCCCAGATCGATACCGAGCGCAAACCACAATGCGGTACGGTCGCCACCGATGGGCGCCCACGGCGCGTGCCTCAGGCCGAGACGGAAACGGCCTTCGTTGCCGTCCGCGTGCGCGCGTGCTCGCAAATCGGCGCCGACCGTGACCTGCCATGGCGATGGCAAGACGGGCACAATCGGTGCGGCCACGCTGAACGGCCGCGCATCAGTCCGCGGCGCGTCCGGGGGTTCGCCCGTTGGTGCGACGTGTTCGGCGGCCGCTGGCGGGCTCACCCAATCCACCCGCTCCCACTCGGCGGCGTCAATGCTTTCGGCGTCGACGGGCAATTGCGCGGGCTGGGCTGCACGGAGCAACGTCTTCACCGATAACGCGAGCGCCGCCGCGAGCGACGGGCTTGGAGGGCGGCGCACTCCCTTCGCTGTCGTCGAGCGCTGTACCACCCTGAACTGCGCCGTGTCGACGCGCGCATCGTACACCCAGAGCAGCGTGCGCGGCCCGTCGCCAGCGACCCAGACGACCGCCCCGGCACCACGCTCGCGTGCGAGTACACTTGCTCCTCGCGCCGACACCAGAACGGCCTCTTGCGTTTCGACGCGTTCGACCACCATGCTCCATGGCACCAGCGCCGTGCGCAGCGCACGCTCGAGTTGCGAGCTCATCGGCAAGAGCAGCACGCGAACGCGCGCGTGCGGATCGGGCACTGCACAACTCGCGACTTGCCGAAGCGACATACCGCAGACGATCACGAATGCCAGTGCGAGGCGCCCGACGAGCCGCCAGCTTCCCTCGGCGGCAAACACAGGTGGATGATACGGCGCGAGCTTGCGTGGCTTGCGAGCCTCGCCGGGCGCGGTCATGCTCTCGGTCACGTTAGATCGAATTTTCGTTCTCTTTCGGGTCATCCGCGCGCTGCAAACCCGTGAGCAGCGTAGCGCGGCCCGCCCCTTGCGCTCATGAAGCTCATCCGCCTGCCGACATTTTCCGTGGCCGTGCTCCTGTGTGCGTGTGGCGTCGAGCAGGTCGAGCTGCGTCCGCGAGCCACGCAGGGGGGGCCGCCGGTCACGGAGCCCACACTGACCCCCGCCGGGCAAAGTCTCGACAATGAGAGCGCGATCCCGGCGGCGCCCGTGAACCCCTCCGAGGAGATCCCCGTGGTGGATGGCATCGACATGCCACCGCTGGGGCAAGAGCCACCGCCACTCGTCACCGGCTGCAGCAAGCTCGACCTTCTGTTCGTGCTCGATAACTCGCTCTCGATGTTCGAGGCGCAGTCGAAAGTGGCTGCCGCGTTTCCCGCCCTGACAGCAGCCATCCAAGAGGGTGTGCGAGTCACGGACCTGAACATCCTCGTCACCGATACCGACGACTGGGATGGCATCGGTATCCAGCTCGGTGAGAACGATTGTGAGGACACGCTCGGCGCCGGCAGGCGCAGCGACTCCGACGACGACGACTGCGGCATCGCCGGCTCGCTGAGCCACATGACCAGCACTCAACCCGAGCTCGAGCAAACCTTTGCCTGCGCCGCCGACGTGGGCGCACTGGGTAACTTCGGTGAACGCACGTTGGAGGCCGCGATCCAAGCCGTATCGGCGCCGCTGAACACACCCGGCGCTTGCAACGCCGGTTTCTCACGCAGCGACGCCGTGCTCGTCGTAGTCCTGGTCACCGACGAGGACGACACGCTATCGAATGGCGACGTGGAAGATTGGAGAGCCGAGCTCCTGGCGGCGAAATCGGGTGACGAGGATGCCATCGTCGTGCTCGCGCTCGTGGGCGACAACAATATCGACGGTGGCCTACTCGGCGGGCCCTGTAGCCTGGCAACAGCCGACGGGGCGCCGGAGCTGCAGCGATTCTCGCAACTCATGCCCCACCGCGCTCTCGGCAGCGTTTGCGCCGCGGACTACGCGCCGTTCTTCGAGCAATCGGCGGGCGTCATCGATGCGGCGTGTACTGCATTTGTGGTGCCCGCTCCGTAGCGAGACGGCAACGTTCCTCACGCGCGCCAAAAGTTAGGTGCGACCTCTGAGCCCCCTCTCCCCACTGTAGGTGGAAAAAGGGCCCCTATGTCGCAATCGCCAAGACCTCCTTTCATCGTTCCATTCACGCTGCTCGTTGTGCTCGCCTGCGGCGGCGCACCGAATACCGCAACCCTCTCTGGCGCGAACCAAGAGAGCTCCCAGGACGCGCTCCAAAACGACACAGCCGAAGCGGGCGATCTCATAGACAGCGGCTTGCCGGCGTCCTGCGCCGCGCGGGCGAACGACGCCTCGAACGCCAACGCTCGCTCCGCACCGGAGTGTGGTCCGCCGCTTCCGACGCGCGCGTTCTCATCGGCTCTCTGCAGCTGTGAGGACACCTCGGTGGCCGGTTTCCTGCGCACACGCAGTTTCCAATCGAGCGCCGGCGAGCAGACACCCGAACGCCTCGGCGGCACTGTTGGCGTGAACCGAAGCTACATCACGGGTGGGCTGGCCGATGTCGGCGGGAGTTTCGCGGTCGCGGGCACGCGCGACGTGTTATTCGGCGGCGTTCTCCAAGTCGGCGAGGATCTGCGCTTCAATCCGGCGTTTGACGTCGCGGGCATTGTGCAGGTGGGTCGCGACGCAGCGTTCGCCTCCAGCTTGCGCGCCGCTGGCGTCATCGACATCGGGCGTGATCTGTATCGAGACCCAGGCACTCGCTTTCTCGGCCTGGCCTTGCTCTCGGTGGGTGGCGAGCAATTCTCAGAGGAGGTCTCCGTCGCGCCGCCGTGCGCCTGTGACGCGGGTGAGATCGTCGATGTCCCTGCACTTGTCGCCGAGGCCCGCACGAACAACGACAATGCCGCCATCGAGCTCGATTCAAACGAAATCGATCTCGTCGTCGGAATCGGAAGGGTGTTGGCGCTGCCGACCGGGCGCTATCACCTGCACCAGATCGCCGGCGCCGGAGCGCTCGATCTGCACATCGAGGGTCGTGTCTCCCTGTTCGTGGACGACGACTTTTATGCGGGAGGGCTCTTCCGCGTGAGCCTCGCCCCCGACGCCGAGTTCGATCTGTTCGTCGAGGACGACTTCGCGCTGGCTGGCGCCGCGGTGATCGGCGATCCGACACGGCCAGCCGCCACCCGCATCTACGTGGGCGGGACGGGTGATATCGCCATCGCCGGCCTGAACTTGTTCGCAGGCAACGTCTACGCGCCGCGTGCCAACGTCCTCGTCGGGGGCGTGGGCCGCGTCTTGGGCTCCCTCTTCGGCAAGAACATCATCGCCGCTGGCTTCCTCGACGTCGGCTACGACGAATCGGTCCGCGAAGGCAATCCGGTGTGCCCGCCACCTGGTGGTGATGGCGATACACCGAGCGATGGCCCCGCGCCGTGCGACCCGGTTGATTCACCGATTATCCGCTGAGCCGCTACTAGCTCGATTGACGTTCAGTCAATGGGGCGTGCCGGCGGCTCATCCTCGTAACGCGGGTACGGATCGGGGTCGTGTGGATTGGGAGGGGGCGGCGCCTCGGGCTCGATGGGATCGGGCGCCGGCCGAGGCGTCACAGGGCCAGGTTGCAACCCAGGTAACGTGTCGCTCACGATGGATGCCATACCGACTGCGGTTGCAGGGTTTGTTCCATGGCTCGGAGCCCGCTCGAGTGGGTCAATTCTGGGATTTTTCCCTGCAATACAAGGGACTTCGGATCATTGGGCGCGGCGTTCTGGCAAAGTGTGGCAGAGTGGCCTGAGTGTCCGATTCAGAGCACGCTCGCCGATTGTCAGCTAGACCCACCGCCACCCGCTCACGTCGCACGGGCAATCCATGAAGGATCGATTGCTCTGCGTCGACGACGACAGCGATGCTTGTGAGCTCTTTGGCGCGTTATTGAGGCAACTCGGTTACGAAACCGAGGTGACGACGTCGCCGGCACACGCGCTGGAGTTGATCGAGGCCAAGGATTTCCACGTCGTGATCAGCGATCTCGGCATGGCCGAGATGGACGGCCTGGAGCTGTGCAAGAAGATCTTGGCCACGCGCCCCGGCCTGCCCGTGATTGTCGTCACCGGCCAAGGCAGCGTCGAGTCTGCGGTCCGCGCCATGCGCGCCGGCGCCTATGACTTCATCACCAAACCCGTCGATCTGAAGCTGGTTGAATTGACCGTGGCCCGCGCCGTGCGGACTCGTCATTTGCAATCGGAGGTCACCCAACTGCGGGAGGCGTTGACGGCTGCGCCTGGGGCCTCTCAGATCATTGGGAACAGTGTTGGCATTCGCCGCGTCAACGACCTGATTCATCGCCTCGCCAAGAGCGACGCATCGGTGCTGATTACCGGCGAAACGGGTACGGGAAAAGAGCTGGTGGCTCGCGCACTGCACGATCAGGGCGGCGTTTCGGGGCGGTTCATCGCCATCAACTGCGCAGCCATGCCGGCCAATCTGCTCGAGAGTGAGCTGTTTGGGCACGAGCGAGGTGCATTCACCGACGCAAAGGTGGCGCGGCGAGGGCTTTTCCTGGAGGCGGCCCGTGGGACCCTGTTCCTGGACGAGATCGGGGAGATGCCGCTCGAAATGCAGAGCAAATTGCTGCGCGTGTTGCAGGAGCGCGTCGTGCGCCCCGTGGGCTCGAACATCGATCATCCAGTGGACGCTCGGATTATCAGCGCCACGCATCGCAATCTCGAGGACGACATCGTCGAGCGGCGTTTCCGCGAAGATCTGTTCTACCGCATCAATGTCGTGGGCGTCTCTGTGCCGCCACTCCGAGAGCGCGGCCGCGACGTGCTCGAGCTGGCCTCGCATTTTCTGCAGAAGTGCGCGCAGCGCAGTGGGCAAGCGGTGCGTCACCTTTCCACCGGCGCCGCCGAGCTGCTGCTCGCCTATGATTGGCCCGGCAACGTGCGCCAACTCGAGAATTGCATGGAGAGTGCCGTTGCCCTCTCGGGGCAAGAGGCGCTCACGCCCGAAGACTTGCCCGAGCGCATCCGCAGCTACAAACCGGAACACTTCATGGTGACGGCAGACGATGTCGAGGAGATCATGTCGCTCGAAGAGCTCGAGCGCCGCTACATCGCTCGCGCGCTCAAGCTGCTCAACGGAAACACGGCCAAGGCCGCGCAACTCCTGGGCCTGGATCGGCGCACGCTGTCACGGCGTTTGGACAAGTTCGCGAGCTTGCCTGCCAAATGATCACAGCCGCGATGGTCGCGGCTCCACATAAGTGAGGCGATTGTGCGTCACTCGACGCGCGCCTCGTCGCGATCGATGCCTTCTCGACGGGTGCACTTGCGCGCGCTGATCGGATGCTTATTGTGTCGCGGATCCGACTGGGCGCTGGGCGGCGAGTGAATCGCGGCGGCGGCTCGCATATCGGTTGAGTACGCGCCCGTGAACAACGGGTTTACGGGCAGCGTGTCAGGGCGGCGAATGATTCGCGGCGCGAGACCGGCGTCTCTCCGCGAGAAGTGCGTCGCAATATGCATCACCGCGCACGATGGTGCGCGTTTTAACGAGGTAGACCCAATGAGAAAGTTCTTAACATGTTGACGAAATTGGCCCCGCTCTTCGCGGCACTTCCCCTCGCATTGGCCTGCGCGCATTCCTGGCCCGAGCCCAAACAGCCGATGGCGGAAGCCGAGTCGGCTTCACGCAGCGCAAGAGAAGTGGGCGCAGACACGCAGCCCGCTGCGAAACTCAGAGTCACCCTGGCTGACGAGCAGATCGCCGAGGCCAAGGCCGCGATTGCCAAGGGCGATAATGAGCGAGCCACCTATCTGTTGGTGCGCGCTCGAGCGGATGCTGAGCTCGCCCTCGCGCTAGCGCACGAACAGAACGCCCTCAACGACAAGCAGAAGGCCGTCGAGAAATCGGCCACGACACGCGCAGCCAACACACCGGGAGCAAAGCCATGAAATCGATATCCACACTTGGCCTCATCCTGGCCGTTGCGAGCGTTGGTTGCGGCAGCGCCGTGGTGCCGAAGGAGCTCGCCTCGGCCCGTACCGTCTACGATCGCGCGGCGACGGGCCCGGCCGCAAGTCTCAATCCCACCGACCTCCATACTGCCAAGGAGTCGCTCGACGCCGCTGAGCGTTCCTTCAAGGAAGAGGGTGACTCTCAGGTCACGCGTGATCTGGGCTACGCCGCGGAACGCAATGCAGAGACCGCGGAGTCGCGGGCCCGCACCCTGCAGGCTGCAGCAGAAACGGAGCGCGTCATCGGGCAGATGCACGCCACGACGGAAGCCCAGGGCAAGCTCACAACGGCGGAACTGGCGAACGCCAATCGGCAAATCGCCTCAAAGGATGAGGCGCTGATGGCGCAGGGCGTCGCCCTCAATGCCGAGACCCAGCGGCGTCAGGAAGCGGAGAAGCGCGCTGCACAGGCAGCCGCAGACATCGCCAAGTTCGCGTCCATCAAACAGGAGACGCGCGGGATGGTCATCACGCTTTCGGGCAGCGTGCTGTTTACATCGGGCAAGGCGGAGCTCCTGCCCGCCGCACAGCTCAAGCTCAACGACGTTGCCGTTGCGTTGACCGAACAGGATCCTGAAGCCACTATGGTGGTCGAAGGCCACACGGACTCGCAGGGCGCGGCGGCCTTCAATCAGGACCTGTCGCAGCGACGAGCCCAGTCTGTGCGCGATTATCTCGTGTCTCGTGGCATCGCCGCCGACCGCATCACCGCGAAAGGCTTCGGCCCAGATCGCACGATCGGTGACAACGCCACCCCGGAGGGTCGCGCCAACAATCGCCGCGTCGAGATCGTGGTCACGCCGAAGGCCTGAACTCGGCTGCAGCTTTCCACGCATTCATTCACGAGGTTCTGCAATGTTTCGAACGACTCTCCTTTCTCCGTCTACGGCGCGGCTCGCGCTCCTCTTGCCTTGGGCTCTGCTCGCCACAGCCTGTTCGGGCTCTGACGACACGGCTCTGCCCGAAGCCAATGACACAACCGCCAATGGCACAGCTGGTGACAACGACGATAGCAACGTGAACGCCAGCGGCGGCAGCAGCAACGCAGCCGCCGCGGGCGGGTCCTATGCGGGCAACGCCAGCAGTAACGGAGGGTCGGAGAGTGACGATACAGGCAGCGGCAACGGTGGGTCAGCAGGCGTGGCTGGCCCACCCGATTCAGATGAGCCACTCGGCCCCGAACAGGTCGTGCTGGGCAGCGCGAGTAATTATGCGGTCCTCGCGCAGGCGGCGATCTCCAACGTCCCCACTTCGGTCATCACCGGAGATCTCGGGCTCAGTCCTGCGGCCGCAAGTTATGTCACCGGATTCCCCCTGACGAGAGCCGGTACGATGTGGACCACACCGGAAGTGATCGGGGGCGTATTTGCGGCGGATAGCGATCCGACCACGCCCGCGGACCTGACGACCGCGGTGGCCGATATGCAAACCGCCTATGACGACGCCGCCGGGCGAGGCTCACCGGACTTCGCAAATCTCGGCGACGGAGCGATCGGCGGATTGACGCTCGCGCCGGGGCTCTACAAGTGGACCTCGAGCGTGACCATCCCCTCGAACGTCACCCTAGCAGGCGCTTCCGATGATGTCTGGATCTTCCAGGTCACCGGCGACCTGTTGCTGAGCGCTGCTCAGCGCATGACGCTCAGCGGCGGCGCACAAGCCAAAAACATCGTCTGGCAGGTGGCAGGCTTCGTAGACCTGGGTGCCGAGTCACACGCCGAGGGCATTCTACTGTCGAAGACGGCGATCAACATGGCCGCCGGCGCCTCCATCAACGGCCGGCTGTTCGCGCAAACCGCTGTCACGATCGCAAGTAGCACGGTCACCGCGCCGCCCTGAGCGAGCATCAACGCCAGCGGCAGTGGCGTTCACAAAGCATTCGGAAACTACCCACGCGCACCAGCGGCGCTCGCGAGCCTCGCGTGCGCCTTGGTTGTGCTCAGTGTCGTCAGGGGACGACCAGGTAGTCCGGCATGGTCGTGGCGTTGTAGAGCGGGTTGCCCGTCGTCCTGCCAATCATGGTGTGCCTGCCGTTCTGGATTCGAATCCCCAGTGGGCCGGAGCGGCGGGCGAGCCCTGAACGCGACGTTCTCGTTCGGCTTGACGGCGAGCACCGGATTTTGACCGAGCGGGAAGCCGCTCGTTTGCATCATCTGCGTCTGATTCCAACTACAGCTGAGGCCCTTGGAGTAATCATGAATTGCACGATAGAACGCAAGCAACGAAACGGGATGATGGCGCATGTCGAACACTAATTGACCTCCCCCTCCTCCCCGCGGCCATTCGCCCCGGTGCACTCCATCTCCGCGTGGCGTGAAACCCCAACCTGCCACACGGCCTCCACCTCTCTTGCGATGGCTCCAATCTTGCTTCGTTTCACACCGTGCAACCCCTCACTCAAAGGAGCTTCGCATGGCGAATGACACCATCGACACCCTCAATTCATTCTTGCGCGGCGAGATTGCTGCCGTCGAAACCTACCGCCAGGCGCTAGAAAAGCTGGGCACCAAGGCCGAGGCCACCACTCTGGACGAGTGTCTTCGGTCACACGAACAACGTGTCGCAATGCTCACCAGTGAGGTCCGTATGCGCGGCGGCGAACCCGCACGTGGGTCGGGCCCATGGGGCGCATTTGCCAAATTGATGGAGGGTGGCGCCAAGCTGTTCGGCGAGCGTACGGCCATCGCTGCCCTGGAGGAAGGCGAAGATCACGGCCGGGACGACTACAAGCGTGACGCTTCCAAACTCGAGGCCGACGCGCGCGTTTTCATCGATAGCCGCATCGTTCCCGAGCAGCTGCGAACGCACCGGGCCATGAGCATGCTCAAGAAGCGCCTGGAAGCCGCGGCCTAACGCCATCGGCCGAACGCGACCATAAACGACTCGCATGGCGCGCGCGCTCCCTCACGGCGCGTGCGCCATGCCATTTATGGGGCAGCAGTATCAGCGCAGCCGATCTGCAACGATAGTGCCGACGCGGGCGTGGCCAGCACGAGCTGACACAGGTTCGGACACAACTCGACCGTCTGCGGAGCAGCGCTGCCCGGCGGCACGTCGTAATACCACCCCCCGGGCTCTGCGGCACACCCCAAAAGCGTTTCGACGTACGGCACGGTCGTCGTCGTGCCATTGCCGGAGTCCAACCCCAAATCAACGCGGCTATATTCCAGCCCGTCTGCCCCCGCAAGCGTGAGCTGGCAGGGCGTGGCGGCGGCTAGCACGTCCTCGAGCCCGGCTAGGAACTGCGTCTCCACTGCTCCGCTCGCGTCGATGAACACGGCCTGATCGGTGCCTCCGGCACGAGCAATGGCGTTGACGTTGTCAATGCTGGTCTGATCACCAGGTTGGAACACACCGATCACAAACGTGCGGACCGACGGCTCTCCCCTCACGCCCCCGGCAGCGATGTCTTGCACCTGCTGCTGCAGGCTCGGCTGTTCCGGTGCAGCCACTCCCGACGGGCCGCACGGCGTGGGCAATCCATCGGTGGCGAGCAGCACCGCGATGTTCTGACCCGGGTGCGCGCGCGCCCACTCGCGCGCGTGATCGATGCCGCCTTGCAGCGCGGGCAGGGTCGGGGTCAGCCCCTGGGGCAGCTGATTGTCGAGCGCCTGACCAATCGCCGCTGAGGTGGTCATGGCGGGGCCGATCTCTACAGCCGGTGCAGCGTAGCGACTCGCTTCACACGCTGTCGCGTTCGTGCACGTGCGCTCGAAGTCCTCGCACACGCCAAGCCCGTTGGCACACGCGCCGCTACCCAAGATGCAGGCCAAGGGGGCCGCCGGATCGCTCCCCGAACACAACCCGAACTGCACACAAGCATTGCTTCCGGCACCGGCGGACGGGCAGTCTGCATCCGTTTGGCACAAGGTGAGCGACATAGCAGCGGTGCACGTCGAAAGAAAACAGGGCCCGCCTTCGGGGCCGCAGTCCGCATGCGAGGTGCAGGTGAAGCTCGAACCCGCTTTGATCTGCGGAAAAAACTGCAAGCCGAACTCCATCGCAGCGTTCTCGGTCAAGAATCCGCGAATCGCGGCGCGCACGGAGTCCCACTTGGTTGCCGCACCCGCGAGCTCCAGCATCGACCCCGAGCTGTCGAGCAACAAGTGCATCGCCGTAGGCCTCAGCTCCGCGTTGCTCGTTCGCGACAAGCAAGCCGGAGCGTCGCCCAATGACCGCACACCACCCGCACCCGGCAGCACCGGATCCGCGGAAGCATCCCCTCGCATGCCCCCCGCGTCCTGCCCATTCGTCCCATCGGAACAGGGTGGCGACGCACAGCTCCCCACGGGCAGCGTCCCGACCTGGCGATCATCAACCTTCCCACAGCCCGAAAACCCAGCAGCCAGGACCCAAGCCACGACGTTGGCCATAGCGGCGCCGCCACCGAACCGCCCACCAGAAATGGTCATATCGCGCCACCTTGCCCCGGCGCCCCAGTCCTCTGCAATCGCCAAGTCTTCTCGAGCCGCTCCCGATCCCCTCCACGGCGGGCGGATCCACGCGAGTGGCACGGTCGATCAGGTGCACTGGGAGCTGGGAAGGCGCGATGAGCCGTGTCTGGTCGTCGATGAGAGGCAGCGGATGGCGGCGTGAAACGCGCAGGTCGCGCGCGGCAACGAGCTCAAAATTCCCCGCTGAGCCCCACCTCACCAATGCCGATCCAGGCACGCGGAGCGGACGGTTCACGGGCGCTGCTTTCTCGCTCGCCGTCGTCGCTCGGACTGGCGACGAAATAGAGTACGGTTCCGAGCGCAAGGCTCGCGCCGCCAGCGGCAAATAGCACGGTTGCGGCCGTGCTGGCCCCTCGCGCGGAGTCGAGCCTTGCGCTCGACGTCGCTGGACACAGGTTGTTCGGGCACTGGTCGTCGAGGTCGCTCTTGCCGTCGATCGCAATCAATCCAAACACAGAGCCCACAGCCAACGCCGCTCCGCCCACGCCCCAGGCGATGTAAGCCGCCGTGTGGTCCAATTCTCCCTCCCGAACGCGATCAGTCGATCCTGAAAAAACGGGGGCATCGCGATACTGCAGCCGCGCCTCGGACATCGCCGAGCCTGCCGGCTGCAGAGCGGCAGGCGCGCCGCCCGGGTTCGCCGCGCCGGCAGTGCTCGCAACCGAAGCGTTCGGATCCGGCTCGAGCAGGAGCATGATGCTCTGCCTGTCACCCGCCCCGAGGTTTACCCGCGCGTTGGCGCCGAAGAAACCGGGCGCTCTTGCCTCGACGAGGTGCTCGCCTGGGTCCGTTGGGCGGTCCGCGTCGAGCAGGGCCAGGTTCATCGGTTGGCCATCGACCATCACATTGAGGCCCGCCTGATCTTCGAGGCCCTTCACGACGATGTGCAGCGCAGCGATGCGCAGCTTGGCTCGATCGAGCACGCTCTGCGCCCGCTCGCGCGCTTTCTGCAGCACGGCGGGAGCATCCGGCGGTAGCGCCTCGCGCAACACCTTACGCAAGTTCTCGGTGCCATCGACCAACTTGCCTTGCGCGACCTGGCACTCGCCCAGCCTGCCGAGGACCACGAGCGCATGGTGCAACTTCTCGGCTCGGGTGAGCTTTTCGATCGCCTCCTCGCAGCGGCCGGCGTCGGCGAGCTTGACGCCTTCCACGGCCAGGGAGCGTGCGGCTGCCGTCTCCGCCGCATCGGCGTCTTCTTGCGCGGCTGAGATGGAGGTGAAAAAGACTTGGCTGAGGAGCGCGCCAGCAAGCGCCGCCCAGCGCACCGTGCCATGACCCCCCGTCCGTAACGCTCGTTTACGCAGACACTGTCCCGCGACCCGACTCATCAGCGCCTCCCGTTTGGTGCCTGGATGCTGCCATCCATTAACTTCGAACCCAACAACGACGCTACGAGGAACATCCTAACGTCGTCAGGCCAAAGCAGTCCTATCTCGGCCAACAATGTGGTCGATAAACTCACGAAATGGCTGCGGATGGACGCGGGTCGAGGGAGTAGTCGCATGAACATCACGAGAAAAAGTCGGGCCTTCGGTGCGATTTGCGTCGCCGCGCTGGCTGGCATGGCGTGTGAGACCATCGTCGGGCTGGACGATTTTCGGCTGACGCAGAACCTCAGCCCGGACGCCGCCGTCGGCGATTCCTGTATCGATCCCGTGGCGTTCGACGGCCGTGGCTGCTTTCGTTGCGTAGCAACGGAATCGAGCGAGCTGCTCAATGCGTGCACGACGGGCGACTGCACGCCGTTCGACAACTCCACTCGAATCCCGGGTTTCGTCGAAGGGGAACCCGCGCGGCCGTTGACGGCTGCGGCCGTGGTGCCCGTGCCGGTGGCAACCGTTACTCCTCCCGACGAAGCAGAGCCCGATCCATTACTGGTGAGGTGCAGCGAGCTCGTGCCGCGACCCATCTATCTTTATGGCTCGAGCGCGCTCAACCTGGGCCTGCGAACGCTGGCGCAAGCCATCTCCGAAACGGCGACGCTCGTCTACCAGAACGACACCTCGTGTTCTGGGCTCGACGCCATTCTCACGGGGATTACGCGGCTCACGGGCTCGGCGCAATATTGGCCGCCGGGGCAGGAGCAACCGCTCTCGTGCAGTATCGAAGGCGAGCAACTCGCCGACATCGGCCTCTGCGATCTGTCTCCAGAGAGCTGTGTCCCCAACTTCTCGGGCTCTGCCAACCTCGTGGATGACATCGGCCCGGCTCAGGTCTTCATGTTCACGGTGCCGAAGGGCTCGACGCAGAAGAGCATTAGCGCGGACGCGGCCTACAACGTCTTCGCCTACGACGACGCCGGCGTGGAGCCGTGGGTGGATCCCGAGAGCTTGTTGCGGCGCGGGCCGGGGTCGGGCAATCAGCTCACGATTGCGGCGAGCCTGAACCTCGCTCCAAGTTTCTGGCGCGGCGTGATCAAGCAGAGATCCAGCGAAATGAAGCCGGGTCTGTTGGCGCTTCCGGACCCGGAAAGGGCGCTTGGCATTACTTCCGCCGACGTAGCGGACGAGCAGGACGCGCGCGCGAACCTGCGCACGCTGGCCTATCAACACTACGGGCAAAATTGCGCGTTTACGCCGGATTCGTCGGCAGGCAGCTCCGACAAACGCAACGTGCGCGACGGCCACTACGAGCTCTGGGCTCCGTTCCATTTCTACACGCGAGGGCAGAATGGACGCACGCAAGACGCCTTCGTCGCAGAGGTCGTGAGCTATTTCACGGGCGCCAGGCCGCTGCCCAATCGGAACACCGACTTCATCACGACGCTGAAACAGGCAGGGCTAGTGCCGATGTGCGCCATGAGCGTCACGCGGACGAAGGAAGGCGCGCGCATGGCACCGTTCCAACCGACTCCCGGCTGCAGTTGCTACTACGAGGCATCTCCGCCCGGCGGGTCGGTCCCGGACAGCTGCGAAACCTGCACGACGAGCGCGGAATGCCCGGACCGCGCGCCGAATTGCAGCTTCGGCTATTGTGAGCCCTAGGGTTACCGGGGCTAGGGGCCCGGGCGCCTAAGGATTCCTCGGCTTTCGACGTTTGGGACAGAGAGTCCCCGTTGCGGGGGGAGCTGCGTACGAGAACGGACGAGGGCAAGGGAATGGGCAACCAGCGCGAACAGGTCATGGGGCAAGGCACAGCGCGCGGGCAGTCGTCGAACGGCCCGGAGGCGCTCCCAGCCGCAGAGTTCTCGATGCCCTTCGAAGCGGGCCAGCGCATCAACGACAAGTATGAGGTCGTCGAGCTGATCGGCGTGGGCGGCATCGGCTTCGTGGTGGCCGCGACACATGTCGAGCTGGGCGAGAAGGTCGCGCTCAAGTTTCTGCGTCCGGAAGCCCTCGCCAATTACGAAGCGGTGGGGCGCTTCGCGCGAGAGGCCCGCGCGTCCGCGCAAATTCGGAGCGAGCACGTCGTGCGCGTCTTCGACGTTGGCCACCTCCCGGACGGTGCGCCGTTCATCGTGATGGAGTACCTCGACGGCAAGGACCTGGACGCCGTCGTACGCGAACAGGGTGCGCTGCCCATCAAGCTCGTCGTCGATTACGTGCTGCAAACGTGTGAAGCCCTGGCGTCAGCCCACGCGAGCGGCATCGTCCACCGGGACGTCAAGCCCGAGAATTTGTTCCTCAGCTATCGCGCTCAGGGCATGGACATCATCAAGGTGCTCGACTTTGGCATCTCCAAGGTCGCGCTCACCGGATCGGCATTCGAGAGCCGGCATCCGCTGGCACGAACCACCATGGCGATGGGCTCGCCGATCTACATGTCGCCCGAGCAGATCCGGGCTTCACAGGACATCGACGTCCGCACCGACATCTGGTCGCTCGGCTGCGTGCTGTACGAGTTGCTCACGGGCAGCCCCGCCTTTGACGCGCCGTCCATCACGCAAGTCAGCGCGATGATCCTCGAACAGGAGCCGCCGTCATTGCTGCTCGGCTGCCCGAGCGCGCCAACTGGTTTGGACGCGATCGTGCAGCGCTGCCTCTCCAAAGATCCGGCAATGCGCTTCCAGAACGTGGCTGAGCTCGCCATCGCGCTACATCCATTTGGTCCCCAGCGCGGACGCATTTCGGTCGAGCGGTGCTGTACGCTCCTCCGGAGCGCGGGGCTGTCCCAGATGGACTTCAAGCTTTCGAGCGTCTTTCCCTCCAGCTTTTCGGAGTCAGCGGGCATTCCAAGCAGCCGCGCTCTCGCCGCGTCGACGATCGAGCGAGCGCGCAGCCGGGCGCCAGCGCCGTCGTCCAAGCTGCTCAAAGTGGCGCTCGCTGGCGCCGCCCTCGTGGCCGTCGTCTATGGGGCAGTGTCGTTCCGCGCGGTCGCTGTCGTGAACGAGTCCGCGGCGCCTTCCCAGGCCGTGGCTGCCGCCTCGCCCGCTCCTGCCCCAACGCCGGCCGCCTTCGTGGACGTCTCGAGAGCGGCGGCGGTGCCGAGCCCGCCCGAACCCGCTCGAGCCGCAGCCGCCCCGGCGCCGGCGAACACCCGAGAGCCCGTGGCTGCTGCCGCACCACCGCCGCGCCCCAGCGTCTCGGCCCCGGTTCCCGCCAGGCGGCGGGTCAGCCCAGCTCCACCGAGGCCAAAGCCGGTGGTGATCAGCGTCCGCTCTGCGCCGACCGTCGCGGGTGAGCCCGACGTCGGCTTCTGAACTACGCTCGGCGCGTGCTTTCGCTCTCGGATTCAGCGAAACGGATTGATGACCTGTACGCTGCCGTACAATCGCTCGTCCTGGAAGTCTTCCGAGAAGAGCGGGCTGAGCCCATAGTGTTCGGCGTACGCCCAGAGGTGCGCATCAAACCAGCTGAGCTGATAGGCTGCCGCGCCTCGCAATGCGGTGCGAACGATCGCTTCATTCGGATACAATACGTCGAAGACCGAAAGCAGCTCCTCCGCTTCGCGTCTCGCATCCTCCGGAGATAGCAATGGGCCGCCTGGAAGCGCGCGCGTGCAAGCCGCGACGAACTCCACGATGGCCTGGTGAGGTAGCTTGAGCGAGCTCGAGCGAATGCCGTCTCTGAGCAAGCTCTCGGCGATCTGTTGCTTCCTCTCGTCTCGCGCATCGAAGCGGTAGACGATCACGTTCGTGTCAACCAGAGCGGCCACGTTCGTACAACTCGGCTCGAGACCAACCGCGTTGGTTCGACTGGGCGCGCGGAGCGAGCGCCTCGCGCTGCCGCTGGCGCTCGGTCGAGCCATCGAACAGCCGCAGCCGTGCCGCGGGCTCCAGCCCTCGCTTCAGTGTCTTGGCGGGCACGACGCGCACCGACTCATCCCCCGGTACCCATTCGATCTCATCCCCGGGCTCGATGGAGTACTTTTCCGCGATGGCCTTGGGGATCGTCACCTGCAGCTTGGAAGTGACCTTTGCCACGTCCTTGTTTTAGCAAGGACGATTTCCTTGTCAAGATTCTGGACGTCGCACAAAGTCGCTGCGGCGCAATGGCACAGAGGTGCTGAAAGTGCCGGTTGGCGTCAGCGAAGCTGTGGTTCGCGCCGGCCCAGGCTGCATTTGCTAAGATATTCGGCCGTGTCCCGCCTGCGCGCGGTTCTTGCTTGTAGGGCGCCGATGAATGAGCTTTCGGCCGACACGCCCTTCTTTATCATCTTCAACTACGCATCCGGTTCGGGAGACGGACGCGAGGCTCGCCGCGCCATGGAAGAATTGCTCGTGGCTCGGCAGCGCAAACACGAGTTCTTCGTGGTGGAGGATCCGAAGCGGTTGCAAGACATCGCAAAGCGAGCGGCCGAAGCGGCAGAGCGCGATAACGGGGCCGTCGTGGTAGCGGGCGGCGACGGCACCATCAACGCGGCCGCGCAGGCCACATTGCCCACGGGCCGCCCCTTCGGCATCGTTCCGCAGGGCACGTTCAACTACACGACGCGCAGCCACGCCATCCCGCTCGATCCGAACGAGGCCACCCTCGCGCTCCTCAACGCGCGCATCTCGCCCATGCAGGTCGGCCTCGTCAACGACCGCGTATTTCTCGTCAACGCCAGCGTCGGCCTGTATCCGGAGTTGCTCGAAGATCGTGAGGAGTACAAGCGCCGCTATGGCCGCTATCGAAGCGTGGCCATGTGGTCTGGCCTGATGAGCCTCTTGCGAGAGCATGAGCAGCTGACGCTCGAGATCGAGCACGATCATGAGCGAGAGGTCGTGCGCACGCCCGCGTTGTTCATCGGCAACAACGCGCTCCAACTCGAACGGGCGGGTCTACCCGAAGCCGAAGATGTCGAACAGCGGCGCCTGGCCGCGGTGCTCGTGAAGCAGGTGGGCACCGCCGCGCTGCTCTGGCTCGCGCTGCGCGGCGCGCTCGGGCAACTGGGCGGGGCCGACCGCGTGCGCGATTTTGCGTTTCGTCGCATGTCGGTGCAGCCCCAGCGCCCGAGGGGCCGCGCTCTGAAGGTCGCGACAGACGGCGAAATTCACTGGCTGAAGCCGCCCATCACGTTCTCCGTCGCTCCGCGGCGGTTGTTGCTGATGGTGCCCGCCGCAACGCCGGAGACGAACGGTTGAGCGTGCTATTGCAGATCTCGGATACGCATTTCGGCACCGAGCGCGCGGAGGTGGTCGTCGCTTTGACGAACCTCGCTCGAGCACAAAGGCCGGACCTGGTGGTGTTGTCGGGGGACATCACGCAGCGCGCGCGGCCGCGCGAATTCGCAGCAGCGGCTCGCTTCGTGAAAGAACTCGAAGTGCCCCGCGTCCTCGCGATCCCCGGCAATCACGACATTCCACTGTTCAATCCCATCGCGCGCATCGGGTTTCCGTACGCGAACTATTCGAGGTGTTTCGGCGCGGATCTCGAACCCGAATACGAATCGCTTTCGTTGTTAGTGCTCTCGGTGAACACCACCCGGTGGCATCGTCACACCGACGGCGAGGTTTCCGCCGCACAGGTCGAGCGGGTGGCGAACCGGCTCAGGTTCGCTGCGCGCGATCAGTTGCGAGTCGTTGTCACGCACCAGCCGGTCCACGTGATCCGCGAGAGCGATCTCGATAATCTGCTCCATGGCCACGATCGAGCGGTCCGCGCGTGGTCCGCGGCGGGCGCCGACGTCATCATGGGCGGACACATTCATTTGCCGTACGCGCGCCTACTCAACGAAGCATTTCGGGATCTGCCGCGCCGGCTCTGGGCGGTGCAGGCCGGCACTGCCGTATCCAAGCGGCTGCGCGGCAATACCTCGAACTCCATCAACCTGCTGCGCCACAGCGCCGCCGAGGCGAGCTGCAGCGTCGAACGCTGGGACTACGACGATGAGCGGGCCGCGTTCGAGCTCGCCGAATCGCTGGACCTGGGGCTGGATCGTTAGATCACCGTTGCCCCGCTGAGGCGTTGTGCCTGGTTTATCAATTGGGATTCTTGCCAACCGGCCGATAAAAGTGAGTTCTGGCCGCCGAGCGGGTGGCGATCGGGGGCCGCCGGCTCTAGACCCGCCGTCATGCGCTACGCCGTTGTCATCCTGGGGTTGGTGCTCGTGGTCGGCACCCTGGTCGGGATCAAGGGCGCACAGATCGGGCAGCTGATCGCGTTTGGCAAAGCCGCGCAGGCTGGAGGCCCACCGCCTGAAGCCGTGAACACCACGCCCGCCGTGGCGCAGTCCTGGGAAGAGGTGCTGTCCGCGGTGGCCACGGTGACCGCGAAAGAGAGCGTGTCGCTGAGCATCGAAGCGCCCGGCACCGTAACGAAGATCCATTTCGACTCGGGGGCGACCGCGCAACAAGGCCAGCTCCTTTTGGAGCTCGACGCGCGCGTCGAAAGGGCGCAAATCGCGTCGCTGCGCGCCCGGCTGAAGTTCGCCGGTCAATCGCTCGAGCGCGCGCAGTCTCTGGTGGGGTCGGGGGCGCTGCCGCGCGCCGAGCTCGACTCGGAGCAGTCCGCGTTCTCGAGCCTGAGCGCCGAGATCCAGGCGCTGGAGGCTCAGGTCGAGCGCAAGCGGCTGCGGGCGCCATTTACCGGCAAGCTCGGGGTGCGCGCGGTCAATCTGGGGCAATACCTGGCACCGGGCACGGTCGTCACGGTGCTGGAAGCCAACGCGGTTGTGTTCGTCGACTTCACGCTGCCGCAAAACGACTTTCCGCGCATCCAGATCGGCATGCCGGTCCGCGTCCTCGACACCACGCGAGCGGAGCCGCTCGGTGACGGCGAAATCATCGCGATTGCTCCCGCGCTGGACGCGGGGACGCGCGCGTTCAAGGTGCGCGCGCACTTGCCCAATGACGGTGGGCGCTTTCGTTCGGGCATGTTCGCTCGGGTCGAGGTCGTGTTGCCCCAGAAGGCGCCGGTCGTGGCTGTTCCGGGGACGGCGATTGTGCGCGCCTCGTACGGTAATTCGCTGTTCATCGTCGAGCCGAAAAAAGACGACGCGGACCAGCCGGTGCAGGGCGCCGACGGAAAGCCCGCCCTGCTGGCTCGCCAGCAATTCGTGCGCCTGGGGCCGGTGCGCGGGGATTTCGTGGCCATCCAGGAAGGCGTCAGTGCCGGCCAAGAGATCGTCACCGCGGGGGCGTTCAAGCTGCGCAACGGGGCGCCCATCCAGGTCAAGAACGAGGTCAAGCTCGACGCTCAGCTCGATCCGAAGCCGGAAAATCGCTGAAAGCGGCTCAGCACTAGCTCAGGCAGTTTGTAATGGGGTTCACCGATCTCTTTATTCGCCGGCCCGTTCTCGCGATCGTGGTCAATCTGATCATCATCATCGCGGGGGTGCAAGCCATCGG
>JAYWEH010000474.1:0-3681 GCA_043780025.1 Deltaproteobacteria bacterium
TCAGAGCGAAGCGCAGTGCACAGACATCTTGACCTGCCGCGATGGCGTCTGCTGCAGTAGCGCTTGCAACGGCCTCTGCCAGAACTGTGGCGGCAACGGCGCCTGTAACGTTACGCCGGCCACCGATAGCGCGTGCCCACCACTGAACTGCGGGCAGTCTACTGAATGCCGCACAGTGACAGCGCCCGCGTCTGGCGCCTGCTCGGCGCTCGGCCAATGTGCCCAATGCATCACGCGTAACACCGCGCTCGGCACGGACTGCGGTGCAGACGGCGACTGCGACAACGCCGGAGCATGCCAACCCAACCGGACTGCACCGACGGTCATTGCGAACAGCTTGCGGGGGACGGCGGTGGGAATCGATCGCGCAAATCTCATCTTCACGGCAGCCAGCGATGACCGCACCGCTGCGGCACAGCTCGAGTACGCTGTGTTTCAGGCAGAAACCAACATTCTAAACGTCAGCGCTGCTCAGCTCGTTACGGGTGTGGCTGGCGTCAATCTCCTACGAGCCTTCGCCGTGGGCAGCGACGTGGGCGCCCTGGTTTTGCCACGCGCCCGTGCCGAGCACTTCTTCCGAGTCGTCGTTCGAGACCGCTCCGGCAACGTGACTGCCTACGACACCACACGCATCGCCTTCGCAGAGCCGGAAAGCTGCACGGCACCACAAGACTGCATCTCGGGGACGTGCCTTACGCTTTTCCTCGACGCGGATGAAGATTGCCGCGGCACGCCCACTACAACGATCCGGCGCTGCACTGCGCCGACCAGCTCCACCGCGGGTTGCTCCGCACCGACGTCCGCGCTCGTCAACTTCGCCAGCGCCCAGGTGAATGGGGCGCGCTATGTCAATAACAATGACGACTGCCTGGATATCAACGAAAGCGTGTACGAGCAGCAGCCCGGCTTCTTTCCGACAGCGTTCGCGGTCCCGGCGGGAAGCCCAGCGGGAGCCTTCGCCAATGGCTTTGACTACAATTGTAGCGGGCAGCCGGAGCCGGGCCTGCCGATATTTGGGGGATGCGCGAACTCGGTACCCCAGACATCTCCCTCAAACGGAAATTGCACCAACGCCAGTGCCGCGTATCCGATGGGGAGTCAAAACGTGCCCTGCGGAGCACCCATCAGCGTAAATTTTTGTGCCGACACCGATCTGAACGGCACCTGCACACTGAGTGGCCAAGGCAACCTGCAGAAGCAATGTCACTAGAACACGCTTCACCGGCTGAAAGGCGAAACGTCTGTCGGCAATAGCCCCTACCGCGCGCTCGAAGTCCTCAGCACTTCGACGGCATCCAGCAAGCCGGAATAGTTCTCGAGTGTGACTACGGGCACGTATTGTGCGCCTCCGAACACGTAGATGTCGTCGTTCAAGGCGACCGCCGCCGGGGTGTAGCGCGGCGTCGGCATCGGCGGGTGCGTAGTCCAGGTATCTGTCGCGGGGTCGTAGGACTCGACCAGGTCGAGCGCAGTGCCCTGAGCATCCCAGCCGCCAAACAAGAACAATCGGGTGCCGGAACGAGCGCAGGCCTGGGCGCCCCTCGCAAAGGGCGGAGGTGACCCGTAAGACCAGCTATTGCCGGCAACGTCGTAGATGGAGGTGAGGTTGCTGCCATCGCCACCAAACACGTAGATTGCGCCGCCCAGCTCACAGCTGGCTGCTCCGGATACGGCCTGCGGCAAGGGGGCGCCTGCGGACCAACCCGCCGCAGGATCGAAAATATCGACCGCCGTCTTGTTCTCCGCAGCGTCCGGTTCACCGCCGTCAATCAGGCCTCGGCCTCCCATCACGTAGACCTTGCCGCCCACTGCTGCGGTCGAGAACTGCGAGCGCAGCGAGGGCAGCGGATCGTGCTGAGACCACTGGTCGGTGCTCGGGTCGTACTCTTGAACGTAGGGTTCGTAGCCCTCCCCGTTGAAGCCGCTGAACGTGTAGATCTTGCCGCTCAGCGAATGGGCGGCGATGAAGAAATTTCCGTGCGGCAGCCGCGCCCGCTCCGACCAGGCTTGGGTGACGGGATCATACTCGCGCATGCCGCTGTGCAATGGCGGTGACTCCTCGGGACTCGGGGAGGGAAAACCGTAGAAGAAGCCAAACTGAATCATGTCGTCTTCCCAGGTCTGCCCGCCCAGCACATAGACTTTGCCCTCGTGCGCGACGGCGGCGTGTCGAGCGCCGTGCAACAGCATGGGCGAGCGCAGTGACCAGGGGCAGCCCGCTTCGCCGATGCAGGACCCTGGCTGCGGCACCAGTCCTGGTGTGAGCGGCGGCGGCAGATCACCCGATTCATCGGGCGAGGACACATCACCGCCATTGAATGAGTCCGAGGGCTCGCTGCTGGCCTCCTCGTTCGGCACTGCGCTTGCCGGCTCTGGGTTGCTGTCCGACGCAGGCACAGCATTCTCCGGGCTGCCAGGGGTCTGTTCAGGCTCGGCGTTGCCGCCACAAGCTGAAACCAGCGTTGCGATGCTGATGGCGATGCATTGGCTTCGACGGTTTTGAAAGATGCGCATGTGGCTCCCCAGGCGTTGGCACAGCAGGCACAGCAAGTCGTGCGAGCAGCACTAGAGCAGAATTCGTGCCTGCCGAGCACGGTGGCAAGTGCGCGAAATAACTAATGCCGCGTGTGCCCAATGCGAACTTGGCCGGCAGTACTTAGCCATCCCAGGCCCGAAGACGCCGCTTCCGGTGGCACACCCTGGCACCGGTTCATGGGCGGCACGCACAGCCCTCGACTGAACCGAGCCACCTGCGACGTCCCTTCGCGCTCGCCCGTCTCAGCGGACCGACAAAACGAAACGAGGTAGCGAGCTCTCGCTCACTACCTCGCTTCTCTTTCAGTTCACGGCCCACCAATCATGGAGGGTCGCCTACCTACCGCCTAATTACGGGGCGGGGCGGTGCGTCGGGACCGTGGGGGTTCCCGCGGGCACTTGGTACGCATTGAGCGCAAAACCTTCGAGGCCAGCATCGAAGGTTTTGCTCGTCTGATCGGAACCCGTGATGGTCACGCTGTCCACGAGCAAGCGCACGACTGCGCTGCCTACCAACGCGGCACTGGCACCGACGGTGATGCCGTATTGGGCCACGGCGCTCTTGTCGAAGCCGTTGTTGGGCAGAAGCGCACCGGCGTCGCCAGCGTCAGCCGGAGGCGGGCCAGCGTCACCAGCACCCGCGACGGGTGCATACTGCGCCAAGTTGAGCTCCAGGTCGACCCACTGCCCGAGCGGGAGGTCCGTCGCGGAGAACGTCAGGCCCGCCGGGTAGACGCCCGGGTAGCTCGGGGCGCCATTTTGTGCAAACGGGGATACGTTGAGGTTCGCGTTGGTCTCGAGCGCCTGGATTCGGAAAGTGGCCACGCCATTCGAGAAGTCGGCACCGGGAGCGGCCACCGTGAAGATGTAGCTCGCCTGGTCATTGACGTTGACCGGTACCAAGGGGCTGCCGTCGTTCGGGCCCGTCACCGGGACGATGATCTCGACGCAGCCGGTGCACGTGCCACGCGGAGCGAGGTCCGGACCGGGGCCTGCGCCGCCGTTACCGCCGTTGCCGCCGTTGGCGTTGCCCGCGTTGCCGCCGGTGCCATTACCAGCCGCGCCGCCGTTGCCGGCATTGTTCCCGTTGCCGCCGCTGCCAGCCCTGCCACCGCTGCCGCCGTTGCCCGGCGTGGTGCCGCCGTC
>JAYWEH010000475.1:0-8718 GCA_043780025.1 Deltaproteobacteria bacterium
GGCGGAAGCCCTGCAAAATGCACTGGTGCCGCTCTACACGACGAAAGCCGGCGGTAGCGGAATGGGGCTCGCGCTGAGCCGCGAGATCGCGCTGGCGCACGGAGGGAGCCTCGACGTGTCGAATCGGCTCGACGGGGGTGCGCGGGTGCGCGTGCGGCTGGCGGGCAGGAAGCCGTTGCCGGTGGATGCGGGCGGCTCTCGGCTGACCTTGACGCGGGGGTGAGCGGAAAGGCTAGGCTGCGCCGTCATGAGCGCAACCATCCCGGGGCCTGATGGCCAACCCCGTTGCCGCTGGTGCGGCGCGGCGCCGGAGTTCTTCGAGTACCACGATACGGAGTGGGGCTTCCCGGTCGGTGACGATCAGCGCTTGTTCGAGAAGTTGAGCCTGGAGGGTTTTCAGTCCGGGCTGAGCTGGCGCACCATCCTGGCCAAGCGGGAGAACTTTCGAGCGGCGTTCCACGCCTTCGATTTCGAGCGGATCGCTAGTTTCACGTCCCGCGACGTGGAGCGCCTGCTGAAGGACGCGGGCATCATCCGCCATCGCGGCAAGATCGAAGCCGTCGTCAACAACGCAGCACGCGCGAAAGAACTGGTCAAACGGGAGGGCTCACTCGGCGCCTTCCTGTGGCGCTATGAGCCGGCGGGGCAAAAGCTCGCCCCATCCCCCATCCCATCGACGTCGGCGGAATCCATCGCCCTGTCCAAGGAACTGAAAAAGCAGGGTTGGAAATTCGTGGGGCCGACGACGGTCTACGCCTTCATGCAAGCCATGGGGCTGGTCAACGACCACGCGGACGACTGCGTGCTTCGGGCCAAAGTGGAACGGGCGCGCCAGCGCTTCGAGCGCCCGCGGAGCTAGAGCGCATCGGGATTGGAAACGTTTCCAGTAAAGACTATGCTGCGCGGCCAAGTCCGAGGAGCCCGTCCAATGTCGAAGCACATCTCGAAAAATCAGCGCAACGAGTTTCACGCATGGGCGAGCCGCGTCGCGCTCGGTGTTTGTTGCGGGTCGCTCTCAGCGCTCGGCTGCTCGCAAACAAACGACACGGATCCGATCAGCCCGGAGACGCCGGACAGCGGCGCGCCCGACGCGCGAGAAGCCGACGCGGCGCCGCCCGGCCCCGTGACGCTGGCGGAGAAATACGCGCCGCTGTTCACCATTGGCGCGGCAGTCGACCCCGGGTCGCAAGTCACGCACGCAGATCTGTTGATCGAGCACTTCAACAGCGTCACCTCCGAAAACGAAATGAAGTTTGAATCACTGCAGCGCGTGGAGGGCACGTTCACCTATGCCGCGGCAGACAGCCTGGTGGTGTTTGCCGAACAGAACGGCATGAACGTGCGCGGACACGCGCTGGTGTGGCACCGCCAGACGCCGGCGTGGATGTTCGTGGATGCCCAGGGTGCACCGGCGACGGAAGAGCTGCTCTTTCAACGCCTGCGAAGTCACATCTCGAACGTGGTCGGCCACTTCAGGGGCAAGGTGCAGGCCTGGGACGTGGTGAACGAAGCGATGATGGATGACGGCGAGCTGCGTACCGCGACCGAGGAGCAGGAGACCCAGCGCAGCCCCTGGCACGGCATCGCGGCTGAGCGCTACATCGCCGAGGCCTTCCGAGCCGCCAATGAGGCCGATCCCGACGCGAAACTGTTTTACAACGACTATTACAACTACATCCCGGTCAAGCATCAGGCCATTTACGAACTGTTACGTGGCCTCCTCGAGCAAGGCGTGCCGGTGCACGGCGTGGGCTTGCAAGCGCACGTGAACATCCAGCCGTCGACCCTCGAGACGAATCAGGCGTTTCACCAGACGCCGGAGAACATGGAAGCCGCCATCGAGCTGTACGCGTCGCTCGGCCTGGAGGTGCACATCACGGAGATGGACCTGTCTGTGTACATCCCCGGCATGATGTACATGCCGGACATGTTCTATACCCCGGAGACCTTCACGGACGCCGTGGCCGCGCAACAAGCCGAGCGCTATCGCGCCTTCTTCGAGGTGTATCGGCGCCAGGCCGACGCAATCACCAACGTGACGTTGTGGGGTGTCGCGGACGACAACACCTGGCTCTCGGAGTTCAGCTCCGGGCGCCAGGACTTCCCCCTTTTGTTCGACCGCAATCACCAGCGCAAACCGGCCTTCGACGCCATCGTCGATTTCTGATTCCGGCCGAACTCGCGTGGGCGAGCGCGGGTCAGCGGATGATGACCGGCGTGAAGATCGGTGCCGTGTCGGGCTGCACGCACGACGACAGGTCGAACAACATGTACGTCAGGGCTTTCTCTTGAGGCGACAGCTCGGTGCTGGAGCAACCCGAAGGGAATGCCTCCTTGCCCGAGTCGCCCGTGCCTGACGCGACGTGCAGGTCACTGAACACCATGCGGCCACATTCGGTCTGTCCGATCGGTGTCGTGAACGAGAAGTATTGCACCACGTCGGCGTGGCCGTCGGGATCGTCGACGGTGATCCAGGCGGTGGAAACGTCGGGGATCACCGCGTCGACGGTGTGTTCACCGTCGCTGATCGTCAGCTGCCCCGGCGTGGGGGAGGCTCCGACGTTGGCGAGCCAGTCCCGGAGCGCGGCGCCCTTCGGGAAAGACGCATTCACTTCGGCCACGACGTCCACCTCGAAACCGTGCTGCGACGAAGCAAACGTCGCCACCTCGGGATAGGGCGCGAGCGCCGCGTCGAACTTGTCGGGGCGCACCCAGTAGTTGTGATAATGCGAGCCGAAGACGCGACCACCCTGGTCCGCGTAGGCTTGAACGTTGCTGAACTCGTTCGCTCCATACTTCTCGAAGGTGCCGCGGCCTCCGCCTTCGCAGGCGAGAAACAGGGCGTCATACGACTTCAGCTTATCCAGGCTGGCAAACAGCCCCGCGGGCTCCGGGATCGCGGTGCCGTCCGCGAAGCGAGTCGTGCCGGCTTCCGCGCTGCCGTCACCGCTCGCATACAAATGCACGCTGCCGTCACCCGCGTCCGTCGTGAACTCGGACTCTGAAACGCCGATCTTGCGGAACAGGCACTCGAGCGCGTCCGAGCCGCCGCGCATCACCGCGATCTTCGGCAGGTTGCCCTCCGAACGATCGCGCGGCAGGCGCACGCTGCCATCGGCGGTGCTATTGGCGGAGCAAGCCACGACGTCCGGCACCGTGATTTGCCGGCGCCACTTGCCGACCTGAACGGTGAGCGGTAGCGAAGCGCTCTCGGGCACGTCGTCGAGCGACAGCGTGAAGCGCCCCGCGGCATCACTCACCGCCACGGCGACCGCGCGGCCCGAAAAGTTGCCGTCGCAGGTCTCGCAGCCCGCCCCATTCTGGATCGGCGAGAGCGTCTCGCTGTTCACGTACACCACGACGTTGGCGAGCGGCAAACGACCGGCGGGATCGTAGACGATGCCGCTCAAACTCGTGGGGCATCCAAAGGGAGGCCCTGTCAGGATCGCGTCCCCACCCGGTCCGTCTTGGGACCCCACGTCGCCCGAAAACATCGGATCTTCTGGGTCGGCGGGAACGTCAGTCGGACTCGGTTCCAGGAGGGACCCGTCCGTGATCGGGTCAGTGCTCGGCGAGCGCACTCGGCTACCGCCTCCCTCAGGATCACTCGCCGAGCAGGCGGCCAACAGCCCACCCAGGAAAAACCAGGAACTTCGACGCTGCGACAATTGAAACCTCGCGGCGCGGCCGATGAGAAAAAGCCGCTCCGGGCCCTATGCGCGAGGCCGCTCGGTCGATCATGGCTCTCGAGGGCTCGCCGAGGGACGATTGCTGCGGCCGACGGGACGGGGTAGTGCTCCCAGCCGAGCGCCAGTGTGGCCGCGCCCCCCGAACTGAATGCCAGGCATCCCTCCGACCCCGAGCGAAACAGAGCCAGGAGACACTCGAGCGCACATCGCCGCCGACGCCCGCGCCCTTTCCCGCGCGCTCGGCACTCAGGTGATCGGGTACGTCGTCAAAGCCGGCCTGCCCCTCTTGCTCGCCCTGGCGACCCGCGCCTACGGAGCCGAATGGGGTGTCTTCGTTGCCCTCCAATCGCTGGTGCTGATCGCCGTGCGAGTGGCGGTCGGGGGCTTGGACAAGGCCCTATTGTGGTGGGTCGGTGCTCATGATCCGCGCGAACTCAGCCGCGCGGTGTGGTCGAGCGTGGCCATCGTCGGCGCGGGCGGGCTCGCCGTCAGCGCGCTGCTCGCCGCCCTGGGGCGAGCCATCTTGGCCCACTGGGACGGCACGAGCGCCGATCAGCTCCGCGCGTTCACGATCATGTTGCTCGGTTTGCCGCTGATGGGCGTCACCGACGTGCTCTTGCACGCGACGATGGGGCAGCGCCGGATGGGCCCCCAGGTGGCGATCCGCGACACGCTCGTGCCCATTTCCTGGCTGGTCGCGGCCTTGATCTTCCATGCCATCGGCTGGCACGAGACCGGCCTGTGCTGGGCCTTCGTCGTATCGCAAGCGCTCGGCCTCGGCGCGGCGCTTCTGAGCCTGGGGCGGCTGCAATCGGGGGCGGCGTTTTCGTTGCGCCCTCCGCCCGATCTCTTGCGCTTCGCCTTGCCCAGCTGGCTCAACGAGATCGCCAATTCAACCTTGTTGCGCGTGGACGTGCTCGTCCTGGCGGCCCTCACCGATCCACTCACGGTCGGTATCTGGGGCCTGATCGTCCAGTTCGGCAACGCCATGCGCTCGATCCGCCGCGCCTTCGATCCGATCTTGATCGCCGTGGTGGCCAGCATCTCGAAGCAGCACGACAGCCGGCGTCTAGCGGAAGCGCTCTCTTACGCGACGCAGCTCGTGTTCCTGTCGCAGCACCCGGTCTTCGTGTTCATGCTCCTGTTCGGCAGCCCACTGCTCACGCTCTACGGCCCCGGATTTGCGGCGGGCGGGACAGCGCTGTCGCTACTGTCCGCGTTCTGGTTGCTGAACGGCGCGATGAGCCTGTCCGGCATGGTGATAGCGGGCTACGGGAGTGCGCGTTGGGCGCTGACGATGACCTTGCTCGGTATCGCGATCGAGTTGCCCCTCTTGTGGCTGCTGGTACCGCGATACGGGCTCGTCGGGGCGGCCATCGCCGTGGGCCTGATGACCACGACGCTCCAGATCATTCAACTCCGCGAGATGAAGCGAGTCACCGGCGGGTGGCACTACACGCCGCGCGCTTTTAGTCCGCTCGGTCCGGCGCTGTGGAGCGGCGCCGCCGCGCTGGTCGGCTGGTGGCTGGGGGGGTCGCTCAGCACCGCGCTCGCGCCGGACGCGCTCGGCGTGTGGACGAAGCCAGGGCTGGCCTTTTTTTGCTTTGCTGCGGTGTACGGCGGGCTCGTCGTGAGGCAATGGCGGCAAGGCTTGCTGCGCGCCCCCGGAGCGTAACGCGCTGGCTTGGCCGAGGCTTCAACCGCCGACACGGCGGCAGCGCTCGCACAACAGCCGGCCGGAGCCGAGGCAACCTACCGCGTTATCGTCCACCCCTCCAATCCAGCCACGGCGATCGACCGCAAGTTCCTCGAAGACGCGTTTCTAAAAAAGGTCAGCCGCTGGTCCAATGACACGGCGATCCGCCCCGCTGATCTGCCTCCCAGCTCGGCCGTGCGAGGTCGATTCACGCGCGACGTATTGGCTCGCTCCGTTGCCGCGGTGCGCGCGTATTGGCATCAACGCATCTTTTCCGGTCGCGGCGTGCCCCCTCCCGAGCTACTGAGTGACGAACGAGTCGTCGCCTACGTACTCGAGCACGAAGGCGCAATTGGTTACGTCTCAGCCAGTGCGGCCATTGCGAGCGACAGGGTGATTCGAGTTACGCGCTGAGTGGGCGGTGTTGCACCGAGGTGTCAGCCCAACACGCTGATGAGAAATTCGACGGCTCGTGGCGAATGTTCTTGACCGCCCCGAGCACGAGACGCCACGCGAGAGTGCGATCGACACAAGGAAGCCGCGCTATGCGCGCTGGACGAAAGCGGAGTGCGCGTAACATCGCTCGGAGGGCTTCCAATCTCGATATTGTCATCAAACGCTTTCAGCGTGGCTCTGAGGACGTCCCCGATCGCAGGTGTAAGCTGCGACGGATGACGAACCTTCAACAGGATATCGTACTCCTCCGCGAGCTCGACGACGAGGCTCTGCTGCATAGCCTCAAACGCCACGTCGGCAGCTCCAATCGGCTGAACGCCCTCGTGCTCGCCCACCTCGCCGAAGTCGACGCCCGCGGAGCCTACCGCAAATGGGCCTGCGAAACGCTGGCGGCTTACTGCATCTACGAGCTGCGCCTCTCTGAAGACGAAGCCCAGCGCCGCTGTCGGGCCGCGCGCATCATGCGACAGTTTCCGGTGCTGTTTGAAATGGTGTCCGACGCTTCTATCCACCTTACCGGCATCTTGCTCCTCGCGCCGTATCTCACCCCCGAAAATCACCAGGGTGTGCTCGCCCGAGCGCGTTACCGGCGCAAGCGCGAAATCGAACGGCTCGTGGCAGAGCTAGCCCCCGCGCTCGACGTCCCCGCCTTGGTGCAACCCCTCGGAGTCGTGACGGGCTCGCATACCGTGCCGGGCAAAGGTTGGGCCGCGCTCACCGAGAGCACCCTCGGCTGGGTTCGTCAGCTCGACGCCGGGGACGGCCCCACGCGAGCGCCGAGCGTGCCGGACGCTGAGCACGCAGCCCTGATGAGGCACATCGAGGCGACCGTCGACGTCGAGACGGAGCCGGACGGCGCGTCCGATCTCGACGGAGCGGCCCAACCACGCGGCACCGCAAATCCAGGCATTGTGCCAGCGCAGATGCGCTTCAAAGTCCAATTCACTGCCGACCAAGCCTATGTCGACCTTTTGGAACGAGCCCGCGCCTTGCTCTGGCACCAACTGCCGAACGGCGACCTCATCGAGCTGCAACGACTGGCGCTGGAAGCACTCGTGGAAAAGCTCCAGCAGCGCAAATGCGGCGCGCTGACCCGGACGAAAGCGAGCAACGCCACGGCTTCAAACATTTCCGCGCCAGCGCGGAACGAAACGTCATGTCCGGATCCGCCCACCACCGCGCCAGCGCGGAACCCAACGTCACCTCCAATCCCGTCGCATGACCCGACGGCCACCGATCCCATCCCTGCACCACCGTCAAAATCAAGCACCGAGCGCCCGCTCAGTGCTCGCTCGACGAGCCGGAATTCACGACACATCCCCAGAGCGGCGCGACGAGAGGTTTGGCAGCGCGACGGCGGGCGCTGCTCCTTCACAGATGCTCGCGGAGTACGCTGCCGCGCAGTGTCCGCCATCGAGTTTCATCACGAGCAGCCTCACGCCCGTGGCGGCCCCGCCACAGTGAATAACCTGACTTTGCGCTGTCGCGCGCACAATCAGCTCGCGGCCGAGCAGGACTTCGGACGGTCGTTCATGCAGACGTGGCCCTAAGTCATACCGATCCGCTTGCACGGCCGCTAACCTTGCCGACCCTCGGCACATGGCGATCGCAGTCTTCATCGAGAACCCGGCGGGCCTCTCGAGCAAGCATCCTTATGATGAGCGACGGGGCGTCCTGCGAGCGGTCTCTGAAGTTTCGCGACCCAACACCGGTGAGGCGGTCGACTGCGCGGTGCTTGGGCTGATGGAGCAACGGGAGGACGGAGTCGTCGACCACAACCTCATCGCCCGACCGTCAGGGGAAACAGGCCAGCTCACCGAAGCGATCCAGGCCACCCTCGTCGACTTCGTGAGTCAATTCTTCGATCAAATCCCCGTCAAAATGGTCAGGGTAGGTCGGTTCCTCGACGCGAAGGAGGCCAATGCCCATCTCGTCGCCCTGCAGCGGCCATGACTGCCGGGTCAGGCCAGGCAAAGGCCGGCTGATCTCGTCTGCCAGCCGCGTCTTGCCGATGCCGGGTTCGCCGACGAGCGATTTCGGCCCATTCAGGCACCCGCTGATGAAAGCTGACGATGGCGTTCGACACTGAAGGAACGGCAGCGCCAGCAGCGGTGAACCCAGACTCGATTGAGCAACGTGGCGCAAAGCCAAGGACGGCGCCTCGAGCCCAGCCATTGGCGTAGGAGCTATTCGAGCGCCGCGTCGGGCTCAATGAGTGCGTCCGGAACGTCTGTGTCCCCCGCGCTGGCGTCCGACGCCGCACTGCCCCCCGGACCCGCACCGCTCCGGTTGCCAGTGACCCCGGCACTACTGCCGCCAGTACCGCTGCCGCCAGTGCCGCCACCCCCCGCGCTCCCAGCGTTGCCGGCCATGTTCGTCGGATCCCCCGCGCGCCCTGGAAACGAAGGCGCTGGTGTTGGAGCACGCCCCTGCGAAGGAAACGGTGGAGAGAAACCCCCACCCGACTGCTCCTCCCCCTCGTTGGAGGCAAACGCCTGGCACGCCAGGACGGAAAGCGCGACCGCGCCGAAATAGAGCCTGGAGCGAGCAGACGACATCAGGGATCCGGGGGTAGGTCCTTTACGAGAACACAAGCGGCCTGTCCGCGCTCGTAAAAACGCGGGTGGCGGCGCATGAGCCGAAAACCACGCCGCTTGAATAGATCGAGCGCCGCCAGGTTCGAGTCCGCCGTGCACAACTCCAATCGAACGAGCCCGCGCTCGCGCGCCAGTCGCTCAAAGGCCAGCATCAGCTCTCGACCCACACCGCGGCCCCGTTCCCGCTCCACCACGGCGATAGCCTGCAACACCGAGACACCGTGAGCGCCCGGACCCGCCGCGAAAAATCCCACGCGCCGCTCCCCCATCCATGCCACGT
>JAYWEH010000476.1:0-3673 GCA_043780025.1 Deltaproteobacteria bacterium
CCGCTCGCGCCGACCAGCCCCTGAGGCACGACGAAGATCGTCTGGGCATCCGTCAGGTCGCCCATGCCATAGAAGGGCCGGTCTGTATTTCGATCCGCGTCGGGCGGGTTGACGATGGCGCCGATCGAGCCGTAGTTCCAGTGGAACATGAAGACGACGCGATGGGGGTACGTGTTGTCGTATGCGTCGGGCGTTTCCAGAAAATAGCCGCGGTTCATGCCGCCGCTCGCGATCGTCTGGTTGCCGTCTTGCAGTGTGCGTGCCTGCCCGCAACCGGCGCTCGGTACTGTGCCCGGTATCGTCGGGCTCGGTTCGCCCGAGTCCCGCGCGCCCGTTTCCGCCGCCGCGTCGCTCGACTCGGGCGCAGGGGACAGCGACGAAGGGGGTGACGATCCGGGCGCTCGTTCTTCCGCCGCGCAAGCCACGACTCCGAGAGCGAGCACCGCGCCCACGAGGGACGGATGCCCCAGACTCGGGTGGAGGCCAAAACGATATTCGCGTGAGCTGTGTCGAGTGTTCATGGTGAACGAGCTCTCCGCCTACTGGGTCATGAGAGCGTTGCGCTCTACCGTCACGCGGTTGTCCGCGCACAGCGTGCAGCTTGGACCGAAGAAGAACTGGCGATTGCCCTCATCGTCCATCAGGTGCACCCTGAACCAGGCGGTGAGCGCGAAGAAGGTGGGGCCCTGGCTGCCGTTCTGCCCCAGCCAGCTGCCATGGTCCGCGGCCAGATTGTTCATGAACATCGCCGGTTGATCCGTCACGGCGCGGAAGGTATTCGCCACGCCGTCACACGGGACGACGGTGTCCAGCCCGCCGCAGGTGAACAGCGCCGGGCCGTGGACGGCGGTGAGCGCCCTGCTACCACACACGGTCGCGATCGCGCTGATGCGCGGGTCCGCAGCGGCTATGCTCGTCGACGCTCCGCCCTCCGAATGGCCCAGCGCTCCGATGCGGGCCGTGTCGATGTGATGGAAGTACGGACTCGTAGAATCCTCGGCCTGCTCGAGCAGCCAGTTCAAGCCGGCGATGGTCGGCAGCGGTTCACCCCGGGAGGTCGTGGTGCTGAGCGACGCGATCACCACGAAGCCGTGCGAAACGAGCTGATTTATCAGCCCCGGATAGGTGCCGCACCACGTGTTGGTAGCGGGATTGACTATGCATTCCGGCGGGTGCTGTTCCGGATTGTCCCCGCGACCATTGGCCCAGACCAAGACGGGGTGGCAAAACCCGCTGCTGTCGAGATTGCTCGGCCGGTAAACATTGAACCGCTGTTGCACGTCCCCGTAGACCGGATCGGGGAGAAAGCCCGCGAGTGGGCCGACGTTCTTCTCGGCGGTCACCTGGAACGGTCCCGGGCTCGTGGGATCCGCCGTGGGCCAGGCTTGGCCGACACAGTTGCTCGGCGCGCTGGGCTCGCCATCGAGCGGATCGCCATTGCCCGCTGCCGGGATTTCAGGCCCCTCGGGCACGACCAGGTCCCCGCCTTGCTGCCCCTCTGTGGGAGTCGCAGCCGGAGTGCCGGTCTCGGTGGTATCGGTGGCACCCGGGGTAGGAGGCACTTCAGCGGGAGTGCTCGAGGTTGGCCCCGGGAAAGAGGGTAAGGACTGCGACGTGCTCGAAGAACGATCGTCGCTCGAGCAGCCACTCGAGACGAGAGGCAGCGCCGCGCCAACGAGGTGGTAGACAGAGAGCGTACGGCGGAGGCCGAAGAACGCGGGGTGTGAGGTCCGTCGAGTCTTCACGTTGGAGAACCTTTCGATGCGTAGCGCCCTGACTCTTGGCCTGGGCGGGCAAACATTTCGTTACCGCCCCCGGAGACGTCGAACGTTCCCACTGAAGAGGCGACCGGGCGCGTTGTGTTGAAGTCCGTGCACGGGGCAGACGAACTGGAAACGATTCCAGCAATCTAACGGCACTTTCTCTGCGTAGCAAGCGCACTAGCTGTGCTGTTCGAGACAACTTCTTGCGCACGACTCAATCGCGAAGAACGACTGATTCAAATCGACTGGAGCCTGCGGGGCTCGCACCGATCAGAACTGGGAGAAGAAGCTCCAGATCCGTTCCGCCGACTGAGGCGCTTGGCACGTGGCCGCCGTTGAATTCTCACCACGTGACCGGGTGACCCTCAGAGCAGCCCTGAAAGCTCAGACAACCGTCGCTCTCGATCGCCATGGCCGCCGGCTGACAGTCATTGCGTTCGGCGATTTCAGCAGCGGATGCATTGATGGCAGCATGTGCATGTCAATTCCTCGATTCATTTAGAACTGGGTGATGAAGCTCCAGGCTTCTGCGGGTACCCAACTCGTGCTCTGCCCCGGATCCTTCGACACGGGATAGTGGCCGCGCAGGCTCACGTTGAACGGGTTGCCCTGGCCGGCACCGAAGCTGCAGAACCGCGTCGGCACGGAGCATCCCTCATAAGACGTGCAGGTGTGCCCGTCAGCAGACGGAACGGGAGGCGTCACGGCCGTGCAACCATTGAGCCCCGTGAAGGTATTGAGCACGTTCAATCCCGTTTGGTAGTTGAGGATCTGGTCGTCTACGCCGTGCGAGTGAAAGAAGGCGACGGGTGTCGTGCATTGCGCCGCGTTGACCCCGCTGATGAACGCGGCCGCGTAGACGACGGCGGCGCGAAACTTGTCGGGGCGGGTGCAGGCGAGCGCCACCGACATCCCCGCGCCATAGCTGAAGCCCGTCGTGAACACGCGCGACGTGTCGATGCAAAGGTCGTCAGAAAGGGCCGCGAGCATCGCGTCCGTGAAGTTCACGTCACGATTGTTCGGGTTCTCCCAGCCCGCCCCGCCCCGCTCGCTCAGCAGCCCCTGGGGAACGACGAAGATGGTCCTGTCATCCGTCAAATCGCCCAGGCCATAGAAGGGTCGGTCCGTGTTGCGATCCGCGTCGGGTGGGTTGACGATGGCGCTGATCGAGCCGTAGTTCCAGTGGAACATGAAGACGACGCGGTGCGGAACCGTGTTGTCGTAAGCGTCGGGCGTCTCCAGAAAATAGCTGCGGTCCATCCCACCGCTCGCGATCGTCTGGTTGCCGTCTTGCAGGGTGCGTGTTTTGCCGCAACCGGCGCTCGGTACTGCGGAGCCCTCCTCCGCCATTTCATCGTCCGTGGTCGGTGCCGTCGGGCTCGAGCCGCCCGCGCCCGGCTCCTCCGTGGGCACCAAGTCGGTGACCGGCGGCCCCTCTGAACCGGGCGGCGTGCCTTCTGTCATGGACCCGCCCTGCGCGACGCCTGAAGTATCCGGCGGTTCGTTCGGAGCGTTCGATTCGGGTAGTTCGTTCGACCCGGGCGCGGGCGACAGCGTCGATGCTGACGAGTCAGGCGTTCGTTCGTCGGACGAGCAGGCAGCCATTCCCAGAGCCAGCATCAAACCCATGAGGCACTGATGCTGCAGAGCCGAGCGGAGACCGAAGCGAGATTCACGTGAGCTGTGTCGAGTGTTCATGCCGGAGGCCTTTCGACGTGCGCGAGCGTGCTGGTAACGTTACCGGCTATCCGAGCGAGTGGGGAGCTCTTTGGCAATGACGCTCCAGGCGAGATGCGCAAAACACGACTCACACCCCGCGAATGCGTCAGTCGAAATATCAAAATGCGTCGCGCACCGCTCTTGCTCGTTCATGCGCGCTGCTCAGGCCGATGCTATAGACGTCGAGAGAC
>JAYWEH010000477.1:0-3672 GCA_043780025.1 Deltaproteobacteria bacterium
GGCGGCGTGGTCGGGGTCGTGGCTTCCTACGTCATCGTCGAGCAGGGCATCGGGCGCTTCCTCGAAGAAAACATGGGTGGCTTTTTCCCGTTCTTCCGCATCGCCCCGGCCACCGTCCTGTGGGCATTGATCTTGGCCTGCGTGCTGGGCTTGGTGGCGGCCGCGCTGCCCGCCTACAACGCTGCCAAGCTCAAGGTCGTCGATTCCTTGCGTCAAGTTGGCTGATGTTCAGTCCCGCCTGTCTCGAGACCCGTTCATCAGCGAGAGGTAAGTCCCGATGTTGATCCCGCTCAGCTACAACGTACGCAGCCTGTTCGTCCGCAAGGCGACCACCATCGCCACGGCGCTCGGCATCGGCCTGGTGGTGTTCGTGCTGTCGTCCGCTTTGATGCTGGCGCGTGGCATCAAGAACACCCTGGTCAGCAACGGCTCGTCCGAGCGGGCCATTATCCTGCGCAAGGGCTCGGACACCGAGATGGCGAGCGGCGTCGACAGCAACGTCGTGAGTCTCATCATGGCCGCTCCGGGCATCAAACGCGGGAGCGACGGACAGCCGCTCGGCACCGCCGACGTGGTGGTGGTGATCGCGATGGACAAGCTTGGACAGGAGGGCATGGTCTCCAACATCCTCGTGCGCGGCGTATCGCCGAACGTCATGAGCGTGCGTCCCGAGGTGCGCGTGATCGAGGGGCGACCCGCGCGCCCGGGCACCGACGAGGCGATCATCGGCAAGGGCATTCGCGGCAACTTCAAGGGCCTCGAGATCGGCTCGGGCTTCGAGCTGAAGAAGAATCGCCCGGTGCAGGTGGTGGGAGTGTTCGAGTCCGGTGGCTCCTCGTTCGAGTCGGAAGTTTGGGTCGATATTGAAGCGGCGCGCACGTCTTTCGGGCGAGGCAGCTCGTCCAACTCGGTCACGGTCGCGCTCGAGTCGCCGAGCGCTTACGACGGCTTTGCATCGCACATCGAGAACGACAAGCAGCTCGGCCTCGAGCCCTTTAAGGAATCTGTCTATTACGAGAAGCAGTCCGAAGGCACATCCATCTTCATCACTGCGCTCGGCGTCTTCATCAGTGTGCTGTTCGCGATCGGCGCCATGATCGGCGCCATGATCACCATGTACGGCGCGGTGTCCCAGCGCTCCAAGGAGGTCGGCACGCTGCGCGCGCTCGGCTTCTCGCGCTTCGCCGTGATGCTGTCGTTCCTGATTGAATCGAGCGTGCTGGCGCTAGTCGGCGGCGTCATCGGGGGGATTGCCTCGATGGGCATGACCGCTGTGAAGTTTTCTATGATGAACTTCGCGACCTGGCAGGAGATCTCGTTCTCCTTTGACGCCTCGCCTGCCATCATCGCCGGTTCGATCGTGGCGGGCGCCATGATGGGGGTCCTCGGCGGCATTTTTCCCGCCGCCCGGGCCGCACGCATGTCGCCGATCACGGCCATGCGCGGATGAGCTTCGTCCCCCAATATCGCGTCGTCGAGGGCCCGGGTGCGCGCCATTCGGCGTTCGTGCTGCATGGAGCGCTCGGCTCGGGCCAGAACTGGACTCGCTTCATCCAGCGCCTGGTCGCGGAGCGGCCTGACTATCGCTACGTGCTGGTCGATTTGCGCCATCACGGTCAGTCGAGCGGAGCGCCGCCGCCCAACACGGTCAGCGCGTGTGCAGCCGATCTGGGCGCGCTCGCCGAGGCCCGCGGCGCTTCACCGCGGGTGGTGATCGGGCACTCGTTCGGCGGCAAGGTGGCGGTCGAATACGCGCGCCAGGGTTCCCCCGAGCTCGAGCAGGTGTGGGTGCTCGATGCCGTGGTGGGCGCTCAACCCGAGCACGAGACCGGCGAGATAGCCGCTGTCATGCATGCAGTGCGCAGCGTGCCCATGCCCGCTCTGAGCCGGCGCGACGTGGTCGCGCACCTGCATGAGCAGTGCCGTCTATCCAAGGGGCTGTCCGAATGGATGACCACGAACCTGCGTCGCGCGGGCGATCGCTACGAGTGGACGTTCGAACTCGAAGCGATCGGCGAGCTCATGGTCGACTACTTTCGACTCGACTTGTGGGGCTACTTGAGCGAACCGCGCGAGCGCCCGGAATTTGAGCTCGTCGTGGCCGAGCGCAGCGACCGCTGGACTCCCGAGCTGCGCGCGCAGGCACGTGCATTGCCCGCCCACGCCTGCGTTCGCTACCACGAGCTCCCTGACTCGGGGCATTGGGTTCATATCGACAACCCCGGCGGGTTGCTGCAGCTCATCGCGCCAGCGTTGCCGCGTTGACTGGGAGCCGGCTCGAGCCGGTCGAGGCCGTAACCTCAGAGCCGGTAGGCTGGCAGGTAGTGGAGCACCACCTGAACGGCCCAGCTCGAGCAGGCCAAGGCAGCACGACGACGGACGGAGAAAGACCAGAACACGGGGCTACTTCCACGATAGGTGAAAGCGCCTGCCTCGCGCAACCGGGGCTCCGGTCTCAGCCGGCGATGCGGAAGTTCTGCTGGTAGCCGGAGCTGCGATCCAGGATCGTGAGCTCCACCGTGCCGTATTCCGACACGGAATATTGCTCTTCGATTTCGGGGCCTTCAGCGTCCGTGCGCGATATGGGCACGCGCCGCAGATCAGTATGGCCGCGCAGCCCGGGATCGAAGGGGAACAAGACGTCGGCGAAGGGCTTGATGTCGCCGCTCGGATGACCCAATTCGTCGAGCCAGCCGCACTCGATGAAGCGAAAATGGCCCACGTTGTGGGTCGCTCGATAGCGCCTCGAGAGTTGCACCGGCTTGCCCCCTGGAGCGGGTACGGCCGTCTCCGGGCCGATGATCGGGTCGAAGCCGATCTGGGCGCCGCCGTGCACTTCCCGGAACACCCCGAGGTTGTGATGGAAGCGGTCGTGCAACTCGATCGTCCCCTGTTCGTCCGCCGCGATGGCCAGGCCGATCGCGATGGCGCCGGAAGGGTAGGGGGAGCGATGCACCCGTCGCCCGTAGGCGGCGCGCAGGCTGCGCGCGACCGACGGCAACGCGCTTGCACCGCCGACGACGTAGACGCCGGCCACGTCTTTACCGGCAATGTCTTCCGCGGAGTCCGGCTCTCGCGCGCTCACGCCGTGGCTCGCCGACGCGCCATTGGTCGGCCGCGCCGGCTCCGCGCTCGGCGTCGCCGACAGCGTCGCCCGCACCAGTTGCAGCGTGCGATCGAGCAGCGGAGCGCAGGCGTTGTCATACGCCTCTACGGCCACGACCTCGACGCGCCCCTCCGGCATGCTGAACTTGGCCCGTTCCGCGGCAGTCAGACAGCGGGCGAGCTCGACGTGCAGCTTGCGCGAGTTGGGGTTCAACGCTTCCTTCAACTCGCGGCAATGTTGGCCGAGTTCGAATAGGCTGGTGGCGCTCAAGTTACCGCGCTCGAGGGCGGCCTGCTCGAGCGCCAGGCCGAGCAGCGCGTCGTCAAAGTCGTCCCCCCCGAGGCGGCCGAGGCCACGGCTATGCACCACGTCGTGGCATTGCCCCCGCATGTCCACGAGCGAGACGTCGAACGTGCCACCGCCGAGATCGTAAACGAGCACCTTCTCGCGCCGGCTGTTCAACGTGTTGCGATAGCGGTGGGCGTACTCCACGCCAGCGGCCGAGGGCTCGTTGAGCATGCTGATGACCTGAAACCCTGCGTGACGAAAGGCTTCGAGCGTGACCA
>JAYWEH010000478.1:0-3668 GCA_043780025.1 Deltaproteobacteria bacterium
GGCTGCTCCTCGACCTGCCGGCTGGAGGCCGTGTGCGGCGACGCCGTCATCGGCGGTAGCGAGACGTGCGACGATGACAACTCGGCGAGCGGCGACGGCTGCTCGTCCACCTGTCAGCGTGAGTTCTGCGGCGACGGTACGCGGCAAATCGGCTTGCTCGAACAGTGTGACGACGGCAATACGGCGAGCGGCGACGGTTGCAGCCGCAGCTGTCGGGTCGAGGTCTTCTGCGGCAACTCGGTGGTCGAGGGTGCCGAGCAGTGCGACGACGGCAACAACGCCTCGGGCGACGGCTGTTCATCGACCTGCCGCACCGAGCCGCGCTGCGGAAACGGCGCGCTCGAGGGCGCCGAGCAGTGCGATGACGGCAACAACGTCTCGGGCGACGACTGCAGCTCGCTCTGCCGTCTGGAAACCACCTGCGGAAACGGCGTCGTCGACGCCGGCGAGGAGTGCGACGGCGTTCAGGGCTGCACCCTCAACTGCACCTGGAACCTGCGCTGAGCGCTTTCCCTCGTCACGACGAGGTAAGCGTGCCCCGCACCCAGTGTGCGGAGCCGTGTGTGGGGCGCGGTCGGACATCCCGAAAGCCCCCCGGCCGGAGCGACGTACTCTGGAGGATGGTTTGCGGGGATCGCGGTCAAGCGCGCCTCCAGCTTGTCGTTCGCTAAGGCGAAGCCGTGAAGTCCGTATCTGTCTTCCGCTCCTGGACGCACGTGGGGTGCTGCTGTGCGGCGCTGGCGCTGGTCGGGTGCCCCCAACTGCTGGACGACGAGTTCACGCCGAGCGCCGCCGGCGAGTTGCCCGACGCTCCGCTCGGCAGCAGCGGGGCCGCTGGGGCAGTGGGCGGCGCCGGGAATGGAAATGATGCCGGTGCCGGCGGCGGACCAGGGGGAACGGCGGGCGGGCAAGCCGGAGGTGGGCCGCTACTCGGGGGCACCTGCGTGGACGGGGAGCGTACCCAAAACGAAACCGAGACCGATTGCGGCGGCGTTTGCCTGCCGTGCAACTGCACCTTCGGGCCGTTCGGGGAGGTCCTGCAGGTCGAGGGCATCGGCACCGATGATCGGTCGGGGCCCGCATTGTCGAGCGATGGGCAATGGCTCTATTTTTCCGTGACGACGAGCTCCAATCCCGAGGACCTGTTCCGGGCGCAGCGGGGGGACAACGGATTCACGTTCACGGACTTCGAGCCGGTGCGTTCCTTGAATACCGGTAGCCTGGAGGGCAGTCCGTTTTTGACCGATCAGGACCTCACTCTGTACTTCTTTTCGGATCGCCCCGGTGGGCTCGGGAGCCGTGACGTGTGGGTGGCCACGCGAGGCAGCGTGGCAGAGGATTTCACGGGAGCGCAGCTGGTGGGCGGCGTCAACTCGGCGGCGCTGGACTTGCTGCCGCGCCTGTCGCCCGACGGGCTCACGCTGTTTTTCGAGTCCACGCGCGAAGGTGGCAGCGGCAGCGCGGACATCTGGGCCGCGGAGCGCAGCACGCCCACGGCGCCGTTTGGGACGCCGGTGCCCCGTGACGATTTGAACACGCCGTCGCGCGAAGAGGGGCTCACGTTGACGTCAGATGGCCTGACGGTGGTGTTGACATCGACGCGCGGTGGGGACTTGGATCTGTGGATGGGGACGCGCGCAACCCGGAGCGGGCGCTTCGGGGATTTTGAGCGTATCAGTGAGCTCAACACGGACGCGGATGAATTGGATCCGACGCTGAGCAGTGATGGGCGCGACATCTACTTCAGCTCGACCCGAGACGGGGACTGGCGCATCTATCATGCCCAGAGAGAGTGCCAGTAGCGGACTCTGCCGGGGGACTCCGCGTGGCGCTAGAGTTGCCGTCGCGAGCCGGGATCACAGCGCTTCGCAATAACCGTAGCTACAGACGGAGTTCTCGCCGCAGTCGCGGGTCGCGACGCAGGGCTCACAGTCGCTGGAGCCGTTGGCGGCGGCTTCATAGTAACAGCCACACGGCTGCGCCGGCGCGTGAGGTTCCAAGGGCCCCGCCTCGTACGACCGAGTGACGCGCATGGCGCACTGCGGGACGATGTGTTGCGCCGCCTCGAGCTGGATCAAATCCAGGCCCGGCAACGGTGCCGAGGTGCCGAGAAGAAACGAGATGACGGTTTCGACGCGGGCGCTGGTGGGCCGGCGATTGGTGTCGACGTGAGTCAGGAAATGCAGGGGCCCCCAGATCGGGTATTTACCGGTGCGGACGTTTTCTTTTTCGTTGGACTGCGCGGTGCGATCCGGCAACACGGCGCAAGCTTGGCCAGCGTCCTGGTAAGCGAGCGTGGTGAGCGTGGCGCGATTTTCGTCCGCTGCTCCGGCAGACAAGATGCCGATGGCCGAATCGGCTCGTCCGGAGCCGGCGACGAGCAGCGCTTCCAACAAGGCGCTGGTGCCCGACGTTTCGGTGCCCTTCCAGCGGCTCGCCGGCACGCCGATGGCTGCCGCAATCATACTCTGAGTACCGGACTCCGCGTTGCGGCGAAGGATGACGGATTCGTCGGTCCAGGGGGCTAGTCCGGAAGCCGAACCAAACCCATAAATGAAGTACGCCGCCTCGGCGCTCAGGGTAACCTCGCTCGACGCTTTCGGCACGACGAACATCATGGCTTGAACAGGGCCCTGAAAGTCCACCACGTTCGTCGGTAAGCCATTGGGCAACGCCGCGCAGGAGGCTGGAAATACATCGGATACGCCGATGCGTGCGTCGAGCGGGTCCCCCGTTGTGACCTCGCATTCGATGCGGCTGCCGGTGGCGTCCCAATAGTAGAGCGTCTGCGGTTGGAACGTGGCCGGCTCGAGTACTGCTCGCACGCCCGTGCAAGAGCCCGCGCCCTGGTAATAGATGCGCAAGCCGTCGCTGCTTTCGGTGGGCACCGAAAGCAATTGCCCGAGCTCCGCCAAGATCGGCTCGACCGCCGAGGATCCCGTGATGATCACGCTGTCGCCAATGTTTTCACAGGGCGCGGCCAGAGCAGAACTCTCGAGCAACCACAAACACACGAGCGCTGACACCGAGAGCGACGCCGGCACGCGGCCCCGCCGCCAGCTCGTGAGAGCCGCGCCTGAACTCGAGCCTGCGCTCATGGCGACTCCGGTAGCGGCGGCAGACGGCCGTCTTCCAGCAAATGGCTCAGCCGGCCTTTGTCGAACTCCAGGCACAACCCCTCCGCTGCCGAGCTCGCCAGCGCGCTCGATTCCGCGAGGTCATCGACGAACGTGGGGTCGACGTGCGCCTCTTCGATACCGAGGGCCTGGACACAACCGGCAATGCCCGAGCACGCGAGCAGACAACGAACCCAAACTGAGATGCGCTGCATCAGAACTCTCCTTGCAAGCTGAAGTCGACCCGCTCGGTCGAAGCGAACGCCTGGGCTCGGACGCTCGACGTTGCAGGTTTCTCGCTCGTTTCGCGCCCCCACACGGCGATGCTCACGGCCGCGAGCAACGCGACGCCCCCGGCGGCAAACGAAATCGTCGAGCCGTGCGCGAGCGCGCGCGCGTCGTTTCTGATTTGCACGCCGCGCGGCGTGCAAGCGTTCACGTCGCCGGGGCGGCACTCCGGCAGCGAATCCTCGTTGGTCGCATGGGCGCGATAGGCAAGGTAGCCTCCCACTCCCATACCGGCCAAACCGGCGGCGCCGAGTACGTAGCTCC
>JAYWEH010000479.1:0-3656 GCA_043780025.1 Deltaproteobacteria bacterium
AGAGGGCGATCATGCTCGAGGCCGTCTCGTCGTACTTCTCGGAGCCGACGCCGTCGGGAGCTTGCGCCGTGAACACTTCGCCGCAGGCGTTGCAGCGCAAGCGCTCGAGCTCGTAGACGGTAGCGAGCAGCGGCGCCATGCCGCGCACGCGCACGAGCTGCGCAGGCGGAGGCAAGACATAGACTTTGCCTCGCTGACACTCGGGGCACGTCTCCTTGTCGTGCAAGGACTCGTGCGGCACGCTGACTCTTTCCGCACCCGTGTACGCCGCAGCGGGATTGCGCCCATGTCCCTTGCGCTTGGGCTCGCTCGGACTCGAGTTTGCTGTAGCATCGGCAGTAGCCGATGCTACAGACGCAGGCGCATCTGCTGGCGAAGCGCTGTCTGCAGCTGGTGCTGGAGGCGAAGCGCCTTCACTCGGCGGAGCAGCCGCAGAGTCCGAGCTCGGTGCAGCCTCTGCCGACGGAGTCAGACCCGATGCATCCCCCTTCGAGCCCACGACCTGGCTCGTCTTCTCCGTGCTCGGACCGAAGAGCATGCGGCGCAAGCGCTGGATCGAGGCTCCCTTCGTTTCCAACTCCTGAGTCAAGAAGGCCAAGGTATCCATGGCGGCCGCGAGCTTGTCGATCTCGGCGTCGCCGAGCGGACCCGCCTTGGCGCGCGCGAGGATGGCTTTGAGCTCGCTCAGCTCGATCTCGCTCACCTTGACACGCGGACCCCGAGAACCCCCGGGGCTGCCTTGTTTACGCTGCCGGCGCTCGAGTTTGCGTCGTGCCGACGTCACGACACCCTCCCGTCATCGTCGCGAAGGTGGCCCTCTCTCGCTTCGGCCGCGTGCTGCAGGAGCTGCAGGAGCTGCATGCGGATGCTGTGCCACAGCCCGCTCCGGAACTCGAGTACAAACGGCAGGACCCTTGTGTGCCGTGACCGTGCAGGGCTCGAACCGCGGCGTTTTCAGTCGGGCGGGCTCACCTTGCGCCAGACGGGCGCGCCACGCGATGCCGCCCAGTCGCCTCCGAACAACAGCACCGACAGCTCATGCGCCTCCAGCGCCGTCGCGGCACGGGCGGGCGACGAGGGCCAGCACGAGAATTTCCCATTCGAAAGGCGCTTATGGCAAAGCCAAAATCCCTGCCCGTCATACACCAGCAATTTTACCGCTGTACCTCGACGGTTTCGAAACACGTACGCCGTGCCGCTGAACGGATCCGACGCCAGGCTCTCTTTGCAGACTCTCGCCATGCCGTCGATGCCGCACCGAAAGTCTTGCGGCTCGATTGCCACCAGGATGCGCATGTGCGGCGTGATCTGGATCACGCCCGCCCACTCCAGCACGCCCGAATCAACTCGCCCACATCGAGATCGCCGCTACGCAACCGTACGGTCAGCCGCTGCCCACTCGGCCCCACCACTTCCACGATCAGACCGCCGGGGCTCGCAGCGGCGGACAGCAGCGCGGGCGGCAGCTCCACAGTAACCGTTCAGCCGACGGCCTCGGGCACCGTTTGACAGCGGGGCGCAGGTTTGGCGATCCCCGGTGGATCTCGTGAGTGCTGCATGGCGGCTCGAAGCTAGTCGCCGGGAGGGTGCCAGCGCCAGGGCATCAGCTCGGCGATCCGTGCCGCTGGATGCGACTGAATTTTGATGAGCATGTCCCGGATGTAGTCGTAGGGATTGACGGCGTGAAGTCGGCACGTCGCGATGATCGACAGGATGATGGCGAGGTTCCGTGCGTGCTCGGCGCTGCCAGCGAAAAGTGAGTTCTTTCTCCCGAGAGCCACGATCCGCAGGGCGCGCTCCGCGACGTTGTTGTCGAGGGCGAGCTTGGGATCATGCAGAAACTTTTCGAGCTTGTCGCGTTGCTTCGTCGCGTAGGTCAGGGCGGTGCCCATCTTGCTCTTCGGTGAATGTTTGCCTCTACGTTCATCGACCCAGCGCCAGATCTTCTTCACGACCGGCGCGCTCTTGCGCTGGCGGAGTTCGAGGTGTTCGCGCGTGGCTTCGATTCCAAGCGAGCAGGCCTCGTCTTCGATGCGGTAGAGCTCGGTGATCAAGGCCAGCAGTTCCCGATTCTCGTGCTCGTCGCTGTCGGCGGGCATGGCTTCGAAGAATTTCCTGCGGCAGTGGCCCCAGCACCCGCTGCGGCGGCGAGAGGCCGTCTTTTCGCCCAGGCCGTTGTATGCGGCGTAGCCGTCGATCGTGAGATTCCCGCTGGTCCCGCCGAGCAGTGCGTCGGCAGTGGCGGCGTCGCGGCTATCGCTGTAGTGGTAGACAACGGCCACGCGGGACAGCATCACCCACATCCATCCGCGAAAGCACTCGTCCTTGTCGAGGATGGGTTGACCGGTTTCGTCGGCGTGCACGTAACGGCTGCGGCGCACGACGTTCTTCATCTCCTCGTAGAGAGGCGCCAGTTGCTCCGCGGTGCGATGAAAGAGCGCGCAGAGCGTGCTGCGCGCGATGGGATACCCCGCGCGCGCCAACGCTCTTTCGCTGCGGTACAGGGGGATGCTGTCGTCGCCGCGGGTCACCGCCACGTGTGCATGCAGACCCGGGCCATAGTGGCCCCCATCGACGACGCCCGGCGGAGCCTGCGCCGTGATCACGTGCTGGCCATCCTTGGACGCCAGCGTTTGCAGCACGTACTTCTGGATCACCAGATGCTCGGCGACGTGCTCGACGCGATGGATCACTTTGCTCTCCCCCACGACGCGAAAATCCTCGAGCGTGTAACCTTCGGGAAGAGCGTCGGCCTGCACCTCCCGCACCTCGATGAGCGTCGGAATGTCTTTGCGCGCGCGCCGCCGCTTCTGGCGCTCCGGCTCACTCGCTTGCCGTGCCTTGCGCCGTTTCTCCTTCGCGCGCGCCTTGGGCTCTTCCGGCATCGGCGTGCCGTCGACGGTTAGCTCACCCGGCTCGACCTGCCGGCGAAGCTCCTCACGGATGGACGGCATCTTCTCCGAGCGCTTGCCAAACAGGCGTCGGTTGAGGGCTTCGACCTGCTCGGTGAGCCGCTGGATGAGCTCACCGTTCTTGGCGAGTTGCTCGCGAAGCTCCGCGTTTTCCCGGCGCAAATGCGACACCAGTAGGCGCACCGTCGGTTCGAGCGCTGCTTCCAGGTCGTCGTCGACGTCGCCGGCCGCCATCGACAAACGTAGATCATGATCGCATCGATCTGTCGATCCCCTTTTTGGGGTTTTTCACTCGCGTCTTGGCTGCCAGTGTCGGGGGCGCTTCACGCGACCGAAGTCGATGCCATCGACCAGCATCGTGAGTTGCGTCGCGTCCAGCTCCGCGCGATCGTCTGCGTCGGGCAGATGGATCTGAAATCGCCCGCGCTCCAGGCGCTTGTGCCAGAGCACCATGCCGCCTTTCTGGAACGCCAAGATCTTCGCGCGGTCCCGGCGTCGCGAAACGAAGACGTAGAGATGACCGCTGTACGGGTCTTCGCCCGCTGCCATCACCAGCCCCGAAAGGCCGTCGAAGCCTTTCCGCATGTCGGTCGCCCCGGTGAAGAGCAGGATCCGGGTCGTGCCCGACAGGCCCAGCATCGACTATCGGTCCATGAGTCGAAGCAACTCTGCCACGTAGCTGGCCGGCGGCAGTTCCGCAAAGCTCACTTCGGCGCCGACCATTCGCAGCTTGCAGACCGCAGC
>JAYWEH010000480.1:0-3648 GCA_043780025.1 Deltaproteobacteria bacterium
CACTTTTTGGAAGGTCCAGTCACGAGCAAAAACGAGCCGTCACGCGCATCACCAAACCTTCACACGGTTGAAATCGTAGGTTCAAGTCCTACTGCGCCCACGATGTTTCTGGCGCGCCGGCACCCGCCGGCCCGCGCGCGGTGGCACGCTCGATATCAGTAGTTGCAGCGCCTCGCTGACGTTGATGACCGCGACCCTCCCCACTTTGGCGGTCACCCTCCCCACCATCCTCCCCCTCGGGATCGCGGGTTTACCCGGATCGATGAGGCGGATGACGTTGGAGAGTCCCTGCCGCTGCTCTTCGAGCGCCACGGTCCTTTGATGATCCGTCGCGTACGCGAGGCTTTTCCTGCCCAGATCGAGTAGCCGTGATACTATACTTGCGTTCAGGTCACTTGGCCAGCGCGGATATTGGACAAACGCTACGTGCAACCTAGCTCTGAGCTGTACGAAGGTCTCGCGAGCCCCGCTGAGCGCCGCCCATGACGGTTGCCGTGGTTGCAGAGAAGCCCTCCGTCGGTCGCGATCTCGCAAACGTGCTCGGCGCCACGCGGCGCGCTGACGGAACGTTGTCGGGCAATGGCTACGTCGTGACGTGGGCCATCGGTCACCTCGTGGGTCTGGCTGAGCCCGAGGGGGTCAGGGCCGAATGGCGGCGCTGGCGGCGTGAAGATCTGCCGCTCTTGCCGGAGCGCTGGCCTCTCACTGTCTTCGACTCCACGCGCGACCAGTTCGAGGTGGTGCGGCGCGTGCTGAACGCGCCCGATGTCGATTCGGTGATTTGCGCGACAGACGCAGGGCGCGAGGGGGAGCTGATCTTTCGGTTGATCTATGAGGCCGCGGGCTGTCGCCGCCCGGTCTCTCGCTTGTGGATTTCGTCACTGACCGAGAGCGCCATCCGCGAGGGTTTGCGGCGTTTGCGGCCTGCCAGCGACTACGACCCGCTGGCGAACGCGGCACTCGGTCGCAGTCGCGCCGACTGGCTCGTCGGGATGAACCTGTCACGCGCTTATGGCCTCGCGCTGGACGCTCCGCTCTCGGTCGGGCGCGTCCAAACGCCCACGCTGGCCATGCTGGTCGAACGCGAGCTCGGGATTCGCGACTTCGTGCCCGAGGATTATCTCGAGGTGGTCGCCATGTTCTATCCAGCCGTGTTCTGTCCACGAGGGGAAGAGCGCTACGCTGGCACTTGGTTCGACCCCGCTCGCAAGCAGCACCCGCAACGATTGCCAACCTCCGGCGAAGTCGCACGAGCCGTCGTGGCGCGCGCACTCGCCGGCCGGGCCCGGATCGCCAGCGTCACTCGAGAGACCAAGAGGCTGCCCGCTCCGCTCTGTTACGACCTGACCGAGTTGCAGCGGCACGCCAACCGTCTCTACGGGTTCTCTGCGCAGCGCACGCTCGAAGTCGCGCAAGCGTTGTACGAGAAACACAAGCTGATCAGCTATCCGCGCACCGACTGCCGGCACCTGTCGAGCGAGGTCGCCAGCACCTTGCCCGCCGTGGTGAAGGCCATCTCCGCGCCGTATGCGGGGTTGCTGGCGGAGCGTACCCTTGAACGCGCTCTGTCGCGGCGCTTCGTCGACGATGCCAAGGTGACGGACCATCACGCCATCATCCCCACCAGCGTACCGGCCGTCGGCCGTAGGCTGACCGACGCTGAACAGAAGATCTACTCGCTCGTCTGTCGGCGGCTGCTTCAGGCATGGCACGCGGACTTCGTGTGGGCGGCCACGGCGGTGGTCACGGAGGTGCGGCAGCCCGGATCGCGAGAGGAACCCGTCGATAGCTTCCGAAGTCACGGGACGGCCATCGAAGAGCAGGGCTGGAAGGTGCTCGATGTGGGCACGGTGAGAGCGCCGCGCGAGAAGGTCCTCGCGGCACGCGGCGAAGACAGCAATAAAGAGCCCGACCTCTTGCCTGCCGGCTTGGCCCGTGGCCAGGAGCCGCGCGTGCTTTCGGCGAAGGCAATCCCAAAAACCACACGCCCGCCCCCGCCGCTGAACGACGCCAGCCTGCTCACCGCAATGGAGACCGCGGGCAAGACGCTCGATGAGAAGGAGCTGTCGGAGGCGATGAAGGACAGCGGGCTCGGTACGCCCGCCACGCGCGCCAGCATCATCGAGACGCTGCTCGCTCGCGGTTATGCTTTGCGCGACGGCAAAGCCCTGCGCGCAACCGAGCGCGGCGTGGGCTTGATTTCCGTGGTGGATCCGGAAGTGAAGAGCCCCGCGATGACCGGAGCCTGGGAGGCGCGGCTGCAAGCCATCGCCCGCGGGCAGAGCACACTGCCGCAGTTCCTGGAGCAGATCGAAGCCTACGTGACCCGCGTGGTACGCCGCGTGCCCCCCGTCTTGCCGCCGTTGCCGGGTGACGGTGGCGCGAGGCCACCCGGGAACGGGAGCGCCAGCGCGAAGACCGTGACCCCTCCCGCTCGCCGTGCCACCAAGACAGCGACCGCATCCGCACGGACCGCTGCCACGGCGGACGAGCGCGCCACGCCGCCGAAAGCAACCTCCGTGGTCGCCCCTTTCGCCCCGCGCGGAGCGCCCGGGGCACCTCTACCGCTCGAGCCGCTCTTGCGCGAATGCTTTGGCTTTCCCGCGTTCCGTCCGCACCAGCAAGCCGTTTGCGAGGCGGCGACCGCCGGGCAAGACGTCCTGCTCGTCATGCCTACGGGCGCCGGCAAATCGTTGTGTTACCAGCTCCCTGGGCTCGCGCGCGGCGGCACCACGCTGGTCATCAGCCCGCTCATCGCGCTGATGGAGGACCAGGTCGCGCGCCTCGTATCGCTCGGTCTGCGCGCGGCGCGCATCCATTCGGGGCGCCCGCGGCTCGAGTCGCGGCAAGTCTGCCTGGACTACGTGGCAGGCGCGCTCGATTTCCTCTTTATCGCTCCTGAACGGCTCGGCGTCGCGGGCTTTCCCGAGCTGCTCGCGCGGCGCCCACCGGGGCTCGTCGCCATCGACGAGGCCCACTGCATCTCACAGTGGGGTCATGACTTCCGCCCCGACTACCGCCTGCTCGGGCAACGTCTCCCCCTGTTGCGACCCGCACCGGTGGTCGCGCTCACGGCGACCGCCACACCGCTCGTGCAACGAGACATCGTCGCGCAGCTCGGCTTGACCGGAAGCGCGCGCCTGTTCATCCACGGCTTTCGACGCGATAACCTCGCCCTCGAGACGCTCGAGGTGGCACCGCAAGAGCGCGCCGCCCACGCGCTCGCTTGGCTCTCGGGTGCCGACCGGTTACCGGCCATCGTCTATGCGCCCACGCGCAAGACGGCCGAGGCCGCCGCAGAGCTCCTCGGCACAGGGTTCCTCGGCACAGAGCACCGCGCGGCGGCGTATCACGCGGGGCTTCGACCCGAGCTGCGCGAGCGCGTGCAAAACGACTTCCTCGCGGGTCGCCTCGACGTGGTGGTGGCCACGGTGGCGTTCGGCATGGGGGTCGACAAGGCCAACATTCGCACCGTGCTCCACCTCGCGCTCCCCGGCAGCGTCGAGTCTTACTACCAGGAGATCGGTCGCGCCGGTCGCGACGGAAAACCCTCGCGCGCCGTGTTGATGTTTCACTTTGTCGATCGCAAGACTCACGAGTTCTTCCTGGCACGCGACTACCCCGACGCGAGCGTGCTCGAAAAGCTCT
>JAYWEH010000481.1:0-3646 GCA_043780025.1 Deltaproteobacteria bacterium
CGATCCGCGTCGAACCCTGGAGGACCGGACGAGCGGATTCTGTCAGGTGCGCCCGTTCGAACCAGATCATGAGCGACACGCCGCCGCGTGTCTCTTGGAAGTGAGCTTGCTCGGGCTCGACGCCGCCGAAACGCCGCACGTGCGCCGCGCGATCGCGACGGAGCTGAGGCTCCTCGCCGCTCCCCCCTCGAGGGCGGACTACCAGAGCTTCGATGATCAGCAGGCCAATCCCCAACTCGGCATCTTGACCCGCGACGCCAGCGGCGCGAGCAACGGCTCCGCGATCTGGTTCCGCTACGCGGGCGCACAGCTCGCCGCCCCGCGCTCCAACACCTTCACCACCGCCCTGCTCCAGCTCGCCCGCGGAGCCACGAAGCCGGGTGAGCCGGAGTGGCACAACGAACCCGACACGCTCGACGTGCTGCGCGCCGCGTTTGCGGAGCGCGCCCGGCCATTCGAAGACTTCCTGCTCGACTTCGCCATCGCACGCGCCTTTCTCGGCGCACGGGACGCCGCCCAAACCCAGCCCGCGTTGGCCTGGCTCGGCAACGCCGGCCGCGTGCGCTTCGACTGGGTCCTCACGACCTCGTCACTGCCGCGGCGCGTGGCGCCACGCCGGCCTATCGAACCCTTTGGTGCCAGCTACCTGTGGCTCGACCTCGATCGCGTCACGTTGAGCAAGACCCTGGCGTTTCGTGCCGAGTGGGAGGCGCCCGTGGCATTTCGTTGGTCGCTCGTGGCCGTCGACGGCGCAGGCCGGCAACTGAAGCGCTTCGACCTACCCTACGTGCAGAACGCCACCTCCGCCGAACGAACCCTGGTCGACTACGACGGCGCCCGCGGCTTCATCATCGTCGGCACCAACCTGGGCGGCGTGGACCTGGCTCATCCGTTCGACCCCGATTTCGAGCCGCACGAGCCACACGGCTTCACCGTCTACCTGGCAGAGATCTGACGCTTGCGCAGGCGACCGCAGCAAACCGCCAAGCCCAAGAACTGGAGCAGCCAACGCGAGCGGCTAGCCGTATTCGGCTGAAACGCGCACCAGCCCTCCGAATCGTCCGACGCGCCCGGAGCGGGCTCCGCAACCACGCTCGACGGCAGCTCTGCGCTGAGCAGCGGCACGCCGTCTAGGTTCACCTCCACGCCCAATGCTCGAGGGGGCTGATCTCCAGCAGCCCTCACGCGAAATCGATACAACCCCGGCCCCACGCGGCGGAGTTCCTCCGCGGTCTCGCCTCCGGCGACGCTGATCGAAACCCGCGCGAGCGCCACGTCGAAGACCTGATCGCTGCCATCACGCAGCCACAACAATGCGGCCACGGACCGCGCTGCATCGGGCAACACGAAGTCGCTGGCAAATTGCAGGCGGCTCGTCTGGGGGTCCGCGCGCTCACTAGCCTCGCGCTCGGGCGTCGCTGCCGCGCTCAACGTGCGAGCCACATCCAATACGCCTCCGCCCTCACGCCCGCTCGGTTCCACCGGCGCGAGCGCCCGCCCCGACCCACTCTGCAGCAAACCACGCAGCTCGTCCTCGGTCAGCGCCGGATTCTGCTCGAACAGCAAGGCGATGGCGCCGCTGACCATGGGGGCAGCCATCGACGTGCCCGCCGTGACGGCATGGCGATCTGAAACGACCTGACAGCCCAGCCCTGCGCACAAACCCGAAAACACTCCGAGCGCGCCCGACCGGGGGTCGGCCGCGCGCGACATCGCAGCAGCCACGAACCCACCCGGCGCAAGCACGTCCGGCTTGAAGTCGCCGAGCGCGTTGGGGCCTGCCGAGCTGAAAGGCGCTGCAGCGCCCACCACGTATGCGCCGTCGCCACCGAGCCGAACGCGGCGGCCCGTGGCATCCCTCCAATCCAGGCGGTTGACGCTCGCGCCCACCGCGATCAACTGCGGCTCGTTGGCGGGAATCGTGATGGTCTGACGCGCCGTAGCCCGCGGGAAAACGGCACCGATGCTGCCCGTCTCGGGCGCCAGATCGCCCTCCGATTGCAGCCACGCTTCGACGCGCCCTTCACCCTCGAGCTCGATGAAAAACGTACCCCCCGAAGCCCACTGCCCATCGAGCACGATCACCGCCGCACCGGCGGATGGCGTGAGCACATTGCGATCGAGCGCCGGTATGTCGCTGCTCGCGGCACCCCCATCCACCCCGTGCAGCACCGCACCCGCGACACTGCCCGAGACACGGCTCTCCGCGACGCCCGAGGGGATGGGCTCGATGCGCGCGCCGTCGGGCAGCTCCAGACCAATCGACAGACCCGCCGTCGAATACAAGCTCAGCCACACGAACACGCTGGCGTTGGTCTGGCTGAGTCCACTCGGCGGCGCGGGCGTGTGGATCGGCAAACGCAACCGCTCGGCCGCCGTCACTTCGACCTCGGCATGAATGCCGAACGGCGAGAGCTCCGGCTCCGTCGAGCTCGAAAGCAATGCGCCGCTATTGCCCGCGGCCACCGCGATCGCGCGGCCCGGTTGATCCGGGCCCACAAAAGCGGCCAGCGCACGGCCCAACTCGGAGCTGTCGTCGTGGGGACCAAAGTCGCTGCCCAGGCTCAGATTGACCACAGCCGGCATCCCGAGCTCCGCTGCGCGCGCAAACACGAATTCCGTCGCCAGCACGACGTCGCTGTCCGCGATCGTGCCGACGGCGCCGGTCACCCGCGCGACGATCAACGTCGCCTCCGGCGCAATCCCGACCAGGCCCGCGCCGCCCGCCAGGCCATTGCCAGCGGCGATGGAAGCCACGTGTGTGCCGTGCCCGAGCGCGTCGCGCGGCTCGTCACCGGAGACCGCATTGCCCAATCGCTCGTCGATGTCCGCCGCGTCGAGCACCTGACAGCGCAGGCCCTCCTCCGGCTCACACCCGAGCTCGGCTTCGATCTCCGGATGCAGCCCTGCGGGATCAGCGGCAAAATCGATCCACCAGGCCACGCGAGTGGTGCCGTCGGCGTTACGCAGATCGGGGTGCGACACGTCAACGCCCGCGTCGATGATGCCGATCACCACGCCCTGCCCGGTCGCTCCCGATTCGTTCGAAGCCGGCAGCCCGAGCGTCACGTGCGCGCGATCGAGCAAGAGGTGACGCGGCGGGGCCCAGAGCCAATCCGCGGACGCATCGAACGCCGTTGCATTACGCGCCATCCCAAGCGCTGGACCGCAGCCAAGCGGAACCCGGCGCAGCAGCCTCGGACTCGCGTCGGCGCGAGCAAACGAGCTCCGGTCGAGCTCAAACCACGCGCCTCGCCGCGTGAGCCGCGCAGTCAGCTCCGGATCGAGCCCGTGGAAGGCGCGGAGCGGGAGGCCCGCGCTGGCCTCGCCCCCGAGCAGAGCCACAATGCTCACCGCCGCGCAGCCGAACCAGCGCGCCTTCACATGGGCGAAATCCACGGCCCCCGTCGTTCTGGCCGCGGCTTGTCTCGGCTGAGCGACAGTCGCGCCGCCACCTCTACACGCAGGCGTTCGAACGGGATCACCGCGTCCACCACGAGCTCGCTCGCGAGCTTGTGCAGATCGATGTCCGTCTCGTATTCGCTGCGCAGCTGCCGCACCAGCAGGTCACGCTCGGGACCTTCCGGCGTGGCCTGGATGCGATTGTAGTGCACGGCGTTGACCGCGGCTTGCGGCCCCATCACGG
>JAYWEH010000482.1:0-3635 GCA_043780025.1 Deltaproteobacteria bacterium
CGCCATGCCGCTCAGCCGCGAGCGGCGATCACGGTTCCTTGAAGTCGCATCGGAGCGCCGCCGCCGCTCGCCGGCTGCAGCGGCTTGTTAGCCGGCTTATCGTCCAAGCACCACGTCGATACTCGCCAATATCTGCTCAACACGCTTCGGAGCCAGTCTCCCAATACGCTTGCTGAGATACGCACGATCGATGGCGAACACCTGCGATGCGTTGGCCACCGAATCCTTCGGGAGGCCGGCCACCTTCGCCGGCAGCAACGTATTTCCGGGTGCGGCCTCCCACGCCAGATTGCTCGTGAGCGGAACGCACACCACCGTGGCAAGTCGGCTGCGGTTCAATGGATTGCCCTGCACGACCACCACCGGTCGTCGAAACCCCGCGGCGGAACCCGCGGGCACTGGCAGGTCCGCCCACCAGATCTCGCCCTGCGCGATCTCTACCACTCGACGCGCTCAAGCACAGAGCGCGCTGCGGCGAGCACGAAGGGATCCGGCGGCTCACCAAGCTGGTCGACGACACGGTTCATGGCGTCGGTGACCTCCTCGGGGGCATGACGGTTCAAGTACTCGGCCAGCGCCTCCGTATATAGCTGGCTGCGAGACTTCCGGGCTCGCTTCGCCTGGCGCTCGGCCGCACGAAAGACAACATCTGGCAGTGAGATGGCGGTCTTCATACTATTAGTATAACCGCATTGACCTGAAGACGCAACAGCTCGATCTCGCGCGAGCCCGGCTAACGCTCGCGTTCTATTGCAGCGCCCTTCAACAGGATGTGGCCAGCGAACGAAGTGAGCAAGGCCACACTCCTTGAAGGCGCTGTCAATAGCAACGCAAGGTTAGACAGCGCGGGCGCGACTCGCCGCCACTGTCGCTGCAGCACTCCCGCTAAGTCATGCTACGCCGATGCCGCGAAGACTCTTGCTCCGGCGCGGCACAGTGCGCGTGGTGCCGCGTAGAAATGTTGGGGTGGAACTCGTTTGGGTACCACGGGATCAACGCAACAATTATCTTAAGCCAACTCTTGCAAAGCGGAACGAAACATGGTACGTGCGCGCAACAACGGTATACGCGTAATGAGCCTCTTCGCCGGTTGCGGAGGGCTAGATCTTGGCTTTGCACAAGCTGGTTACGACGTCGTGCTCGCAAACGATATCGATCCAGAAGCCACGGAGGTTTACAAGAGCAACATCCAGATTCTCGGCAATCGCAACACTGTGGTCCACTGTGGGGACGTTTGGGACCTGTTGAAATCAAGCGTCAACTTGCCGCGCGTGGACGTGGTGAAAGGCGGGTTTCCCTGTCAAGGATTCTCCCTCGCGGGGAAACGCCGATTGGATGATTCTCGGAATCAACTATATCGCGCTCTGAAAGAGGCGATCCGTCTGGTTAGGCCGAAGGTATTTGTGGCCGAGAACGTTCGCGGATTGCAGAACATCGCATCGGGACAAGTCCTCGAACGAGTTGTCGGAGAGCTTGAGCAGCTTGGATATCACGTGCACACGTACTTGGTGGACGCTGCGGACTTCGGCGTTCCACAACACCGCGAACGCCTCTTCATAATCGGATCGCGGGACGACGCTGCAAGGCTTGAGATTCTGCCGACGCACAGCAATGCAGATGGTGCCAACAGGTATGCCGCAACGAGTTCACGAAGAGAAACGGCGCAGCTTGATTTGATGGGTTGCGTAGCGAAACCCTTGCAAAGCGGTCTGCCCGCACACCGGACAGTTCGAGACGCCATCGGTGACCTCCAAGATTTCGTGCTTGGAGAGTTTCCAGACCACGTGACGGGCGTCAGTTATCCATCTTGGTATGACGCAGTTATTCCGCAGATCGGAGAAGGTCAGAGGCTTTACAACTTTCGACACGACAAGTCTACGGTGGTACATACTTGGGAAATCGAAGGAGGTCACTTCGGCGAGCCCGTAACTGAGCCTGAGGGTGTGTTACTCGAGGCGTTGAGCCGAAGTCGTCGTCTTAAGGAGTACAAAGTCGCAGGGTTCATCGATGGAAGCCCCATGAGCGCGGAGGATCTCGCTTCGATCGTGGGTGAATCAACCCGCGCCGTATCGACTCGCCTGCTTGAGCTGGAACGCAAGGGACACGTGAGGGAGCGCGTTCCTGGAAAGTTCGACTTTCGCTATGGAACGTACAATCAGTATCAGAGACTCTCGTGGGATAGACCAGCTCGTACTCTAGTCACAAACGTCGGCAATCCGAGAAACATGTTGCACCCAAGCAAACATCGAGCTCCCACTGTGCGAGAGTGCGCTCGGCTCATGTCGTTTCCAGATAATTTCGCGTTCGATACTGCATCATCGGCTGAAGCCAAGTATCGCATGTTGGGCAATGCCGTTCCGCCAACACTAGCCCGGAGCGTTGCACTTGCAATACGGGCCTTTTGCGACTAGTCCCCGTCGAGAACCTGATCGTCTCCGGTGCTCTCCTGTTGCTCCACTTGAAGCGAGGCGATGTCCGCCACGTCGTGAGGAAAGTAGACCCTCGATCCCGTAGCGTCGTTTGGCCCCCGAGGCTTTATAAACTCGTCAAACAAACGACCCTTCGCATCACGCTTCTGATTCCCTGTTTTCTTGGGAATGAATTTGAAGGTCTTTCCGAAGTACGGAGCATTGTCGACGATTGCGTCCGGGCCAAATGCAATCTCCCAAATAGGGAAATACACAATCTTCTTGTACTGTCGACGCGACAGCTCCTCAAAGCTTCCGTTCCTGTTCGACGGCGGCCAAATGACTGCGGCAGCGTCGCTCTTGCTCTCACTCGTAATGAATACGCCGACGTCGATTTCACCGAGCAAGTAGAGCAAATTCAGTTTCGTAAGCGCTCGAAATGACGAGGCGATATTTCCAGTCTCGAACTCAACACCGACCTTAAAGTCGAGTGTGAGATCGTCCGCGCGGTCGAACAGCTCAGCATGTTTTGATGCCCAGATCGGAATCTGGAACAGCCACCTTCCAACGAAGCCGTGGTAGAGCTCAAGGAACGGAGGAACCGAGCGTTCCTCGCTAACGTCTTCGAGCATTAGGCGTCGTATTAGTTCGACGAAGCTTGCCTCAGTAAGCCGATAGGCCGAGCTTGTCGCCGAGATCGTGCGGAACGCGTCGATCTTCTGGTCTGCTGATGAGCTGTCGACACCGCCAAGCGCCTTCTCAGCGATCCACCCTGCGCCGCTGTCGACAAGATGCTTCTGGAAAGCCTTCGAGATGAACCAGGCCGAGTTCATCACGCAGGATTTTGCGACTCCTTCTTTCAACGTGAACCACTTCGGGCTATCTGGATTGACGACGAGTCTCTTGTCATTCGTCGTGGAAACCGCATCCAAGGCACTCCAAAGATCGCCTTGCAACTGGTCGAGAATCGACTGAGGTAGAGGAGGAATTTCGCGCGATTTCTTTCTCATGAACCGTTGGTGGGTGATTGCATCAGGGTCGCGACCGCTCGGCCGGGCCGGGTATGAGCTACGAGTAGCGCGCGAGCTTGAACTGGACGTACGGCACCGAACGAGAAACGTAGCGCTGTCTAGAAAGTATGACTGGGCTGGCCCCCCATTCTGTCGTGGGTTAGCTCCTCGAGACTGCCGAGTTGCCAGAGCCACCGGCGACGTGCTGCAGTGTCGC
>JAYWEH010000483.1:0-8616 GCA_043780025.1 Deltaproteobacteria bacterium
AGCGGTATCGGTGCACACTCGGCGAGGCCGCCGCCCGCGCAAAACAGCCCCGCGGCGCAATCCGCGCTGGCTGTGCAACTGTCCCCCAGAGCGCAGCGCCGCGCGCACGCGCCCGCGCAATCCTCGTCGCTCTCACCCTGGTTCTGGACGCCGTCGTCACACGTCGCAGCCAGCGCTGCGTCGGGTGGCGTGGCTGCGTCGGGCGCATCGGTGGGGGGTGGGTCGGGGTCCGGGGGATCGATCTCCATCACGCAGCCCTGCAGCTCGCCTGCGCTGCAGCCCGCGTCGCGCCCCGCAGTGGAAGGGGGTGGGGGCTCGGACGGCATGCCGCCCATGCCACCCGCGTCTACTGGCGCCGGCGCCGCGCCGACTACCGTCGGCCGATAGTCGTCACCGAGCGTGCAGGCAGAGAGCCCGAGCGCACCGAGCACGATGACCTGCTGGATCAGTGGACGGCCAACCATGAGACATGCCTATGCGACGAGAGCTTACCTGGGGCCGCGCGCCGCGAAGCGGACTGTCAGTGTGCAGCATACTCGAAGCGCATCCCGACTTCGAACCCGGATCCACCCGATTTGACGCGGCGAAAACGCGAAGTCGCCCGCAAAAATGACAAGCGCGTGCGTCAAATTCAATTCGGCTTGGATTTCGGCTCACCGCATAGGCCTGTCCGTGTTGCATCGCGTGTTCACTTTTCCTCGGATCCAAGCCGCGCGCTGCGGCCCGAGCCGTCATGGTCCGAGCCGCAGCGGTAGCGCGCCGGTCAGCCCGATCGGGCCGACCGGACCCGCGGGGCGAGCCGACTGCGAGCGCTCGCGGCGGCGCGCATGCCAGACCAGCAGGTTGCGCTCCGAGTCGTGCTGGCAATCGAGCAAAGCTCGTTCAAAGCCCGCGTCGATCAACATCTCGCGCAGCTCTCGCTGCGAATAGAAGCGTTGGAATACCGAGAGCCCGCGCTGGCTCCGAGTCTCCCCGCCGACCGAGTAGCGAGCCTGCACCGTGTAAGCAATCGATGGAGCATGCGCCCTGTAGTCGAAGACGCGGCTCGACAGATCGAGCCGCTCGCCGCTGAGCTCGCGAGTCGACGCATGTGCCGCCAACTCGGGCTCTGGCAAAGGACGCCAGAAGTGCGACAACAGGCGCGAGCCGCGAGATTGGCAGCTCGGGGTGATCGAGTAGCAACGTACCGCCCAGCTCGAGCAGGCAATACAGTCGGCGCAGCACCGCCCGCCGAGGCCCGCGTGCGTGCACTCTGACTGACGAACTTCAACGCGTCAAGTCGCGTGCATTGGACAGCGCTACACGGATCATTCGCGACGGCGTAGGCTGCCCATAACCCTCGCGTCGCACATCCAATTCAGCAACCCGCCATGAGCCATCCTCTCGTTTTCCGTTCTGCAATCACCAGTGACGTCAATGCCTTGCTCGATCTCGTCGAGAGCGCCTATCGCGGCAACCGGAGCCGTGCGGGTTGGACCACCGAGGCCGATCTGCTCGAAGGGCAGCGCACGGATCGAACGGAGCTCGAGCAACTCATCGCCGACCCCGGCGCGAAGATCGTGCTCGCGTTCGCTGCGTCGGAGCTGATGGGCTGCGTCCTCATGAAGCGCGAAGCCGAGAGCGTCGTGCACATCGGCCTGTTCGCGGTTCGCCCGACCGCGCAGGCTCGTGGTGTGGGCAGCGCGCTGCTCACCGAAGTCGAACGCCTCGGCAGCGAGCTCGGCGCTTCCTTGGCGAAGATGACCGTGATTGAGCAGCGGCCGGAGTTGATCGCGTGGTACGGCCGGCGCGGTTACCGAGCCACGGGCAAGACCGAGCCGTTCCCGTACGGCAACGCGCGCTTCGGCCTTCCCCTGCGGGACGACCTGCAATTTGTCGTGCTGGAGAAGCCGCTCAGAGCTCGGGCGTGACGTAGAAGTCGGTGCTCTCGAGATTCGTGACGGGCCCGTTCCAAATCTCGAAGCCCACGGCCACACTGAGCACGTGCGTGCCCGGTACCGTCAGCCCGCGTGCCTCTGCATCGCGCACGAAATCCAGGATGTCAAACTCCATCGTCAAGGTGTCCTCGCCCTGCGCGCGCACCCAGTTGATGATCGGGCGGCTGTTGACCTGACCGGTCCAGATGTCCCAGGTGCCGTCCACGTTGGCGACCGTCACGGCGCGCTCGGTGAGCGCCCCTGCCGGCTGCTGCCCGACGGGTTCTCGGTACCAGACCATCAAGAAGCCGCTGAAGTTGTTGCGGCTCGGCCCATTGCTCATCCAGATGTCGTAGGCGGCGTTGTACTGGCCATCGTTCCCATTCGGGTTCCAGCGCCAGCCGGTGCGCAGCGACGTCAAGGAATCGAGCGCCGCCGGCAGGCCGCACGCGCGCGACTGCGAGTCGGAATACAGGCCACAAAACACCGTCGGGTACGATGCGGGCTGGTAGTTTTCCCCCTGCTCGCCCGTCATGCTTTGCACCGTGAAGGACGTACCGCTCCAGGAGATGGATTGCGACCCGAAGCCTGGCCCCCAACCATTCGCCATCAGGTAATAATTCTGCCCATCCCGCGTCACGTCCGTCTTGTGCCAGCGATCCGACGATTGCCCCGAGCCGCCCATCGCCGCGGTGCCGAGCAAGCTATCGACGCTTCCCGGATCGATCGGCGTCTCTTCGTTCGTTTGTTCCTCAGTCGGGCTGTCCGTGGGCACCTGATTGACCGGGGCAGCGTACGAGGGCACGCTCGGGCGCGGCGTCGGCACTTCGTCCCGTTCGCGCCCGCCACCGGCGGATCCGCAAGCGGAGAGCAAGAGGGCGCTGACAGCGAGCTGAAAGGAGCGGTGAGTCAGGTGGGCTGGCTTCATGGCAATAGGGAAGGTTACGTTCGAGATCGCGATGCGTCTAGTGCCCCGAATCAGCGATCGGGCAGGAGTGCCGAGGCAGAAAACGGTACCCGAAGGTCGAGGCTAAACGGAGCGGCATGCTGATCACGGTGCATTTTTTGCGTCGCGCTGGATGGCTATCGTTCGGGCTCGGCATTTTAGCCTGCGTCGCGTGCATGCCGAGGCCCTGGCAACAGCACTACGTGAGGCCTGCAGACCCCAGTGCGCCCGTTGCACCGCCCGTCTTTCACCTGCCGATTCCGGTGCGATCTTCTACACCCGCCGGGGCGCCGGCACCGGTTGCCCCCGCCACCAGCGTGCGCGACTCGGGCGTCACACCGAAGCCGTCGGGCCCCGTCGTGGAGCCAGAGGCCTCCGACGAAGCAGCAGTGGACCACGGCGTGTACCCGCCTTACACGAGCCACCCGGATGAGCAGGCGCCCATCCCGCGCGCGATCGAGGGCCTCCAACACCTCGACTACTTCTACGGGCAGCTGACCTTGACGGAGCTGAAGCATCCCGGCGCCATCACCCGCGCGGGCCACTTTGGTGACTCGGTGATCGGCGGGGACGGCCTGACCTTCGAGATCCGCCAGAAGCTACAGGCGCGCTTCGGTGACGCTGGCCACGGCTATCACGTGCTCAGCAAGTACAGCATCGGCTACTACCATCGCGGCATCTTCTTTCGAGACGGCCAGAGCTGGAAGTCGTGCCACATCATCTTCAAGTGCCGTCCGGAGATGCGCTACGGCTACGGCGGCGTGACGAGCAGCTCATCCGGCGGTTCACGCAGCCTCTTTCGCACCACCCGTGAGGGTGCGGGCCAAACCGTGTCGCGCTTCGAGCTCTGGTACGCGCTGCAGCCCGGCGGCGGGCGCTTTCAGATCCGCGTCGATGGTAAGGAGGCGCGCGTGCTCGAAACCGCGCGCCCCGAGCTGGGGGACGCCGTCGAGACGATTCAGGTCGAGGACGGCCCGCACGAGTTCGAGGTCCGCGCCATCGGCGGCCCCGTGCGCGGCTACGGCGTCGTGTTCGAGCGAGACGTCCCGGGCGTCGTCTATGACGAGCTCTCGCAGATCGGCAGCTTCACCCAGCGGCTCGACTATCAGGACGCCGCGCACGTGGCCGGGCAAATGGCACGGCGCGACACCGATTTGCTCGTGTTCATTCTTGGCGGCAACGACGTGCAGCGTGGTACTACCGACCTGAAGAGCGACATGAGCAAATACGAGGCCGAATACACGCGCGTGTTGCGCAAATTTCGAGCGGGAAAACCCCAGACTTCGTGCCTGATCATGACACCCATCGATCACGGCCATCGCGAAGGCGGCCAGATTCGGTCGCGGCCGATCATGTTTCGGCTCGTGGCCGTGCAACGCAAGGTCGCGCGCGAGCAGGGCTGCGCATTCTTCGACACCTTCGAGGCGATGGGCGGCGAAGGCGCCATTGGCCGCTGGTTTCAGGCCCGCCCTCAGCTCGCCGCCAAGGACTTGGTGCATCCGAGCCTGCGCGGCCAGCAGTTGATTGCCTCCTGGCTCTACCACGCGTTGATGCGAGGCTACGTCCAGTTCCGGCTCGATCGAACCGGGCAGCCGCTGCCCGCTCTGGACGTCGCGCGCCCACTCGTCGATGCCGCCGAGTTGCCCGCGGCGCAGAACTGAGGTCGTCGATGCTCGAGTGGTTTTGGTCGCTATTGTCGGGCGCGATCACGTTGTGCCAGGTGGCGGTGGGGGCAGGGGTGCTGGCCGTCGCCTTGGGGCGCTGGCGGTTCGGGGAGCTCGTCGGTCACGTCGTGACGGTGGTGTGCGGCCTCACCGCGGTGCTGGGCCTCACAGTGCTCGTCGCACTCGGCGCGATTTCGCGGCTCGGCGTGTTCGGGGGTTTCATCTCCAATTCATTTCCGGGCCCCGATGATGGCGAAAAGGCGCGCCATCTGGCCGAGTTCCTGGGCTGCACGCTGAGCGGGGTCGCCAACGCCGGCCTCACGGCGCTTCTTTCCTCCGTGCTCTGGATGGTTGCTCGCCGGCGCGTGAAGAAAATGGAAGTAAGCTCCGCACCGTGACCACCCGCTTGATCGGCCTGCACGGCTTCACCATGAACGGCGCTGGCCTGCGCCACTTGCTCTCCGAGTTCGAACCCGAGTTAGCGCGGGACTGCGAACTCGTGTGCCCCGATGCTCCGCACACGGCCGCCGAGGCCTCGGTCCAGGGCATCACCGAGCTGATGGGCGGCTTTCGCGCCAAGCCACCCAACCTCGAGTGGTGGAATGCCAGCGAAGACGGCCGCGTCTACCGCGGCTGGGACGAGTCACTCGAGTGCATCCGCTCCGCCGCCGAGGGCCAACAGTCGCTCGGTTTGTTGGGTTTCAGTCAGGGCGCCGCGGTCGCCGCCGCCGTGGCCGCGCTCGCCAGCCGCGGCGAGTTCCCCGCGCTCTGCTTCGTCGTGCTGATCGCCGGCTTCGCGCCGCGCTCTGACGCGCTCGCTCCCTTGTTCGAACCACCCGTGGACGTCCCCTCGCTGCACATCTGGGGCGAAGCCGATCCCTTCGCCAGACACGCCCCGCGCCTGTTGGAAAAATTCGCCCCCACATCGCGCGAGCAGTGGGTGTGGCCGGGCCGGCATACAATCCCCAGCACCCCGCAGGCCCGACAGGTACTGCTCGACTTCATGCAGCGCCGCGCTGTCTGATGGCGCATGCCGGTTCGTGTGGTTGGCACACGCTGGCACAGCGCGGGCCGTGAAGCATTGACGACCTGAGCGACTTGCACAACTTCGTCATCGAACGCACGCCCGTGGACGACCTGTCCAACATTCGAGATCCCGAAGCGCAATAGGGGACTTCGCTCCGGGGGGAGATTTGCTGGTCGGAAGCAGAATGGCGGTGCGGGGTTGGTTCCTTGCCGGGAAGTTCTAGCTCGTGTCGTCGCGCCCGGAAGCGTCTTCAGCTATGCTTCGCGTGTGACGCAAGGCCCACGCCTGCACCAGTACACCTTTCACGATTACCTCACGATGGAGGTATCGAGCACGGTGCGCCATGAGTTCCTCGCGGGGGAAATCTATGCCATGGCGGGGGGCACTCCGGAACACGCTGCGCTGGCAGCGAGTCGGACCCCGAGGACCGCAACACCATTGTGAACCCGCGAGTGATCGTCGAGGTGACGAGCGACTCGACAGAGCACTACGATCGTGGCGACAAGCTCGCCGGTTACCAGAGCATTCCAACGCTGTCTTCCATCGTGCTGGTCTCGCATCGAGAACGCCTGATAGAAGTCTTCGAGCGCCAGCCAGGTGGCACCTGGAAGCGCGCCGAGGCACGGCGTCAGGGCCGCATCACCATTCAAGGGATCGGTTGCGAACTCGTCACGGACGAGGTCTATGATACGGCCAGCGTGCGATAGCACATGTAGCGCCCGCGGCCGCGCCCCGATCGGGATCGAAGCGGCGGCCAAGCGATTTGCCGGAGCTAGCTCACGGCTGTAAGGAAGTGCCAGGTCAGGACGAGCTCACCGCTCCCGCCCGTGGTCGTGCTCAGCCGACCGAGGAAGCGATCGGCCCCAATGACGCGAGCGCTCACGCCCGATGGGTTGTCATAATACGTGCGGGCGCCGCGAGGCCGACGCGCGTCAGGGTAACGTCTGGCGCTCGAAAGTCTCCCACACCACGTCGGGGACGCTGAAGTTCTGTGAGTTGTTGTAGAGGACGTGGCCGGCGTTGATCGCGCAGGCCTTGACCTCCACGCCGCCATTGCAGTCCGAGAAGACCTGGCATAGGCCATTCGCCGTCGCCGGCGTGCCGCGGCAGCCGTTGAGTGTGGCCCACTGCTCGAAATCCTCCTGGGCGCTCGGGAAGAGGCCACCATTGAACGAGACCAGCGCATCGCGTGTGCCCCGCGTCATGACCACGGAAATAGGGCGCGACGGTGTGCACGGGTTGGTGCCATTGCCCATCGATACGGGAGCCGTCGCTGCGAACAGATCAGCGGTCTGGCAGGCGAGCAGGTGCGACATCGCGCCGCCGTTGGAGAGGCCGGTGGCATACACGCGTTTCGCGTCGATGCAGGTGTCCTCTGCCATGCGCGCCACGAGAGCGCGCATGAAACCCTCATCGTCGACACCGCTTCGTTGCGACGTGCCGCAGCACAGGTCACCGCCGTTCCACGAGGCGTCCAGACCCTGCGGGTGCACCACGATGAAGCCCTCCTGGTCCGACTTGCGGCGCCAGCCGGACAATGACGCCTGCGCACTCGCGCTCGACGTGAGCCCATGCAGGTCGATGACGAGTGGCACTGGCTCGCTACCATTGACGCCATTGGGTACGTGCACGATGTACGTTCGCGCCACTCCGTCGTGCTGCAGCGACAGGTTGTGGTTGCCAGGAGACAAAGGGGCGCTTGGGCAATCGCCCGCCGGCGGTGCATTGCCCCCGACCGGCGGTGCATTGCCACTGCCCGCGGCTCCAGCGCCAGCCGCTCCGGCGCCAGCACCGCCGCGGCCAGCGCCTGCCGCTTCAGCGCCTGCCGCTCCAGCCCCAGCGCCCCCGCGGTTCCGACGCCGTCCGAATCGGCGCAGCGAGTTCTCAGACTCTCCCACCGTATCATCGCCCACATCATTGCCGGCGAGCTCGTCCTCTAGCGACGACTCTCCGCTGCAGCCTGCGACGAGCAACGACAAACCCAACGCCAGCCTCGGTGTGAAACGCTTCATGATTTGACTCCGTTTGTTTTCGTGCGCGCGAACTCGAGCGTGCATGATGGGGAGTCAGTGGATCACGGTAGCAGGGAGGAGCCGCGCTTTGCGCAGTGCGGTCGTTTGAATCTGTTGTGCACGGAAAACTTCAGCGCGGCTCAGCGCGTACGTGCCAGGATCGTTTCCGCATCACGGACGTTGGCACCGCGCGGATACCGTTTCAGGTAACGCGATAGCAGAGAGCGCGCCTGCTGGATGTTGCCCCGTTCCAGCTCGAGACGACCCGAGGCATAGAGCGCGTTCGCCGCCCACGGGCCGCGATGCCGGCTGAGCTCACGATAGATGGTGAGCGCGGTCCCGGGATCCAACGACTCGAGGCGTGTCGCGCGTTCGAAGCGAGCACGATCCGTTGGGGCGGTGCTTCGCTTGGGGCGAGCCGAAGTCCGCGAGCTAGCAGGATCGTCGGCACCGGGGCTCACCCAGCGTTCGCCGGCGCCGAGCAACACACGCGCTCCGGGCGCCATGACCCGGACCTTGCCCTCCTGCACATTGACGCGCGTCCCTGCCGCGTCGTGCTCGACGCTGAAGCGGGTGCCGACGACTCGCACCTCCACGTCACCCGCTCGCGTGACAAATTCAGGTCGCGCTGCGCGCGGTGCGACGTGGCAATCGACGCGGCCGCCCTCGAGCCGGAGCTCCCAACCGTGTGCGTCACTGCCGTGCACGCTGAGGCGCGAGCGCTTCGCCAGCGTGATCTCGGAGTCGTTCACTAGCACACGCTCGGCGGCTTCGAAGGTCTCCAGGCGAGCACCGCCAGCGATGCGGCGCAGTTCGGGCGCAGCTCGAGGCTCCGCGCTGGGCTTGGCTTCGACGACGGCGTTGGCGGCGTCGTCGATGTGGTTCAGTGAATTCGTGGCGGCGAGGGGTGGCTCCGTCACAGCGCTTCCATGGATCCAGAGCACCAGGCTTGCCGCGAGCGCCAGCGTGCCGGCGACGAGCGCCAGCGTCGTGAACGTTCGTGCTCTCGCCACGAGTGGCAGCTGTGGCTCGGGTTGCTCTAGGCGATCGA
>JAYWEH010000484.1:0-20160 GCA_043780025.1 Deltaproteobacteria bacterium
TTGTCGCATTTTCGACCGCGGAGCACCGATTTTTGCGCGCGGTATTTATGCTCAGCTTTTCGCGCTGTTTTGGCGCATTCGGGTGGGCCGCGCGCGTACCGGCCAGCTCCGCTCTGCCACATCGTGGTACATAGGGTTCGTGGCAGAAACCGTCCTCATTACCGGCGCAAACCGCGGCCTCGGGCTGTGTTTGGTAGAAGCCTTCGCGGCCCACGGCTGGCACGTGTTTGCGGGCGCACGTGCCCCGGCTCCGAGCGCGAGCGTATCGTCTCGGCGCAGCGCCCCCGCCCCAGCGCATCCCCCCTCGCCAGGCCCGGGCCGAGTGACATGGGTCGAGCTCGACGTGTGCGAAGCGGCGTCCGTGGCCGGCGCTTCGAGGTCAGTTCGAGCGAACGCCGACGGCCTCGACGTCTTGATCAACAACGCCGCGGTGAACCCCCGCCCCGACTGCGACGCGATGCTCGGCGAGTTGGACTTCGACGCCATGCGCTTTGCCTATGACGTCAACGCGATAGGCCCGCTGCGCGTGGTGCAGGAGTTCTTGCCGCTGCTCGAACGCGGCAGCCGCAAGCTCATCGTGAACGTGTCGTCCGAAGCCGGCAGCTTGAACCACTCCTGGCGCGACCGTACCTACGGCTATTGCATGAGCAAGGCGGCCCTCAACATGCAAACGACCATCCTGGATCGCGCGCTCAGCCCGCGCGGTTTCAACGCGATCGCCGTGCATCCCGGTTGGATGCGCACAGACATGGGGGGCCCCAAGGCCCACCTCGATCCGCGGCAATCCGCTCAGGGCATGTACGACGTCATCAACAGCGCCAGCCGCGAGACCCCGCGCTTCGTCGAGCACGACGGTAAGCCTTTTCCCTGGTAAGCCAGCTCCGCGTGCGATCACGCCGCGGCGAGCGTGTTGCTCAGGCTTTCGAAGTGGCAGACTTCGTACCGAGCGCGCGTGCTCGTAGGTGCTGCAACACGCCGTCGAGGTGTTTCGACACCTGAAACTCGTGCCAGAGCACGAGTTCGATCGTACCCGTGTCACCAATGAGATAGGTGATCCGGCGCGCCTTGGGGTACAGCGGCCAGAGCACGCCGTACACCTTACAGATGCTCCGATCGGCGTCCGCCAACAAGGGGAACCTGATCTGCTGCTTGCGCCCGAAATCGCACTGCGTGTCGTGCCGGTCCGTGGATACGCCGATGACCTCGGCGCCCAGCGCCACCAGGTCGTCGTAATTGTCGCGAAAGCGCGCTGTCTCGACGGTACAGATGGGCGTGAACGCCTTGGGGAAGAAGTACAGGACCACAGGTTTGCCGCGGAGCTCGCTCAGGCGAATCCTGCGACCGTCCGAGGACTCCGCGTCGAATTCAGGGGCTTGCGATCCTACTTCGAGCACGGCGGGACCCTAACAGCTTCGCGAACGCTTGGGTGTACAGTCCATAGCGGCATGTTGCCCCGTAGGTTCGTCGGCCCGTCTCTCGCGCAGAGCGTGCTCATCGCGGCCCCTGGGCAATCCAGCCGCAGAAGCGCTGGAACGTCTGAACGCCGCGGCGCGCCTCGCCAGGCGGAACGATCCGGACCATCCCGTGATCACGGCACACCGATCAATCAACCGGAGGGGTCGGGATCGCCCGGCGGCGGCTCTGAATCGGACTCGCTCGGGTGGGGTTGCACGAGCCCCCACTCGCGCACGCGGTATTGCACTGTGCGGCGACTGATGTCGAGAATCTCCGCCGCGCGGGTGGTCGAGCCGCCGACCGCCTTGAGTGTCTCGGTGATGGCATAGCGCTCTATCTCGGCCAGCGTTGCGCCGGGGATCGTGATCTTGAACGACGGCCCGAGGCGCGACTCGGCCTGGATGGGCAGGTCCCCAGCGTCCACCCAGCCCGTTTCCGTGAGCACCACCGCTTGCTCGACTGTGTTTTGCAGTTCCCGGACGTTGCCTGGCCACGCGTAGTCCATCATCAAGAGCTTGGCGGCCTCCGTGAAGCCCCTCACTTCGACTTCATTTTCGGCTGCGGCACAACGCAGGAAATGATCGGCGAGCCTCAAGATGTCGCTCGGCCTTTCGCGCAGCGGCGGCACGGCGATGCGCACGACGTTCAACCGGTAGTACAGGTCTTCCCGGAAGCGGCCGGCCGTGACCAGGCTCATCAGGTCTCGATTGGTGGCGGCCACGATGCGCACGTCGACCTTGAGCGTCTCGTTGCCACCGACTCGTTCAAACTCGCGCTCCTGCAAGAAACGGAGCAGCTTGATCTGGACCGAGGCGGGCACTTCACTGATCTCGTCCAGGAACAACGTGCCGCCGTTGGCCTGTTCGAAACGCCCTTCGCGCCGGCTCACCGCCCCGGTGAAAGCGCCCTTCTCATGCCCAAAAAGCTCCGACTCGAGCACGGACTCCGAGAGCGCCGCGCAGTTCAACTTGATGAAACGCGCCGCGCTGCGTTTCGAGTTCAGATGCAAAGACGCCGCGATCAGCTCCTTGCCAGTGCCGCTCTCGCCCAGAATCAAGACGTTGGCGCGGGTCTGCGCGACCTGGGCCACCTTCTTGAGCAAGGCCTGCATGCTCGGGTGCCGGCCGATGATCTCGTCGAAGCGGGCTTGCGAGAGGATGGCGTCAGCGCGGTTCTTGAACCGGGCCGCGTCCCGCTCCAGACGAGAGCGCTCCAGCGCGCGCTCCACCCGGGGCACGAGATCAGCGTCGGCCTCCGGTGGTAGGGCCACCATGGCCGGCTTGCCGAGCGCGCTAGCCACGGGCGGGGGCGGCGGCGAGTCGCTCAGGCTGACGAAGCCGCAGGCTGGATAGCTGCGACGGCCGCGCTCCAGGAACTCGGCGGCCCCCGCGTCTCCGGGGCTCAGGTCGACGACGGTGACCTGCGGATCGAACTTGTCAAACTGCGAGAAACCTTCGGCGTCCGGCTCGCACGCACGCACCACGTAACCCACGCCGCTCAAGCGATCGACATGCTGGCGAGCCTGCTCGAGGTCCGAGCTCACGAGCAAAATGCGAGCCTCCACGGGTTCCTGCATGCCGACCGAGCGAACATGCATGCTTTTGCGGGGAAGCGCAGCAACAAATGTGACCGACGATTTCCCTTGTGATTTTGGGGGCGGGTCAGCGCCCCCCGCGCTCGCACGCCTGGGCGCGGGTCAGAGGCCCACAAATCCGCAACTCTGCAGCGAAACGTCGCCGAAGAAAGACGACGGGTGCACGCAGCCGAGCCCCGTGATGTCGTCCCAGTAGCCGCACACGGCGTCCGCGGCGCGGCAGCAGCCCTCGAGTGTAGCTCCATTGTAGACGGCGCCGCTGATGCGGGAATCGGGGCACAGTACATCCTGATAGGGGGGATTCGGCTGACCCAGCGGGAGACAGTTCTGCTCCGGGTAGTAGGTGGCGATGCTGAGCCCACACGCGCCTTCTTCGACGGGGATCTGGGCCGCACCACCCGACTGCTCTGCGCGGACATCACCCGGACAGCAAGGATCGAACGTACCATTCGTGCCGACGAAGTTGCTGCACTCCGTGGTCCCGCAGACCACGGTGACGGGATCGGGATCCTGCTCATTGCTGCAGGTGCATGCGGCGGCCTGCGTGCAGGCCCACAAGGCTTCAGCCACTCCGAAGGCCTCTGCGGCCTCTTGCCCGGTGGCCGCGCAGCGCTCGGCGCACGCGCTGCCGATGCAAGCGCTCGAGCGCATGCATTCGAAGATGCCCATGCAGCCAAAGGTCTCTTCACACAGCGCGTATTTGCCGGGACAGTTGTCGCACGGACAGAGGTTACAGGTGTTTCCAACATAGTCGCACGAGCCATAATATTCGCGCGCGCATTCATCGGCAGATGCGCTCGGCGCGCATACGCAGCTGGTGGTCGGGCCACCGCAGCCGCCCTGGCTGCAGCAGCCCAACAAGCCGCATTCGGACATGCAACTCTCGAGCGGGTTACCTTTGCAGCTGCACTGCGCGAGGCAACTCTGACAGCCGCCGCATTCCGCGACGCCGGAGCTTCCTGACCCGGACGAGTTGGCCTCGACACACCGATCCGGGGGCGGCGGTGGTCCACACCCAGCCTGGCAATCCGCGTGAATGCCGCCGTTGCAGACGCACTCGGCGACGCAATCGTCGCCGCAATCATTGCAACCCGTCGCGGACGTGCAGGTGGGCGCCTGACATTCGAGCGTACAGCTGTCGAAGTCACCACCATCACAGCTGCAGCCGTCGAAGCAAGTCGGGCAGCCTGTGCAGTTGCCCGGCACACAGTTCTCAGGCAGCTCAGTTTCGCCGCAGAAGGTCCGGCACTCGATGAAGTCGCCATCACCGCACAGGCACTGCTGCACGCAGGTGTTGCAATCCTCGCAGCCGTTCGCGCGCCGGCAACTCTCAGGCGGCACCGGCGTCGCCGGCAGGCAGCTGTAACAAGCGCTGGCGATGGCACAGGCGCGAACGGCCACCGCGGCCTGAAACGAGCGGCCCGCAACGCCGCCGTTGGCCGCCACGACGCTACCGCACGCGTTTGCGCAGCTGCCCTCGGCCCCCTCGGAGAGGTCACACCGTGTCTGCTCTAAACACTGCCAGATTTGCGCACAACCCTGGTCACTCCGGCACTCGACCAGCGTGTCCGTACACCCGCCGCACACGCAAGTGGCGCACTCGCCCAGGCCTTGCCCGCTGCCACAGGCCGCGCGCGTAACGCACTCCGCCCGATGCACTTCGAGGCAGCCAGCGCACCCCGTATCCGGGCGGCATCCGACATAGCCCTCGGGGGGATAGGTAACCGCGCTGTCGAGCTCGCGCTCTTCGATGCCGAGCACTCCGGCACAGGCGACAAATGCCAAAGATACTGCCAGCACTACGCTGGTCTTCAAGTTCAAGCCAAGGACCCGGGCTATCATCGTTCTCCCATGGAGGCAAACGGCGAAGTAAGTCGCCGCAGCGATCCGCCACGTCCGTCGAATACGGACACAGTCCCGCGCAGTGAAGGCCACGGAGTAGGACTTACCCACACCAGGCCGCACCCTGCGGATCGAATCGCCAGCTCAAAGTGTAGCATCGCCCCGCGCGGCAGCATCGTGAGCGCGCTCACGCCGACACGGTAGCCAGCTCAGGGTCATGAGCTGGCTTGTAGGCTTCGGCCTGGTTCATCCCAACGCATCGCGGGCGCCTCACGCATGATGACGATCACGCCGAACGTCGGCGTGGCAGCCACACGGCGCACCCGCCGCACATCAAAGACCCAACGCTGGCCGTCGCTGCCAAATGCAATCAGCAGCTGACGTCCACCCGAGCCATTGACCGTGCGAACCAGGCTGAGCAAGCGCTGATGCGCGGGCTCACACATCAGCTCCGGCAACTGATGACCGATGTGGTCGTGCTGGAGCGGCAGGGCGCGTGCTGCGTCTTCGTTGAAGCGGACGACGCGGAGTGTATCATCCAGAAACAGCGCGCCAGCGTCCATCGCGATCAGCAGGTTCTCGAGGTCCCGGCGGAGTTGGTCCAATTCGCCCAGCGTGTCGTGGTACTGCGAATTGACCGAATACAGCTCTTCGTTGACGCTCTCGAGCTCCTCGTTGACGCTTTCGAGCTCGGCGTTTTGAGCCACCAACTCGTCGTTCCGCACCTTCAATGCAAGCTGCGCGACGTCGATATCCCCCACTGTGGGATCGAGATTCAGCGGTTCGATGAGCCGCGGCACGTCCGGTGCAACGGCGCTTTCACCGGGAAACACGTGCCTGTTTGGCACAAACGAGTTCTGCCCACCACCCGCAAACGCGCGCTCGCTCTTCACGACACTCCCCCATGTCCCGCGCTTTTGTCCGGCTTTTTCGGCCTTTGAAGGCTGCATCGACCGGTCGCGGCTGCCAACAACTATAGCCGGCCTGTGCTGCAACGCTCGGTTAGAAAGCAGCGCCCGCGTAAATTTCACGGGGCCGAGGCTGAGGGATTTCTGCGAGCTGCCGTTTTCGACTCTACGCCAGACACCGCGGAAGCAGCCCCGCACAGCAGCTTCGCAGCGTATCTAGCGGAACAAGGGGCAAACTGCCTCGCGGCAAACTCGAGACCCGCAAGGCAGCTGCGCCAGAGGTGGACGATGGCAAGCGAACGGGTTCTGGTGGTGGGAGCAGTATCTGGATTATCCCGGGAGCTCTCAACCCAGGGCTATGTAGTACAGCACGCAACCAGCACGCGCCCGCTGTGGTCGAGCTTGGGCACGAGCGCCTGGGACGCTTGTGTGCTTTCCGCGGAGCAGCTCGAGACGGAAGGCCACGAGTTAGTGCGGCATGCGCGGGAAAGAGACCCCGGACTATCGATTCTCGTGAGCGGGACCGACGGGGAGCGCGTGCGCAACCTGGCCCTACTCAGCGGAGCGGACAACGCCGTCGTGCCAGGCGACGCGACGCGCCCCGCTTGGGCGGTCGTGCGCCACGCCATCGGCTGGCGGCGTGAGGTGACAGGCGGCCGCAACGCGGCGCGCGCAAACCAGATCCTGATGCTGGATTGGGACGAGCTCGAAGCGCACGCGGTGCGTGACGCGCTGTCGAAAAGCGGCTTCGCCGTCAGCCGCGCCGCGGATGCTCGCGCCGCTCTCGGACAGTTGCGTGAGCTCTTGGTCGACGTCTTGATCACGCCGGCCTCGGCCCATGTCGGCGGCGAAAGTCTGGTCGAAGCCGCACTGCGATACGACCCACGGCTCCGCATCATCGTCACCAGCGACATCTCCGACCTCGAGGGTACTGCTACCGCGATGGGTCAGGGAGCGCACGGACACCTGCTCCGCCCGGTCGGAGCGGAACAAGCCATCGGGACCGTGCAAAGCGCCTGTGCCGTGCACGCGGACCTGGACCCCGGAGGTGAACCCACCGCGCAGCAACTCAGCGTGTTATTGATCGAACACGAGCCGCTGCAAGCCCGGTTGGCGGAGGAGATGTTGCACCAGGAGGGCCGCTTCGCGGTGACTACCGTGGTGGACCTGGCGCGCGGCCGATTGGAAATCACGAAGCACAGCTTTGACGCCATCGTGTCGGCGCTCGACGGCGAACGCAGTGAAGCGTTGCGCGCCTTGAAAGAGCTACGCTGCCTCGATCGCGACGCAGCGCTCGTCTTGATCGCGACTCGCTCCGACCCGAGTTTTCAGGACCAGGCTATGCGCATGGGTGTCGAAGACTTGATCTCCCGGCGCCGCCTGGGGCGAGAGGCGCTCGGCGCTCGTGTTCGAGCCGCGGTTCAGCGCAATCAGGCCCGTTTGGCGCATGAGCGGTTCGTGCGCGACTTGCAGACGCGCGAGGCCAGCCATCAATTGATGGTGCGTCGCAGCGCCGACGGCCTGTTGATCGTGGACGGCCGCGGGGTGGTGCTATTTTCGAACCCTGCCGCGGAACAGATGTTTCAGGATCCGCGCGGGCCGCTCCTCGGCCGCGCATTTCCGTACACGCTCGGAGACGCGGGACCGCGCGAGATACAGATCCGCGAGTGCGCGCCGCCTTGCGTTGCGGAGTTGACTCGAGCCAACATCGAGTGGAACGGCGCCAGCGCTCATCTCGTGTCTCTGCGAGACGTGACCGAGAGGCGCCAAGGGCAACAGCTCCGTGACCGGCTCGCACACACTGAGCGGCTAGCGGCGATTGGGCAGTTGGCTGCCGGCGTGAGCCATGAAATCAACAACCCGGCGGCGTACGTCGTCGCAAACCTCACGACCATGAGAGACATGCTCGCGGCGCTCGAGAATGAAGCACCACGCGGCACCGGCGTCGGCGAGCGATTGCGCGAGCTCGGAGAGATGGCGCGCGAAAACCTCGACGGCATGTCGAGGATTCGCTCCATCACGAGCGACCTGCGCACATTCGCGCGCATCGACAGCAACGAGCTCACGCTGGTTGACTTGAACGACTGCGCGACCTCGGCGTGCCGGATCGCGTTCAACGAGATTCGCCACCGGGCGCACCTGGTCCAGGAGTTTCGGGAGCTGCCGAAGATCCGGGCGTCACACGGCAAGCTGGCGCAAGTCGTGACCAACCTCCTCGTCAACGCCGCCCAGGCCATCCCGGAAGGCAATGTGGAACACCACCGGGTCACGGTGCGAACGGGCGCGACGACCGACGAAGTCTGGCTGCACGTGGAGGACACCGGTTGCGGGCTCACGCCCGAGCTCCAGGCGCAGATGTTTGATCCATTTTTTACCACCAAGGCTCGCGGTCAGGGCACCGGGCTCGGCCTGGCGCTCTGCGCGGACATCATCCGCCAGCACAAAGGGAGCATTTCGCCGGGGCGCGGCCCAGAGGGGGGTACCTGTTTCGAGGTCCGTTTGCCGCGCAACGCCGAGCTCGAACAAGTCTCCACGATTCCAGTTGCCGGGACCCGCGGAATCGCCCAGTGCAGCTCCGAGATCGCTCCGCGCGTGTTGCCGATAGAGCGGTTGCGCCTGCTCCTGATTGACGACGAACCACTGGTATTGCGCTCACTCCGACGCATGTTGAGCGAACACGAGGTGGACGCCGTGCAGAGCGGCAGCGCGGCGCTTTCGCACTTGCTGGTGGACCGCGGCTACGATCTGATATTTTGCGACCTGATGATGCCCGAAATGGACGGTACGGTCGTGTACGGGGAAATCGAGCGGGTCATGCCGGAACTGTGCGAACGCATCATCTTCTGCAGCGGCGGAGCGTTCACCCGCCGAACCAAACATTTCCTCGAGCACTCCCGCCGCCCGCTGATCGAAAAGCCGCTGACCCGAGAGTCATTTGAGCAAGTGGCCCGGCTCGCGCAGGCTCAGCGCCCGATTCTCCGCAACGTGATGACTTCGGGGTGATGAGCCAGGCGCTCGAGCACCTGCGCGACGTGGCCCGCATCTCGGCATTCCAGGCTGAGCCGCACTGAGGCTTCACCGCGCCGAGCGCCCTGGGCCTGCACGCTCGAGATGTAAACGCCCTGGTTGGCCACTAGCTTCAGCAAATCGCCGAGCAGATCCGCGCGCTCGGTGGTCGTGACCTCGATGTCGACGGGGTGCTTCTCCCCCACCTCATTGCCCCACTGGACCTCCACCAGCCGCTCCGGTTCCTGGATACCGCGCAGCTGCGAGCAATTGCGGCGATGAATGACGAGGCCGCGGCCCCGCGTCACGAACCCAATCACGTCGTCCCCGGGAACGGCGTTGCAGCAGCGCGCCGGCTGGCCCAGAACGTCAGGCACCTCATGCAGAGAGATGCCGCGCGGCAGCGGCACCACACGCGGGCTCGGCAACGGGAACGCATGAGTCGCCCGCTTGTTTCGACCTTCCAGCGACAAGGCCGCCGATGCCACCGTGCTGGAGCGCCGGTCGCCGTAGCCGACCGCTGCGTACATTTCTTCGACGCCGTCGTAGCCGAGCTCATGCGCGACCTCTTCGAGGGTGACCCGCTCGAGGTCCAGCCGACCCAGCTCGCGGGTGACCGCCTCGCGCCCTGCCGTGATCGCCTCCGGGCGGCCTTGCTCACGAAACCAATGCCGAACTTTCGAGCGGGCCTCCGAGGTCTTCAGATAGCCGAGCGCGGGGTTCATCCAATCGCGGCTCGGGCGCGCCAGCTTGTGCGTGAGGATCTCCACGCGATCACCGGTCTTCAGCTGGTAGTCGAGCGGCACGATCTGGTCGTTGGCGCGCGCGCCGCGGCAACGGTGCCCCACCTCTGTATGGATCCGATAGGCAAAATCAACAGGCGTGGCACCGAGCGTCAAGTCGATCACGTCTCCCTGCGGCGTGAACACGAACACCTGATCGGCAAAGATGTCCGTCTTGAGCGAGTCGACGAGCTGGTGAGGATCGACCACCTCTCGTTCCCAATCGAGCAGCTGGCGCAACACCATGAAGCGATCGCGCCCCGGCGCCTCGACACGCCGGCCCTCCTTGTAGGCCCAGTGCGCAGCGACGCCGTATTCGGCAAACCGATGCATTTCGCGCGTGCGAATCTGCACCTCCACGGCGCGCCCCTCCGGCCCCACCACGGCGGTGTGCAGCGACTGGTAGCCGTTCCCCTTCGGCATCGCGATATAATCGTCGAATTCGTGCGGCACCGGTGTCCACATCGAGTGCACGACGCCGAGCACCCCGTAACAATCTTGCACGCGATCGGTGATCACGCGTAGCGCGCTGATGTCGTAGATTTGCTCGAAGCTGACCTGCTTGCGCTGCATCTTGCGACGGATGCTGTAGACGTGTTTGGCGCGGCCGGAGACCTCCGCCGGGATTTCCTCCTCGCGCAGCTTTTCCTCGAGCGCGCCGATCGCGAGCGCGATGAAGGCTTCGCGCCGTTCACCCGTCTCGGCAAGCGAGCGGGCTATCTCGTCATACGCTTCGGGGGATAAGGTACGAAACGCCGCGTCCTCGAGCTGCCATTTGAACTGCCAGATGCCCAGACGATTGGCGAGCGGCGCGTGGACGGCGAGCGTCTCCTCGGCGAGCCGCCGAGCCTCGAGGGGAGCCTCCTTGTCGAGCCGCAGCATGTACTCGCGGCGCGTCGCCAGCACGATGAGCACCACGCGAACGTCGCGCGCCATCGCCAGGAACATCTTGCGCAGAGTCTCGACGCGTTCCTCGTCGAGCCGGTCCCAGCGCACTTCGGCGAGGCGCGCGGCGGACTCGATCAGCGAAGCTGTCTCCTCACCGAGCAGCTCGAGCAGTGACTCCGAGGCAGAGAGCGCGCGCCGAGGGCCTGTGCCCACGATCAATGTCGCAGCGAGGGTGGCGGGATCCAGGCGCAAATCGGCCAAGGCCAGCGCCGCCCGGATGCCGATCTCCGCTTCCTCGAGCGGCTCGGTCCAGCGATACGCCGAGCGCAGTAGCCTCGCCGCCTCGGCCGCTCTGCCTTCGGCACCGGCACCTTCAGAGTGGGCTTCCGGAAAATGGCGAGCGACCGCCGCGAGCAAGCGGGTTAACTCGGCCGGGTCCGGCGCAGCCGCGGAACCTTCAATCGCCTTCGGTATCGACATGTTCACCGATCAGAGCGCGAAGAATATCGCTACTCGTGACGATGCCCACGAGCTCCCCGTCGCTGGCGGTGACCAACAATGAATGAAATCCACCGGAAATGAACAGCTGGGCGGCTTGGCGGACCTGCACGGTGGGACGAACCGTTTCGATATTCTTCGTCATGACGTCCCCGATATGAACGCCAGTGCGGCCGCGCTTTTGGGCCTGCGGCATCACGCCGAGCTTCAAGACATCCCCCGGGCTGACCACGCCAACCAACTTACTGCCCCCGCTCAGAACGGGGATATGGCTGATGCGGCCCTGCCGAAACACCTCGAGCGCAACCGAAAGGTCGTCCTCGGCGTCAGCCGTGATCAAGTCGCCCGTCGTCATGATCAGGGACACGGGCTGCTCCAGAGCAGACTCCTGCGGTGTTTCGTCTGTTTCCATGGGCGCCGCGAGGAGTTATTACTCCTATGGGCGCGTCCGGCAAGGGCGCGCGCGGCCGAACCCCTGATTGTGCGGCGTCTGCAGGAAACTGGATCAGGAAACCGGCACGACACCGGGGAAAAGGTGGAAGAAGTACTAAGGCGCCTCACACGTGAAAGGAAGTGTGTCGTTGCAATTGCGATCGTCCCATTGCCCGGCTTGGCGGGTGGCGTTGCCCCGGACGGAAATCGCGCCGCAATCTTCGTTGCCCTGATTGTTGGGCTCGATCGTGGCCCAGTTGACATAAGCGTCACCGATGGCCTCGCCGTCGTCAGCGATGGGGCCGCCCTGCCAGAACAGAAATCCGCCCGCGCCCACCCAGCTCCACTCGCCCTCGTCAGCCTCGTCGCTCGCGCCGATGTACACGAGCAGCTCTCCCGCCGGCAGCGGCAGACCCGACCCGAGGATTGCGCCCATCACCCCGTTGCTCTCCTCGGGCGTGTCCAGCTGGACCAGACTGAGCCCCGCGAGTTCGCAACGTTCGAGGGCGTCGTCGTAGTTGAGCAGGCCGCTGCAGAACATGTAGCCGGCGTCTGCCAGGGCGAAGCCGGTACAACCAGCACCACAGGTCACTCCCTGGTCCACCTGCCGATCGCAGTCGTTGTCCAGGCCGTCGCAGATCTCGGGCGTGGGCACGCACGCCGGTGGCTCTGCAGCGTCCGGCGTGTCACCCGCATCCGCCGGCGCGGCGTCGGCCACTCCCGCGTCATCCTCGGCGCCGTTCCCGCTCGCACCCGATTGCCCGGCAAGGCCCAGCCTTCCGCCCTGCGCTTCACCGGAGCCACCGCTACCTTCAGGCACGCCGCCCCCGCCGGAGTCGCCGGTGCTGCCCGACTCACCGCCGCTACCGCCGCCGACCGTTCCCCCGGCTTCGCCGTCGAGCGGACGATACAGATCCGCACCATCGGGGGCTTTACAGGCGCCCAGGGCGGCCACTACCGCGATGAGCAGCCTCGTTCCCGTCGCCGAGCGCAGCCAAAATGGCATCGTTGATAGTTACTTTACGTCTCGAAGTGCTGTCCAGCAAGGGAGCAGGCTCGATGTCTCGCATGACGCATCTGCTCCCGCTGCGCCGCGTTGAATGCACATTTCAGCTTTCCATTCGGGTCCGACGTCGCTCGCAGAATCAAGACTGAAAATTGCGAGAGTGCCTGGGGTATGGTCCGCCGCCGAGATGAACCCGAGGTGAACATGGACAAAATCGACCCCGCAGATACGGCCTGGGTATTGATGTCAACGGCTCTGGTGATGCTGATGACGCCAGGTCTGGCGCTGTTTTACGGAGGCATGGTGCGCGGCAAGAACGTGCTGTCCACCTTCATGCACAGCTTCTTCGCCATGGGGGTCATGACCCTACAGTGGATATTTTTCGGCTATTCGCTGGCATTTGCTCCCGATGTCGGCGGCGGTCTGCTCGGCGGCTTCGACTACGTATTGCTCGATGGAGTGGGCCTCGCACCGGGGCCGTTGGCCGCCACGATCCCGCACCTGGCCTTCATGGCCTTTCAGATGATGTTCGCGATCATCACGCCCGCGCTCATCTCAGGGGCCTTCGCCGAGCGCTTGAAGTTTTCATCGTACGCCGTGTTCATCGTGCTGTGGGGGACACTGGTCTACGATCCCATCTGCCACTGGGTGTGGGGCCCCAATGGCTGGCTCTTGCAACGCGGCGCGTTGGATTTTGCTGGCGGCACGGTGGTGCACCTCTCGGCGGGGGTGAGCGCGCTGGTCTTCGCCCTGAGGTTGGGCAAGCGGGTCAATCCCAAACCGCCTCACAATTTGCCTTTCACGCTCATCGGAGCGGGTTTGCTCTGGTTCGGCTGGTTCGGCTTCAACGCGGGTAGCGCGCTCACGGTGGGCACCAAGGCCACGTTGGCGCTGGTCAATACTCACATCGCAGCGGCCGCAGCCGCGGTGGCGTGGGCGGCAGTGGAGTGGATGCGGCAGAGCAAGCCGACAGCGCTGGGCGTCGCATCCGGCCTGGTCGCGGGGCTCGTCGCGATCACTCCGGCAGCGGGCTTCGTGGGGCCGATGGGGGCGCTCGCGATTGGCGTGATCGCCGGACCGGTATGCTTTTTCGCGGTCGTGATGAAGGGCAAGCTCGGCTACGACGACTCGCTCGACGCGTTCGGCATCCACGGCGTCGGCGGCGCGCTCGGCGCGCTGCTCACGGGCGTATTCGCCTCGGCGATCTGGAACAGCCCGAGCGATCCCAAGGCCGGCATCGAAGGGTTGCTCACGGGCAACGCCGGCCTCGTCGGAGAGCAAGTCTTCGGGATTGCCGCCGCTGGCATTTATGCCGGAGCCGTCACCTGGGTGCTGCTCAAGGTCCTGGACGCCACGCTAGGGCTGCGTGTCCCCGAGGACACCGAACGCGAAGGTCTCGATGTTTCGCTGCACGGCGAAGAGGCCTATCACAGCGGCCAAGGCAGCTCGGCCCTCCACGGCACCGACTGAACCTGTCGAGACCGGCCGGCATTCCACAACTCGCCGAACGCTGGGCCAGCGGCCCTGAGCGGCGCGCAGAAATGCGCGCCGCGCTCGTTCACGCTCGCCACAGAGAGGCAAAGCGGTGGCTACCCCCGGCGTCAAATTCCAGCTCAGGGCGGCTCCAGAGCTCCAAAGCGCCGGCACGCGCGTTGCACCAAGTCGAGCCATGACCACCCAACACTTCACCACGGAGTCTTCACCCGAAGCCAAAGAGCACGTTCTCGAGCTCCTGCCGGAGTTCGATATCGCCATGCTCGTCACGCGATCGCGCAACGGCCGCCTGCATGGCCGCCCGATGGCCATTGCCAAGGCTGAAGAGGACGGCACGCTCTGGTTCATGACCGACGTCGACACCGGCAAGGTCGACGAGATCCAGGACGACTCGCGCGCCATGGTGTCCTTGCAAAGCCGCACGCGCTTCGTGACGCTCAACGGCAACCTCGAAACCATGCATGACACCGCCAAGGCGCGCGAGCTGTGGAAGGAGAGCTTCCGCGTGTGGTTTCGCGACGCCAGCTCTCCGGAGCTCGTCTTGCTGCGCTTCACACCCTGGGACGCCGAATATTGGGACAACTCCGGCAAGGGCGGACTGAAATACGCGCTGCGCGCGGCCAAAGCCTATCTCCAAGGCAAGCAGATCGACCACCTGGACGACCCCGATCTGCACGGCAAAATCGAAGCCGGCACCTCCCACTGAGTGGGCACAAGCGCTCACCGAACGACGAGCGCGGCACAGGGTGCGTAACGCACGACGGCCTCCGCCACGGAGCCGAGCATCATACGCTTGACGCCGCCGTGCCCGTGGGTGCCGAGCACCAACAAATCGGCGCCGAACTCGCGCACCCGATCGATGATTTTTGCGCCGGGCGCGCCGGAGACGATGGTTCGTGCGATGGTCATTCCCGCATCCAGGTTGCTCTGGGCCACGAACTCGTCGAGCTCGGCCCGCGCGTGCTCACGGATGCGCTCGAACAGTCCGGGCGCGCTGCTCGTGTTCCCTTCGTAGTAGGGCGCCGCCCAGACGTAGGACACGTCGAGCTCGGCAGCGAACTTCGCTGCAACGTGAGCCGCGGTCTGGAGAGCGCGACGGCTCACGTCTGACAGATCGACGGCGACGAGCACCCGCTTCACCTTAGGTAGCACCTGCCCGGAGCCACCGCGCGCTACAAGGACTGGGCAGGGCGAGGCCCTGAGCAAGCGCTCCGATACGCTCCCCATCAGCCAGCGCGACAGGCCGGTGCGCCCGTGTGTAGACACCACCATCAGCTCTGCACGCCATTGCTCCGCGTATTCGACCAGCGCCGCAGGTAACACACCCGAGAGCACGTGTGGCGTGACCCGAGTACCCGGGCTCACTGGCAACGAGGGCAACAACTTGGCGAGTGCCCGTTCCGCGCTCTCCTGCGCTTGCTGCTCGAGCTCGCGCGCCAGGTCCACTTCTCCCAGCCAGAACGGTGGATGGGCGTGCACGACGGGTTCGACCACGTGGCACAGCGCAATTTCACCGCCAAACGTGCGCGCGAACAGCGCGCCGTGGCCAAACGCCGAATGAGACTGCTCTGAAAAGTCGACTGGAACGAGGATTCGATCAAACATTATTTGAGCCCCGGAGCTGGGCCGCAGAGAGGGCCGAGCCCACGACTTTAGCTGACCCGGCGGCGCAGGAACCGAAATTTCGCCTCGCTCCGGGTGCTCAATCTCGCCGACGCCCGCGGGGCGCGTCCGCGCGGTCGCGCTCCCAGTTTGCGTCCGCCAGGCGGCGGCGTTCGGCGAGGTCGAGCTGCTGAGCGCGGCGCACCAAGATGTCATGCACGGAGCCCTGGACGCGCGCCGTTTCCTCGCGCAGCTGAGCCAGCGATTTCTGAAACGCCTGGGCATCGAAGCTCTCCGCCCGCAGCAGCGCTTCCGCGTCGCCGCGCAGCTTGCGCAGCGCTTGCCTTTGCGGCCGCAGCGCGACGCGGTCGGCCTCCGAGAGCCAGGCCTGCGGCTCCGGGCGGGGCCCGCGCGGCCGCTCGACGCCGGCCTCGTCCGGGCCGTGCGCCCGGGCTCGGTGCCCGTCATTCCAACGAAACGCCCGCGCGGCGACCACCCCAAAGCAGAACAGATTGAGCGCCAGCGAGGCCGCTAGCACGATCATCATCGTTCGCTGACTCACGGCTCCTCCTCCGCAGCCCAGTCGGCGGCTAGCCCGAGCACGGAAAGCTCGCTCCAATCGTCGTTGGATGCGGCGGCTTCCATTGCCGCGCCATCCGTTTCCGATTCCGTCATATCATCCAACTCCGACACGCTCCCCACCCACAGCCCGAGCGCGGCGGCGCCCACCCAGACCAACAGCGGCGGCAGCGGACTGCCAAACGGCCACCAACTGAAACGCGCTCGCGGCTCCGCTCGGGCCAGCCGCATCACGCGATCGCCGACCCCGGAAGCAGCCCCGACCCCCGGCAGGAGCGACAGCGCCACTTCCAGCTGTTCCGCCGCGCGAAACGCCGAGCGCGCCGGCTCGGAGCTGGCCATGAACGACTGCGCCTGCGTCCGCTCGGTTTCGGGCCAGCGCTCCCAGTTGGGGCCGTGGACGTCGAGCAGTGTTTCGAACTCGTCCACATCGAGCGGCTTCATCACGGTGCCTCCAATTGCAGCGCCGTCAGTCGTTCACGCAGCGTCCTGCGTCCGCGCGCGAGCAGCGACTCGAGCGCCCCGCAGGCCCAAACCGAGCACCTCGGCCGCCTCCGCGTTGCTCATCCCCTGGTAGTGCACGAGGGTGAGCGCGGTCCGCTGGCGCTCCGGCAACTCCGACAGCGCAGCCTCGACCTGAACCCGCAGCTCTCGCTGCCCGAGATCGGAGCGCTCGGAAGCGGGCAATTCGTCCACCTCGATGGCCGCCACGGGCCCGCGGCGCCGCCGTAGCCGATCGATCGCGAGGTTGTGGGCGATGCGATAAATCCACGTCGACAGCTTCGCGCGGCTCACGTAGCGATCCGCCTGGCGCCACACGCGCAGGAATGTCTCCTGGCATACTTCTTCCGCCTCAGCTCTGCTGCCCAACATGCGGTGTACGAACGCGTGCACGCCGTCGAGATGCTGATCGATGAGGCCGCGATACGCACCTTCATCACCCGCGGCGATGCGCCGCATCAAGTCCCCTTCGCTTTGGGCCGCGACAGCGAGCTCTGGGGGATCCACGGCGCGAGCGTCCGTCAAACCGGGCGCCACGTCGACCGGGTTGGCTCGGCGCCTTTGCCCTGAAAAGAACCAGTCCACGATTTCGACCCCATCGCCGATCGCGAAGCACGGCTCCCGGATTGCCACACTTGCCATTGCCACACCTTCAAACGCCAGACGCCAATCCTTCAAACGAGGCTGCTGCGGAAACCCGTCGCCAGCTCCGCGAATAAGTCGACCGCCACAGCCAAGTGCCCAACACAATTGAGCTATTTAGCAATGCTGCCGCGCCGCTCGACGTTCCAGCCCCGCTTCGCCATGCTGGGGTGCCGCATGTGGAGTTCGCGCCATCCGCTCGCAGCGCTCTCCTTCCTGATCGCGACGTGGTGGGCGCCGCCGTTGTGGGCTCACCATTTCGAAGTCGACCAACTGGTGTTCAGGCCGTCCCCCGGCGAATCCCTGCTGCGCGGAGAGCTGTCGCTCGATCCGGAACATGTCCGCGCCAAGGACGTGGCCCCGAACGCGGCCCATGAAGCCGCACTGCTCGATCTCGTGCAAACCGAGCTGCGAGTCGAGGTGGATGGCCAGCCGCTGTCCCTCAATCCGAGTGTCCGCGAGCTCTCGCGCAAGGGAGGTGCCACAGGCGGAGACTTGGTCGTCTTCAGCACTCCTTTGCCTCGAGGAGCGGGCTCTCTGCGCGTGTTCGCGGGCGCCAAGTTCGAGCGCTTGATCGTCTCGGTTCAAGTCCCCACGGAGACGTCGCGAGCGGAAACCCACAGCTGGCTGCTCGGGGGCAACGAATGGACGCCCCCCTACCCGCTCGACGGGCAGCGCGCACCCGAGTGGAAGTCCGGCGACGCAGACACCTTGCTCGCCTCGAGCGCGCCGGTACCCGGCACGGCGACCCGAGCCACCCCTAGCTCCCCCGGAGCCCTGGCGCTCGGCTACGTGGGCTTTGGCTTTGAGCACATCTTGCCGAGGGGCTTCGATCATCTGGCATTCGTGGCGGCGCTGGTGCTCGGGATCGGGCGCCGCGTAAAACAGCTGATCCTGGCGCTGAGCTCGTTCACGCTCGCACACACCCTGACGCTCGCGCTCGCGTACGCCGGCGTATTTCGCGTGCCTGCCAGCGTGGTCGAGCCGCTGATTGCGCTATCGATCTGCGTGCTCGGCCTCGACAACCTGCGCCGCAAGCCGGACGCTGAGCGCTTCGCCGGCGGCCGCCATGGAGTGGTGTTCCTGTTCGGGTTGGTGCATGGGCTCGGCTTCGCGAGTGGCTTCGCCGACCTCGGGCTCGGCGCGCGGGATGGCCATTGGCTCTTGGCGCTGTTGTCGTTCAATGCGGGTGTGGAGCTCGGCCAGCTGTGCGTGGCCATTCCGCTCTTCCTCGGGTTGTTGGCCGTGCGACGGCCCGAGGCCGCGCGCCGCTACGTGCCGTTTCCCGGCTCGCTCGCGATCGCGGCGACGGGCCTCTGGTTGTTCATCGATCGGCTAGGCTGAGCCGCGGGCGCAGGGGGGACGCTCACTTGTGATGGGCGAGCATCCAGTCGTAGACGTCGTTACCGGCGTAGGTTCTGGACCACACGTCGTGGCCCATGTCCGCCTCGATGGTGAAGCGAAAATCCTTGTGGCCGAGCGCCTCGAGGCGATTGAAGGCCGCGTAGAAATACTTGGGGTGCACTCCGCCGTCTCGTCCGCCGGCGAAGCACCAGATCGGCAGCTTCGCCGCCGCGATTGAAGCCATGGCATCGGGGTGGCCGTAGCCCACGACTGGCACGATCGCCGCGAAGCGGTCCGGGTACTTGCTCGCCATGTACCAGGTGCCGTAACCGCCGTAGCTCAGCCCGGTCAGATATTGGCGCGCGGGGTCGCCGCGATGATTTCGGATCACGTCGTCCAGGATGCCGATCAGATCCGCCTCCAACTCCGGCCAACCCATGGGGGGTCCGTACGGTGTCGCCGACTTGTCGAGCTCTTCGGCCAGGGCCCCTTTCATCAGATCCGGCGTGGCGAAGCGAGCTCGGCGCTCGGGCACGCCCTGCTCGAGCCGCACGGGGATCTGCGCGCGCGTCCGGTTTCTCAGATAGTCCGCCGTGGCGTCGCGCCCGTACATCGGCAGCTGCGGAGCGACGATCAAGAACGGCAAATCACGCTTCTGGATCCAGGCTTCGTACAGCGGCCCGTTCTGGAGCAGGTAGTCGAGCTCGCCTTTGGCGTCTCCGCGTTCGCCATTGCCGTGCAAAAACAAAAGCACCGGCCATAGCCGATCGGTTGCATCGCGATGCCCCGAGGGCAGATACAGGAAGTAGTCTCGCTCGGCCTCGGTCGCGGCGCTCATACGGCTCACCCGGGTGAGCTCGGGCGCCGACGCGGCAGCGGGGTTGCCTTCGGACGAGCCGGGCGGCGCCACTCCGGCCGCGGGCGACCCCGCAGCGGGTGTGCTCGGCGGACGTTGGCAAGCGGTCGCCAGCGCTAGCCCGAGGAGGGTCTCGAAGCGGGAGCGGAGTTTCGATGCGATCACAGGCGCGGATATACCTCGAAGGCGCCCACGGTCCCAGAGCGTGACGCGGCGCAGCTCGAAAGCGCTGGACGGCGACCGTTGCCCCTTGCCCAGGCTACAACGCCAGGTGATTTTTTCCGCCCCCGCGGCGCCTCTCGAGGCTGCCCCATTTTTCGTGATCGATTGCGCGAACGAGTTCGCCTCCGGCATGCCAAGCGTGCCGAGATCCGTCGAACTTTCGCGATTCTGCGCCTATTTTTGTGGCCTCCCGCGGCAGGTCGCCTCATCATGGCCGTCAGCTCTCGCTGTCTGGCGAGGCATGCGCACGGCGCGGAGGAACAACATGCGGTTCGGGCGACATTACAGTTGCATCCTGTGTCTCGGTTGGGCAGCAGCGAGCTGCGGGACGCAACCTGACGAGAACGTGGGCCTGAACAGCTTCCCCGACCCCGGGCTGGGTGCTGGCGGCTCGAGCAACCCAGGCGTGCCGACGGGTGTCCCGGGCCAGGAAAATCCCCCCGCTGGCGCAGGCCAAACCGGCGAAGGCCCACCCCCGGTGGTGCCGTTCGACCCCGACATGCCGCCCG
>JAYWEH010000485.1:0-8613 GCA_043780025.1 Deltaproteobacteria bacterium
CGAACATCACTGCGACGCACCCCCACCAAGCGGACGGTAGCATGGCCATCAAATATCGAGCCGCAAGGAGGCGAGCATACGATGGCACAGAAATGACGCCCCATTCTGATCCACGTCGGCAACTTGGGACAGGGCTCGAGATGGCGGTCGATGAGGCCCAGGTGATGGGCCTTGTCGATGGCCTGCCCACCTGTCTCAGCCAGACCATCACCGTGTGAGGCGCGGGTGAAGTCGACGTGCTCCGGAAGACGCATCATTGCCGGGCGTCTCGGGGCCGGTAATGGTGGCTGCGTGCCGAGGATGTTTACGCCGACGGGATTGTCTCGCAACGTCGCAACGGTCTGGTCACCCGATCCAGGTCGAAGTCGAAATGGGAATCCGCAGACTAGACAGAGAGCGACGTGCGGCAGCCGCTGGAACTCAGCGCGTGTCGTCTAGCCGCGCCTCGCGATCGGCCACGTCCTTGAGCAATGCCACAATCGTGATGCCGCTGGGGCGCCCTTCGTCATCCACCCGGTGCTCGATCTTCATGCGGGCGTTACGCAAGGCGGGGACGTCGTGCCAGGCCGTTTGCAGGGCCTGTTCCCCATTTTCGTCCACATAGTCGAGCTCGAGCCGACACGTCGTGGTGCGGCATTCGAGCGACTTCACCTGAACCCCGGGAACCGATCGCAGAGCTGCGTGGTTCGTTCGTTCCATCTCTGCGGCCCAGCCGGCGTTTCGCGATTCCTCTTCGAACGCCTCCTTTGGGCGAGCGTACCGATTGACGGCAAGCGCAGGCGCCTCCGCCTCGAGGGGAGGCTCGGACGGCTCTGCCCCAGCGAGCGAGTCGGCTGGGGTTGGGGCTGCCGGTCGTGGAGCGTTTTTCAGCTCCGATAGCGCGGCGTGTACAGTCAGCTGCTCTGATTGCACGCGCCGCGCCTGATCGCTCAACTGAGCCACCTTGCGCTCCAACGCTGCCACCGCATGAGCCGCTTCGACTTTCGCGCTGCTCGAGCCGGAGTGCCAGGCCAAGATGCCTAGTGCCGCTGCTCCGGAACCCAGCATGAGTACGATGATGGACCGTTTCATGTTCGTCGTGTCTCAGTCGAGTTTGCAGAGAGTTTGGGTTGGCTCAGCCGAAGCTCACCCAATATCCGACGATCCCGATTTCGTGGCCGGCCGGGAACGGCGGAATCGTGCAGCGGATGTGTGCCATGCGGTGATTCTGACCGCCGATGTCGCCGGTCTGCATCAGGATGGCCCGATACTCGCGGTCGTCGATGCCATCGCTGTTCCCGCTATCCGCGTCGGCGTCTGTGCTGTCCATGTCCTCCGCGTGTGTGGTGCAGCTCAACGACCGGGTTGCGGAATCGTCATAGTAGAAGAGATTGACCAGAGGGCTTTGACCGTTGCTGGTGTCGTTGGGGTGCAACGTTGGGCAGTCGACCACGAGGTCTGCCGTGGTGCTGGCGTTTCGAATCGAGCCCCGCGCGCGAATCGCGCGGGTTCCAGAAACGACCTGGCAAGCTGAGCCGGGAAACACACCGGAGAGCCCGGCGGCATCCAGATCCGCAGAGACGGCGAGTGCACTGCCGAGCACCGCGGACGTTGTCAATATTGCTCTGAGAATGTTCATATGATTCCTGTTCCGTCATTCGATGCTGTCGGATGACCCTGGCCCATAGAGCAAGTCACGTGCCATCGACACGGTCCTTCGTTCACCCCGGCGACCTCTGGATCGAAGCGACTTTCGGCGCCACGCATCTGCACCGAATGAGCTGCGGAGGTTCTCCGCGCGAGTCATGTTGCGGTCATGTCCGAACATGCATCGTGAAGGATGCCACTGCTGGCACATCTCAGCCTGCAGGCAGCACGCTCAGACCCAAATGGCGGCGAGGGCGGCGATCTTTCCGGTTCCACAAACAGGCCCACGACCTCCATTAAGCGGATCCTCACTCTGCACGAGCGGGGGCGGTTCATCGTTGAAACGGCGCCGCTCGGTCGACAGCAAAAAAAGTCACGGCGAAGTCTGGACTCCAGTTAAAGCGTGCGTTACCCAGGGTAGGCATGGCTAAGCCGTTCATCCTATTTTGGGTGATCTTGCTGGCGCTTCTGGCCCAGGTAGCCGCCTGGCGGAACAGTGCGCCGCTGAGCGCTGGAGTCGCTTCCGTCGCTGAAGCCGCCCACCCTGATGCAACAGAAGAGGATGCAACAGAACAGGCCTCGGAGGCATATGGTCCAGTGGACGACCTGCTCGAGTTCGCGCCTCCTACGCCCGACCGTCTGAGCCTTTCGGGCTCGGAGGCGGCCGCGTCGTGCCACTGCTGGAATTCCGGATTGCCATCGGGCCGGCCTGCGTCGAACGCGCCGTTCAAGCCGCCCCGAGCCTGAGACGGCGGGTTTCGCGCCCGCTGGGTGATCCACGCCATCCACCGCCGCACTCCGCCGGAGTGCTGGCAGACGTGCGCCGCGCGACCGCAGCCGCTGGGCTGCGTCGCGGCACTCCCAAATGAAAACCCGAAAAGATGGGGATGATACCCATGTGTTCGACGAGTATCTGCGGTCCTTTCCATAGCATCTTTCAGGACGCACTGAACGCCGGAGGGCGGCTGCCATGAAGCTGCTGCCGCCTTCGCGTTTCGGTACGCTGGCTCATGACGTCCCAGCCGGCATCGTGGTGTTCCTGGTGGCGTTGCCCTTGTGTCTCGGCGTGGCGCTGGCCTCGAATGCTCCTCTCGCTGCCGGACTTGTTGCCGGCATCGTGGGCGGCATTGCGGTGGGATTACTCAGCGGGTCTCAGACCAGCGTGGCGGGGCCAGCAGCCGGTCTTACCGCCATCGTCGCCGCCCAAGTGGCGACCTTAGGCTCCTTTCGTTCCGTGCTGTTGGCCACCCTGCTCGCGGGAGGGTTGCAGCTCGTCTTGGGGCTGGTGCGAGCGGGATTCATCTCCGCATTTTTCCCGTCCAGCGTGATTAAGGGGCTGCTCGCCGCGATTGGCTTGATCCTGGTTCTGAAGCAGTTGCCGCACGTGCTGGGGCGCGACTCCGACCCATTGGGTGACATGGCGTTTGCTCAGCCGGATCAGGGCAATACCTTCAGCCACCTGGTGTCCACGCTGTTCGATATTCACCTCGGCGCCGCTTTTGTGGGCCTGTCGTCCATCGCGCTACTCGTCACCTGGTCGAAGGTCGAATGGCTCGAGCGGAGTAAGGTACCGGCGCCGCTCGTGGTGGTGGCATTCGGAGTGAGCGCCGGCACGCTGTTGAATCGGCTCGGCCCCGATTGGGCGATCGGAGCAGAACACCTGGTCAACGTGCCGATCGCGTCCGGCGCCGGTGGCTCGTTCGAGCTGCTGCAAGCGCCGGATTGGTCCGAGTTGGGCAACCCGGCCGTATACATGGCGGCCATCACCCTCGCCCTCGTGGCCTCGCTGGAGACGCTCTTGAACTTGGAAGCGGTGGACCGTCTCGATCCAGAGCGGCGTCAATCTCCGCCCAATCGCGAGCTCTTCGCGCAAGGTGTAGGCAACGTGCTTTGCGGACTGCTGGGTGGCCTGCCCATTACCAGCGTGATCGTGCGCAGCACCGTCAACATCAACGCCGGCAACAAGACGCGTCTGAGCACCATCATTCATGGCGCGCTCCTGCTGGCGTGCGTGTTGCTCGTTCCGGCGCTTCTAAACCGCATTCCCTTGGCGTGCCTGGCGGCCATCTTGGTGATGACCGGACTGAAACTCGCCAGCCCGAAGGTCGTCAAACAGATGTGGGGGGAGGGGCGGCCTCAGTTCCTCCCCTTCGCTTTCACCGTCGTGGCCATCGTCGTGACCGATCTGCTCAAGGGCATCGCCATGGGCCTGCTCGTGGCCGTCGCCTTCATCCTGCACAGCAACTTGACGCGTCCGTTGCGGCGCGTCCTGGAAAAACACATCACCGGCGATGTGTTGCGCATCGAGCTCGCCAATCAGGTGAGCTTCCTCAACCGAGCCGCGCTCACACGTGCGCTGCACGCGGTACCGCGTGGGGGCCACGTACTGATAGACGCACGCAATACGGACTACATCGATCCGGACATCTTGGACCTGCTAGACGACTTCCGAAAGCAGACCGCCGCCGCCCACGGCGTGGAGCTCAGTTTCCTCGGCTTCAAGCACAAGTATCCGCGGCTGGAAGACAAGATACAATTCGTCGACCACTCGTCGCGCGACGTGCGCGACGGGCTACCCCCCGAGCAGGTGTTGACCCTGTTACGCGAAGGCAATCAGCGCTTCAGGACAGGCCAGCGGCTCACGCGGGACTTGGTGCGCCAGGTCAGCGCTACCGCACAGGAACAAGCTCCGATGGCGGTGGTGCTGAGCTGCATCGACAGCCGCACGCCGGCGGAGTTGATCTTCGACCTGGGCATCGGGGACGTGTTCAGCATCCGTATCGCGGGCAACGTGGCCCGGGACAAGGTGCTGGGCAGTATGGAGTTTGGCACGAAGGTGGCCGGCGCCAAGCTGATTCTGGTGCTGGGCCACACTAGCTGCGGCGCGGTCAAAGCCGCGGTCGACCTGGCGCGCAAAGGGCAGACTGCCGAAGAGGCGACCGGCTGCAAACACCTGGACGTGTTGGTCGAAGAAATTCAACGCTCTATCGATCCCAGCATTGTATTTCCGGTCGCGGGTGACGGAGAGTCACCGCTGCGCGCGAGCTATGTGGATGAAGTGGCGCGCCGCAACGTGTACCGTACGATGGCCGCAGTGCGCCGTGACAGTGCGGTTCTCAATCAACTGGTGCAGGAGGGCAAGCTCGCCATCGTGGGCGGATTGTACGACGTGCGCACCGGCGAGGTCAGCTTCTTCGCACTGGACGGTGCCATCAGCGAGTCCGTGTTGGCCACGCGCCTCGAGCAGGCGCGGCCCCAGTCCCGGCCATCCAACGAGCAGCCATCCTCTCCAACGGCAGCTGATTGAGTGGGTATCTTCAACAGACATTCGGCAATGTCCGGTCGCGTGCTGGCTCTACGGCCAGGCTGGCGTTGGAAGGCTCCAACTCCAGCTCTGGCGCGCTCATCCGAGTCGTCGCCGAAGCGGGAATTTTTTTGGTGCCCCCCTTGCGAGGGGTTTTGGGATGTACAGAATTGACGGTGTCCGAAGCCCCCACGCTCGAGGGGCCGAGGCCAAAAGCGCTGAATTTTTTAAAAAAAACGGGCAATGGGCGCGTTTTTCGATCCAACCCAAGAGGAGGTTTCCCATGTTGTCGACCTACAACGTATCAAACCCCGTATGGGGTGTTCCGGTGAGCTCCGGGCGCAATCTCGCTATCATGATGGATCGGCTGTTCCAGGACGTCGAAACGGTCTTGCGGCGCCCCACGGCGTCGCGCGCCGCTGGGCCGCGCATCCAGATGCGCGACCTCGGTGATTCGATGCACCTGCTCGTCGACGTCCCCGGCTGCGCACTGTCTGATATCGATCTGGCCATCGAGGGCGAAACGCTCAACGTGCGCGTCGCGCCGCCCAAGGACGCGGCCCTCGAAGGTTTCACTCCAGTTCACTTGGAACGCACGCGCGCCGGCGGACAGTGGTCCTTCGCGCTTCCCTATCCGGTCAACGTCGAGGCGGTGAGCGCCGCGCTGAGCCAAGGCCAACTGGAGGTGACCCTGCCCAAGGCGCCCGAGGCCGCACCTCGCCGAATTGCAGTTCACGCCCTCTGATTGAGTGGACAAATCCGATCCTGTGAGTCCACGACTGTAAGCAACAGAAACAAACAGAAAGGAGTCCAACGATGTCTGAAGTGAACACTGCGCTGACCACGAAGAATGGCGCGATGGCTCCAGCCCGCTGGCGCTTCACACCCAACGTCGACGTCCACGAAAGTGGTGAGCAATACCTGATTCAGCTGGACGTTCCCGGCGTCAACGCGGCGTCCATCGACGTACGGGTCATCGGCACAACGCTTCATGTTCGCGCAGAACAAACCAGGACCGATAGCCAGCCAGGCGCGGCCGGCGCGGCGTTCGAGCGCCAGATCGAGCTACCCGGCGAAGTCGACGCCGACAGCGCCAGTGCAAAACTGTCGAACGGCGTACTGGAGATCCGCATCGCCAAGGCCCGCGCCGCGCGCAGAATCAAGATCCCGGTGGGCAGCAATTGACGACATAGGCTGAACAATCGAGAAACATCATCGCGCTTCAGCCCTCCCGGGAGCAGACCTTCCGGGAGGGCCATTTCCATCTTCGAACGTGGCTGACTCTTGTCGGTGCCGCAAGCAGTAGGGACCGGGTAGGTGGTAGCCGACTTGACGACCTCAGGGGGTAACGGTTGGATTGGCCGCGAGGGTGAGCTCGCGCAGCGCCTCGCCACCGCCAATCGTCGGATTGGCAACTCCGGTGGGGGGTGTAGCGGCGCCCGTGGCAAGGTCTACCACGTACAGGCTCGAGCTCGTCGCATCTCCGATTGTCAACGCCAGGAACGCCGAAACGGTGGCTGCAGGGTCGCCATCGATGTCGAGGCCATTGATGTCCGAAAGGTCGGCCACTCCGAGTGAGCCGATCGTCGTGACGTTGCCGCAGTTGGGGTTGCCTGCGTCGTCTGGGCAAGCACCGCCCGAAGCCGGAGCACCACCGATACGTGCCAAACTTCCGCTGGCCGCATCGATCGCGTAGAGCGTGGTTTCCGTCGCGCCAGCGAACGCATTGCTGTAAGCGACGCCGGCCATTGCCATCGACGTGGGTGACATGCTCGCGTCCGTGACGGTGACTCCCGTGTCCACGTTGATACGGTAGTTCTGCCCGCCACGACTCACGACGCGCAGCCGGTCGGGAACGGGGTTAAACCCGATACCCAGTGCCTGGTCCGGCAGAGTGCTGAAAGGATCACTCGTGTCGGCGGGGTCTGCTGACAACGTCGACTTTAGCGTCGCCGCGCCGCTCGCCACGTCGACCGTGTAAATTTTGCCCGCGCTGCCGACGGCGTACACGGCGCCATCTGCCGGCCTGACATCGATGCCGAACACCTCCTCTCCAGTCTCCAGCCCGGTAATGGGCATCGTGGTGCACAGCTTGCCCGGCGCTCCCCGGTTGAAACTCACGATCTTGTCGTTGATGGTTACGCCCAGGAGCTCGCCTGGGGGCTGGGTTGGCGAAGCCAGAGGAGGGCTGGCGCTCATGCCGCGCAACGTTTCTCCAGCGTGCAACGCCAGCGTGCGCGGATTGGAAAGCGCGGCCGTCGTCAAATCGATATCGTAGATGGTGGTGCCTCCCGCCGTCGGAAATAGCGCCAACGCCTGGGCCGTGCCGTTCTCTGCCGTCACGACCTCGAAGCCCGCCCAGTCTCCAGCGCTCGCTTCCGCGTCGAGATCACCAAGCTTCGCTAGCGTGCCGGCGTTTGGTGGATCTTGGAGGAAGAGCTCGTTCGTGCTCGTATCGATCACATAAAGGCGCGTGCGGCAGGCTGCGGCGAAACTGTTCGAATACGCGGCCGCAGTGACCGAGGGGGTGCCGGGATTGAGCGCACCATCCGTCGTCGTGGCACCCGTGTCCACGTTGATGCGGAGGTTTTGGCCAGAGTTGCTCACCACACGCAGACGATCGGCGACGGGGTTGAAGTTGACTCCGTAAACCTCGCCAGCGAGCTCCTCGAACGGATCCGAGGTGTCTGCTGAATCCGCCATCAGCCTCGATTTGAGCGTGCCCTCGCCGCTATCCAGGTTCACGGTGTAGAGGACTCCGCTGTTCGCCAGCGCGTAGGCGGCCCTGTCAGCGGGACGAAAATCGAGGCCGAGTATGGACTCGCCTGACGCGAGCCCGGTGATCGCGGTCGAGCGGCGGATCGCTCCCGAGCTGCGCTCGAAGAACAACAGGCGGCCTTCAGAGGTAACCGCGTAGCTGTCCGCATCGACGTTCAGATCCTCTGGGTCTGGCTCGACCTCGTCATTTTCGCCACAGCCGCTGGCCGCGAGCGCCGGAACCAGCAGGAACAGCCATGTAAGAGTGCTTTCGACGCGTAGAAGTCGCATGGGGTAGGTCCTTTTGTGAAAATAAGCGTGCCCCCACCTTACGACCCGCTTCGACATTCGGATCACTTACGCCAGAAAATTAACGGCGCGGCATCCAAGCCATCGGCGCGGCTACGATCGCTAGAGCTCCGCGGCCAGCAGCATCTTGCTGACATCGATCAGTGGAGTCGGCTATGACGCTCGGTCGCGCTTCGCGCGCAGTCGCTCTCCGACCAAACCGAGCGCGATCGAAAGGCCGATCCAGGATACGGGCCCAAGGCGCACCGGCACCGGCGCCACTCGGCAGTCGGGTTCCGGCAGCGGTTCGCCCATCACGGACTCGAGCCACTCTAGGGCGGCGTCGGGCCGCACGTAGATCCCGGGACGAACGCCGCAGGATTGCGCGAGCGCCGGATCGATGTCCGCGACGCGCGACGTGATGCCGGCGACGAGCGGACCCATCGGCGTCCATACGTATGCCGGCCCACCCGAGTCACCGGGGCAAGTGTCCTCGGTCGTGGTTCCCGCCTGAAATTCGGTGCCCGCTCGATGGCAGCTCTCAGCCGGCTCGGCGCAGGTGTCGTCGGTGATGGTCAAGGGTGCCTGGCGCAGCTGGAAGTTGAAGCGCTCCGGCGGCGTGGGATATGAGCGGGTCG
>JAYWEH010000486.1:0-20127 GCA_043780025.1 Deltaproteobacteria bacterium
ACCATCCATGGCGTACGTGACGGGGAGCTCGGCATCTTGCGGCGCGCCCAGCTCGAAACGCGCTCGCGTGTGCCCGTGGCGAGCTTATCGGGAGGTGAAGCGCAGCGTTTGTTCATCGCCACCGCACTCGTGCATGAGCCCGACCTATTGCTGCTGGACGAGCCGACAGCGGGGCTCGATCCCCAGCACAAACACGAACTCGGCCAGCTGCTCTCGGAGCTTGCGAAGACCAAGACGCTACTCATGTCCACGCATGATCTGGCCGAGGCAGAACGATTGTGTGATCGCTGCTTGTTTCTCGCCCAGGGTGAAATCCGTGCTCAGGGCACGCCCGCCGAGCTGCTGCTCGCAGCCGGCGCCGAGGACCTTGCCGGCGCGTTTCGTCACTATTGCGGAGCGAGCGGCAGCGCCACCGGAGATGCCGCGTGAGAGCGTTCTGGGCCATCTCGCGCCTGCGCATCTTCGATGTGCTGCGCAGCCCGAGCGCGAGCTTTATCTTCCTGGGCTTGCCGATCGCATTGCTTTTTGTGTTGGCACTGGTGTTCGGGCAAGGTCAGCCGTTCGAACGCAAGACCGTGGCATTGAGCGGCGCGGCAGCTCGAGTTCCGGTCCTGTCGGCTGCGCTGGCGCTTCACCCCGAGTTGCGGGTGGAACGGGAAGAATCTCGCGACGTGGCGCTGCGGAAGCTCGAGCTGCGCGCGATTGACGCGCTATTTGACGTCGATGCGGGCCAGTTGCGGCTCACCATCACGGCTCGGGACGCCATCTGGGGCTCGGGGTTGCGGCAGCTGGCTCCCGCCGCAACGGCGCTGGTGACCCTGCCCGAAGCCCCTTGGGGCTATTTGCACTTCTTATTTCCTGGCCTCGCCTGCTCGACGGTGATGTTCGCCGGCCTGTTCGGCACCGGCTATGCGATGGCCCGCTATCGGCAGAACGGCTTCTTGAAAAAGCTGGCAACGACGCCGCTGTCGCGGACCGAGTTCATCCTGGCACAGCTGTGCGGTCGTGGCGCGCTGGTCGTCGTGCAGGTCATACTGCTGGTGCTGACGGCTCTCTTCTGTTTTCAGTTGCGCGTCAGCGCACCAGGCCTGGCATCAGCGGCAGTGGTGCTGGGGCTCGGGCTGTTTGTATTTTCAGGCGCCGGCTTCGTGCTCGCCTGCTTGATCCAGACCGAAGCCGTGGTCAGCGACACCATCTCGGCGCTGACGCTGCCGCTAGCGTTGTTCTCCGGCGTATTTTTTCCCATCGATGTGCTGCCGCGAAGCGTGCAAGCGCTGTGCTCCGTGCTGCCGTCCACGTTGCTCGTCGAGCTCACGCGAGGCTCGCTGTCTTACGGCACGAGCCTGGCCGGCGAGGCGGGGCCGCTGCTCGGGCTCGGCGCATGGGGCGTCGGCTTTTTCGCACTGAGTGCCAGGCTATTCAAATGGCACGAGTGACAGCGCGCTCGGCATGGATCGAAGGCCCCGGCTTCGATCTGGCAGCGTTTTTCGCGCCGGCGCTGCTCGGGCTCGCCGCATTTGCTGCCGTGGCAGCGCTGGGCGCCTCGCCGTTGCTGCTCTTGTGGCTCTGGATTGTCGCTTTTGACGGTCCGCACATGCTGGCCGCGTATTCGCGTGCGTATGGCGACCCGGCGTTGTGGCGCACGCGCAAGTGGCTGCTCATCGGTTCCTTGGGCGCGTTCCTGGTGGGGCCGGCGCTGGTCGCCATGGGGTCGGGGCTCGGGGCTGACTGGCCATTTTCGGCGTTCCTGCTGCTGATGACGTTCTATTCGTATCACCACGTGGTGCGCCAGCACTGGGGCTTCGCCGCATTGTACGCCGCGCGCGGCGCGAGCCCCCTGCCCCGCGCTCGGCGTCACCTGTTGTACCTCAGCTGCTGGTGCCCGTATTTTGCGTTCCTGCTCACGCATCCCAGCCTGCGACAGCTCGCTGGGCCAGAGCTCAGCGTAAACGCCGCAGCCGTCGCATCCAGCCTGGCGTGGGTGTGCATCGCCACCTGGGCCCTCACCCTGCTCTGCGCGCTGGGGCTCGTCCAACGGGCACGCCGCGCCGGGCAGCCCACACAGAGCACGGCGTATCTGGCGCTGACGGCGCTGTTCCACGGCCTCGTGTACCTGGGCTTGGCGCGCGCGGAGCCGTTATTTCCTGCCGCGCAAAACCTCGACCAGACGTTCATGATGCTGGCCGTCGTGGGCGGTGTGTTCCACTCCGCTCAATACGTGGCGCTGATAGCGCTCTTCCACGTGCGTTCGAGTCAAACACCGGCGCTCGCTCCCACCTGGTTCGGGCGCAGCTGGCAGCGCCTCCTGCTCGTCGCGGTGCCATTCCTGGCGCTCTACGCCGGCGTCGCATGTCTGACGAACGTGTATCCGAGCTGCTCGCTCGGGTTCTCGGGCGAAACGAGCCGCTGGGCCCTTGCGTTGTGGTGGGGCTTTGCGCTGCACCATTACTGGCTCGACGAACGCATCTGGCACGTGCGCAGCGACAAACGGCTGCGCGCCATCTTCCAATTATCTGCGTGAGCCGTGAACCTCTGAAGCCATTCATCTCGGGATTGGCACAGGCCCCGCGTACGTTCGCGACAGGAACCTTTTTCGCGGCGTGTTCGGTAGTTCGTGCACGAACCGGCTCCCGCGCGGAGTGGCTAGTACGCGGTTCTAATGAAGCGATGCGAATTTCGAGTGCCCTGGCCGTGGATAGCGCATCGCAATTCCCTCCTTTGCCACCGACTTTGAACTGGCTCCCTTTCCTCTACCTTGGCCTCGATTCGATAGAATCGAGGCACTAGCCCGCGGGCGCTTGGGCCTGCCCTCCTGCCGAGTGCTGCGTCACCACCCGGCAGATCGACGCCACGGTGATGCTAGAGAAGAGCTGGCGCGGGGTCACACGGCTCTTGTCCTCGACGCTGCCGAGCGCCGTGAGCCAAACAGAGAGCCGTTCGACCACCTCTGTCGTCAAGAAGCCGTTCTGCATCACCTCCGGTGAGGAGAAGTCGAGCCGGGTCAGGAAATTGAACTCCGTCTCCCGCACGTTGATGCCAAATTTGCGCTCCAGGGTGAACACGATGTCCACCAGATCGAGCGAATCCGCCCCCAGATCGTCCATCAGCCGACTTTCGAGGCCAATGTCCGACTTCGGCACCGCCAGGCTGTCGGCGATGCAGGCCTGCACTGCTGTGAACACGGCATCGGTCATCTCTGCATCCAGGTCGTTCATGTGATCCATCGAATGACGCTCGAAGCGGGTTTGCGCTGCGTCGGCGGTGGCTCCTCCGCAGGAAAGCCCACGGGCACGAGCGCCAGAATGTTCCAGGATTCGGGCACGTCGAGCAAACGTTTGAGCTCGTCTCGCGCCACGAGTGGGCCCGTCATGCCCGAAGCGCCCAGCCCGAGCTCGTGCGCGAGCAGCAACAGGTTCTGCAGGGCGAGCGCCGCACCGATCAGCCCGGAGTTGTCCTCCATCTGCCGAATGGTTTCCAGCTCGGCTGCCGGCAGGCTGCTGCCCACCAGATTCGAGAGCACGCTCAGCGATTTGCAGATGGGGATGATCACGAGCGGAGCGCCCTCGAAGCGCGTGAAATAGTCGCCGTAGGCCGCGAACGCTGGCTGGCTCTCGGCGGGTATGTGCGCGGCAATGCGTGCGGTCGCCTCGCGCACCGCGCTCGCCAGCTGCTCGATCGTGGCCCGCCTCTCGACCAGCAGGAACTTCCAGGGCTGCTTGTTGCTCGCCGAAGGGGCCTGAGTGGCGCCGGCGATCAAGCGCAACACCAGCTCCTCTGGCACCGGCTCAGACAGAAAGCGCCGCACGCTGCGGCGCCCGCGCAAGATGTGTTCGATCACGCGAAACCTCCGTCCACCGCGTGCACCGAGCCCGTCACGTAGCGTGCTTCGTCGCTGAGCAAGAATGCCGCCACCGATGCGATCTCTTCGGGCTCACCCAGTCGGCGCAGCGCCGTGCGCTCCGCGATATCGGTCTCGGAGAGAGCCCGCGCGGCGTCCAGCATGCTCGTGGCGGTGGGCCCGGGCCGCAAGCACACCACGCGCACCCCTCTTTTGCCATATTCGAGCGCGAGGGCGCGCGTCAGCCCTTCAATCGCAGCTTTGCTGGCGGCATACACCGCCCCGCCCCTGCTGGGCGCGCACGCAGTCACGGAGCTCACGTTGAGGATCACGCCGGCGCGGTTGCGCAAGAAGTAGGACAGCGCCACCCGCGCGCAGCTGATCGTGCCGAGCAGATTGGTGTCGAGCTGGGCTCGAATCCGCGCAGGCTCGGCGTTGACCAGCAGCTCGGCGTGGTGAATACCGGCTGCATTGACCAGCCCATCGAGCCGCCCCGCCCGAGTCACGAATTCTTCGAGGCCTGAAGCCACCTGCGTTTCGTCCCGCACATCGAAGCCAACCGCAACTCCGCCAATCTCGGCCGCCAGAGCGTGCGCGGCGTCCGCGCGCGAAAAATAGTGGACACCAACGAACGCCCCTTCACGTGCGCAACGCCGCGCGATGGCGCCGCCGATGCCGCCGCTCGCACCCGTGATCAGAATCTTATTACCTTTCAGCACGGGCCTCCGCTGCGCTCGCCAGAATCACCGCCGCGTTGTGCCCGCCGAAGCCATACGACGCGCTGAGCACGAAGCGCTGCGGGTGCTCTCGCGTCCGGTGGGGCACGTAGTCCAGGTCGCAGGCAGGGTCCGGCTCGTCGAGGTTGATCGTGGGGTGCACCAGGCCTCGATTCATACACGCCAGGGCCGCCACTGCTTCCACCGCACCGGCACCCGAGATCAGGTGGCCGGTCATGGATTTGGTCGCGGAGATGGGCAAGTCACGTACGTGCTGTCCGAATACGCGTCGAATCGCCAGGGTTTCCGCGGGATCGTTCTTGGGCGTGGAAGTACCATGGGCGTTGACCGCGGAAATCTGCTCGGGGGTCAACCGCGCGTCGACGAGCGCGCGCTGCATGGCCTGCACCGCGCCGCGCCCTTCGGGGTGCGGCTCACTGATACCATGCGCGTCGAGCGAGCTACCGTAGCCGACGACTTCGCCGAGCAACTCGGCACCCCGGGCGATCGCGTCCTCGCGCCGCTCGAGCAACAAGAGGCCCGCGCCTTCACCGAGCACAAAGCCATCGCGGTTGCGTTCGAACGGTCGGGACGCCTGAGCGGGGCTCGCATTCCGCGTGCTCATGGCGTTGAGCGTAGCAAAGCCCGCCACGCCCAGCGGATTGATCATCGAATCGGTGCCGCCCGCCAGCGCAAAGGCCCGGCGCCCGCTCCGCACCAGGCGAAAAGCGTGCCCGATCGCGTCGGTGCCAGCCGCACATGCCGACACGTGCACGCTCGGTGGCGCGCTCGCGCCGTGAGCCTGCGCCAAGAAATGCACGCATAGATCTGACGGCGTCTGCAGGCTCGAGAGCCGCGCGGCGGGCTCGAGCGGCAACGCGCGCCCCTCGAGGTGCCGCTCGATCAGGTCATCCATCGAGAACAATTCGAGCCCGACGCCCAGGCTGACGCTGCCCTGCCCTGTAGGCCGCGACCCACACGCCGTGCCCTGCGCCATGGCCTGGCGCGCTGCCTCCAGTGCAAAGGCGATCTTGCGATCGGGCAATGGCGCGCTCAACGCCACTTTGACCTCGCCCGCGATGCGCGTCGGCAGCGCGATCGCGTCGAACAGCGTGATGGGGCCGATGCCGGAGCGCCCCAAGAGCAGGCTCTCCACATAGTCCACAACACCAACGCCATTGGGCGCGACAACGCCCAGACCCGTAATGACCACGCGATGGCCGTTCATGTGCGACCTCGCCATTCGCTCTGGGCCGTAACGTGATCGCGCGTCCGCACGCGATGGGTCAGCGTGCCGCGTGGCACTGCAGGCTCATCTGCAGGGTCTTCTGCGTGACGGACGCCGTGCCAGGCGCCATCCAACGCACACAGGAGCGCCGCGGGCCCGAGCGCCCCGGACGGCGCTCGAGCGCCCTCGAACACTTCCTGTTCGGCGACCTGTTCGTGGATGGGATCGTGGAGCTCGTAGCGAACCTCGAGCGCCCGGAGCTCACCCAATACCGGCACGCCGCGGCGCTCGGCGAACTCCTCCCGCTCCAGCACCAGGCAGGCGCCCGCGTCTCGCAGCAGGTGTGCCGGCACTGCCGGTGAAAGGCGCGCAAAATGATGGGCTACCAGGAAGTTGCGCTGGTGGGCCACCGCCAGCACCAGCACCACATCGACCGCCCGACTATCGAGCGCCGCCTGCGCCTCCTCGAGTGCGGCGTACAGCTGGGCCGTACCCGGGTAGCTGACGAAGTATGGCCCCTGAATGTCGAAGTTCGCTGACACGTGATACGCCGGCATGTTCGGCAGGCAACGAAACGTGAGCAAGGGGTGCGCCGCCTGGAAGCCGCCGTTCGAGAAGCGCTCCATGCTGAAGCGACCGTCACTCACGGATCGGGCCACCACGGGCGCGATGTCGGCTTCGTTGAACGGGATGTAGCCGATGGCCGCGCACAGCCCCGCCCGGTCGCCCAGCTCAGCCGGCGCGAGCGCGGCTTCACGCAGTGCTTGCCCGGCCGCGACGACGGCCAGATCATCCTGAACGCCCATGAACTTGCGGCTCTTGCGCGCGCGCAGAAACGCCGTCGGGTCCACCGTGGCCGGCCCAGCGCCGTCGAGCACGAGACTGCTAAGGCCTGTGACGACGATCACGCAAGCTCTCCAGGAGCTCGTAGCCCGCGCGTCCACAATGCGTACAGGCGCTCGCGTTGTTCGCGCAATGGCTCCGACTCGATGTGCCGCAGCATGAACGTGAGCCGTGCGCGTGCGACCGAGCGCGCCTCCACCCAGGCCTCGGCTTCGATCTGCGCGGCCGCATCGAGGCGTTGCTGGACCTGCACTCGCAACTTCAGCTGGTCACCAGGGCCTGCGGGCGCGTGAAACTTCGCTTTGTCGATCTGGGCCAGCACGGCGCGCTCGAAAGGATTGGGATTACCCATCTCCAGCAGGAAGCCGCCGAGCTGCGCCATGGCCTCGATCACCAGCGTGCCCGGAAACACCGGAAAATCCGGGAAATGGTCGTGCAAGACCTGGTCCGTGAGCGTCACATTCTTGATGCCGGCGGCGGATTGCCCCGGCACGTGCTCCGTCACCTTGTCGAGCAAGAAATACCTCACGATGACCTCATGCGCTGCCCTCGGCGCGCACGAACACGCACCCGTAGCCAAACGTGCCGAGCAGGCGCACGAACGCGGGATTGACATGCCGCTCGTATTGAACGACCGCCGGGTGTCGAGCGCCGTTCGAGCTCACCGCAAGGCTCTCCGCAAGCCAAGCTCGACCAGGAAAAACGTCAGCGCACCAAACGCCACCAGCAGTGCGAGGTAGGCGGGGTAGCTCGGGAAAAGGCTCTCCCAACCCGGAGCAACACCAAAGGCCAGGTTCACGTTCGCCGCGCGAGGCGTCAGCGCCCGGGTCACCCCCAGCAATAACAAGAACGCGAGCGCCGCGGCCCACCAGCTCGGAAAGGGCCAGCCCAGCCGCCGCACCACCACGACACCGATGACCAGGCCCACGACATGCGTCAAAAGCGAGGTCGGAAAGAACTCACCGCCCCCGAGCAGATCGAGCAACCATAGCGCGTTACCAAAGCTCAGCCACAACACACCAATCGCGGCCCAGCGCGCCTGACCCAGGAAGGCGCCCGCGGAGATTAGCAGCACCGCGATGTGGCAGGCCCAGAGCGCGTCGAAAGCGTGACCGCGGACGGCGTGAAACGCGGCGTGTACCGCATAACAGCCTAACGCGATCAGGCCCAAGCCGATCACTACAGGGCTCCGTCCACGACCAATGTCTGCCCGGTGACATAGGTGTTCTCGAGCGCAAACCAGGAGACGAGGCCGGCGACTTCTTGCACCCGTCCCAAGCGGCGCAGCCCGCAGTGTTTCAGGTATTCCGCGCGCAGCTCGTCGGGGAGCGTTTTGGAAGAGCCGGCCTCGAGTACACCCGGCGCCACGACGTTCAAACGCACGCCGCGCGGCCCCAGCTCCTTGGTGAGCGTTCGCACCAGCGCCGACAGAGCGCCCTTCGAAGCTGCATACGCCGCCGGCGCCGGCACCGGCTTCGTGCCGTCGATAGAGCCGAGCAGCACGATGTTGCCTTTGAAGTCCGAGGCCAGGGCCTTGCATGCGAAAAATACGCTCTTCACGTTCACGGCGAACAGCCGATCGTAGGCCGCCTCGTCCACTTCCGTGATGCGCTCGAAGCGAGCCTCTTCCGCCGCGGAGGTCAACGTCGCAGCGTGCACCAGCGCGTCTAGACCGCCGAGCTCGGCGCGCAACGCCGCTAGGGCCGGCTCAATTTGCTGAGTGGCGCTCAGGTCGAGCCGCCGCGAAGGACTGCCGGGCAGCTCCCTTTCGAGCTCGGCAGCCGCCTCGGCGTTTCGAAAATAGGTGAAGGCCACGCGTGCGCCATCCGCCACCAGGCTCCGGCAAATCGCGCGCCCTACCACACCCGAGCCACCCAGCACGATCACGCGCTTGTTCTCAACCGAAGGCATTCTGCTCCAACCAGGCGACGCTCTCGGCGAGCGCCGCCACGAACTCGTCACACTCGGCCCGACTCACGACCAACGGCGGCTCGATCCGCAGCACCGACCAATCGTGGCCGCACACGTGCGCCAGGATATGCCGGCGCGACAATCGTTGCACCACCAGCGGCCCCGAAGTGGGATGTGGTTCCAACTCCGGCAGGCCGAGCGCAGCCCACCTGGCCCAGGGGTGCTCGGTTTTCTCGAACTCGATGCCGCCGAGCAGGCCGCGCAAGCTGATGCGCCGCACACACGAGAAGGGCGCGAGCGCCTGGCGTAGCGAGGCATCGAGCTCTCGACCGGTCTCCTTCACGTGGGCGAGAAAGGCAGGGTCGCTCGCTCGCTCGAGCGCTGCCGAGCCCACCGCGGCTGCCACGGCATTGCCGCCGAGCGTGCTATTGTGGATTTCGCTACGCAACACGCTGCCGTAGGCGCGCTGCCAAATTCCCTCGCCCATGACGACCGCCGAAATGGCCAGCGTACCCGCTCCGAGCGATTTGCCGAGAGCAAACAGATCGGGCTCGACCCCGGCGTGCTGAAACGCAAACAGCTCACCGGTGCGGCCCAGGCCCGTCTGGATTTCGTCCAGCACGAGCAACGTACCGTGCCGATCACAGGCCGCGCGTATTTCGCGCAGATAGTTGCTGTCCGCGATACGTGCGCCGGCTTCCATCTGGATGGGCTCGAGCACGAACGCCGCCACGTCACCGCGCCCGACGCAACGCTCGAGCGCGGCGGCGTCGCCGAACGGCACCGCCTCGAAGATCGGCGCGAGCGCGCCGCGAAACGGGTCGCGGTAGAGCCCGTCCGCCATGCAACCGAGCGCGCCCAGTGTCGTGCCGTGGTACCCGCCGGAGGCGTAGGCGAGTTTGGCTCGCCCCGTCGCGAGCAGCGCCGTTTTCAGAGCCGCCTCGATGGCTTCACTGCCACCGTTGGCAAAGAAGCACGTTTCGAAGCGCGGCCCCGCTGCTTGCACGAGGCGCCGGGCCAGACCGCCCGCGAAGGGATTGAGCGTGTCGGTGTACAGGTTCGGGGCCGAGCTCGCCAACACCCCCGTGATGGCCTCCCGGGCGAAGGCCGGGTTATGACCAAAGTTCAACGCTCCGAAACCGGCGATCCAGTCCGTATAGACCTCACCGGCCTCAGTCGTGAGCGTGCAGCCCTGCGCCTCCCGAAAGCGGTAGTCACGCCCCGAGGCAGCGAGAAAGCGCCCGAGTGGTGGATTGACGTGCCGGATGAAGTCGGCAAACTCATCCCGCTCGGCCGCCCGCGCGCGCGTGCCGTCAGACACCGCCATCGACCACCAGCGTCTCGCCCGACACGTAGGAACTGCGGTCCGAAGCGAGCAGGGAGCAAACCTCGGCGACCTCGGCGAAGGTGCCGGCGCGGCCGAGCGCACAATGCTTCAGGTAGTCCGCGAGCCGGTGCTCCGGCAGGTTCTGACCCAGGCCGCCCTCGAGCAGCCCCGGCGCTACGCACACGACGCGAATGCCGTGGCGAGCGACCTCCTTGGCCATGGCTTGGGTCATGCCGATGAGGGCCGCCTTGCTCGTCGTGTAGTGAATGGGCGCCTCGATCAAACGCGTACCCGCCAAGGATCCGATGTTGACGACGACCCCCGATTTGGCGCGAATCATCCCGCGCAGGACCGCGCGCGACATGATGAAAGGCCCTTTCACGTTCACTGCCATGACCCGCTCGAAGTCCTCTTCCTCGAGCAGCGCCAGCGGTAGGTTCTGAGTGATCCCGGCGTTGTTGACCAACACGTCGAGCCCACCCCAGTCTCGCTCCAGCTCGCGCACCAGACGCTCCGTGCCACCCGCGTCGCAGGCGTCCACCTTGAACGACCGCCCCTCGGCGCCGAGCTCGCGCAGCGCTCCGAGCGTGCCCTCCGCGGCGCTGTCGTTCTTCGCGTAGGTAAACGCCACGCGCGCGCCATGCCGGGCCAAACTGAGCACAATGGCTCGCCCGAGCCCGCGCGAACCGCCCGTAACCAGGGCGCGACGCTCGGGCAACAATCTCATCCGCGCACCTCTTTCGCCGACCGACCCCAGATCTGCGCCTTGCCGACCGCGCCCGTGTAGCGCTCGTCCCGATCGCGATACAAAAGGTTGTACGCGCAACCGGGCATCAAGCGGCCGTCCGGCAACGCGTAGTGCGTACAGCACTTCTTGATCCGGTCCACCTCGAACGTGTGCACGTCCATGAAGGCGTGAATGAACACGGTCTTGACCAGGCCTTCCCCGATCAAGAGGCGCTCTTCCAACGCGAGCGCTCGATCTTCCGGGTACATCAGGCGAATCGCACGCTTGAGCGTGGCGAGAATCTTCGCCGAGTCCGGCACCTGCCCTGCGCTCGTCCACATCTCGTCGATGGCACCCCGAATCGCCCCCTCAAACTCCGCATCCGGACGGATCGTGCCGCGATTGGCGATGATCTCGAGGTACTTGGACAGCTCGAGAAAGCGCGGAAACGGCACGAAGCCGTTGTCCGTTTTCAGCAGATATGTGAGCCCGAAGCAGCTCGGGTGCGAACAAGGCAAGGGCAGAAAGTCGCTCTGTTTGAGCAGCCCATCCGTTTGCGCTTCCGCCGCGTGCACGATGTCGGGGATCGTGATCACGTTCAGCGGGTCGTGCGGCGCGAAGTGTTCGCCACCGTAGCCCGTATACGCCGCGGGCTGAAAAGTGAGCGACAGGATGAAGTCACGTTCATACAAAAGCCGGATGCAGTCGCCGATGTGTTGGTCGTTGACGCCCTTGGCGACGGTCGAAACGATGGTCGTCCGCACGCACGCCCGCTCCAGGTTTCCGAGGGCCTTTTCCTTGGCCGCACGCTGATCGCCACCACCGCGCAACATGCGCAACGCCGGGTTACTGAGCGCGTCGAGCTGCAAGCTGACGTACACCTTGCGGCGTGCGAGCTCTTCGCAGAACGCGAAATCCGTGGCGACGCGCAGGCCATTGGTGGAAATGGAGACGCGCGAAATCTCCTTTCTGGCGCAGGCCATGTCGAGGAGTTCGAGAAACTCTGGATGCAGCGTGGGCTCACCGCCTGACAGGTTGATGGTCTCGAGCGCGCCCTCCTTCGCGACCAGACCATCCAGGATATTGCCGAACTCCTGCTTGGTCATGTTGTAGTTGTGCCGGTTCTGCACGATGCAGATGGGGCACTCGAGATTGCAGTGGTTCGTAATCTCGATGATGGGCAGGCAGGAGTGCTGTTCGTGATCCGGGCATAGCCCGCAATCGTCGGGGCAGCCCCTGTCCACGCTCGTGGAATGTTTGAGCGGGATCGAGCCTTCTTTGATGTAGGTGAGCGAGCGCAAGAACCAATCGACGTCGCCGGAGATCAGACCTTCACTCTGGCCGTGAGTGGGGCACTGCTTGCGCAAATACACCTTGCCGTCGCGCAGCACGCGCACACCGTCCACTGGCTTCCGGCACTGAGGGCACAGCCCGCGTGAATACGAGTGAAAGACCTCTCGCGTCGCGACGTCGGGTGTCTGGATGAATTTGGGAGAAATCAGCGGTAATTTCAGCATGCTCACGTCACCAGCGGCAAAGAACGAGAGCGCCTCGGCGCCGGGGGATCCCCGAGGGGCAACGGCTCCGAGGACCCGCGCGAAGCGAGCCGAGCCAACATTTCCGGGTCTGCGAAGCGCGTGTCCCGTTCTCGGTACAGCACGTTGTAAGCGCAGGTGGGGATGTTCGAGCCGTCGGCTTCGGGCACGCCCACACTGCATTTCATGATGCGCGAGACGTCGAAGCTCTCCTCGTCCATGTGCGAGTGGATGTAGATGGCTTTGCTGGCGCGCTCCGCCACCTTCTGGCGCGCCTCGAGGGTCAGCGCCCCGTCCGCCGGAAACATGTCTCGCACCAGGCGCTTCAAGGTGCGGAGCACCGCGTCCCGCTCGGGGACATCATCGCCGGCTGACCAGAGCTCGTCGATCACGTCGCCGAGCACCCGCTCCACCGACTCTCGCGGTTGGATGTAGATTGAATCCGCGAGCAATTCGAACAGGCGCGCGCGGCCCATGAAGCGCACGAAGGGCACGTAGCCGCCACCGTCCAACATCAACAAATAGCAAATCGAATAACAGTGCGGATGCGCCAGCGGAGACGGCACGAAATCCGTCCAGATGATCCTGCCCTCGGTCGCGCTGTCGACGATCCGATGCAGGTCGGGCACGGTGATGCGGGCTGAGCGTTGAAAACCGGTGCCACCCTGACCGGTGAAGGTCAATGTGTGCATTTCGAGCGAGCAGATATTGGGCTTCGAGAGCACCAGGTCGAGGAGCGGACCCACGTCCTTGTCGTTCAGCCCGGCGGCGACCGCCGGCAAGATCGTGGTCGTCACATCGTGGCGCTCGAGCAAGTCGAGCACTTTCAGCTTGGCCTTGACCGTCTTGGCGCCGAGCAACGTCATGTCGACCTGCTCGTCGAAGGTGTCCAGCGACAGCACGATGCGCGCGTCGACCTCGGCCAACTCCCGCACGTAGTCTTCGTTCAATAGCTTCAAGCCGTTGGTCGAAACGGTGAGGCGGCGGATGCCGGCTTCGCGGGCCATGCGCAAGAATTTGGGCAGCTCGGGGTGCAGTGTGGGCTCCCCGCCCGTAAAATTGATGATGTCGAGGTCGTCGTGCTGCTCGACCAGGTGCTTCAGAATGGCCGCGAAGGACTGCTCCGACAGCATGTGAGCATTATCGTTCTTGTTGACCGTGTAACAGATCGGGCAATCCAGGTTGCACGCCGACGTGATCGGAATCACGGGCATATACACCTTCTGCTGGTGCGAGCGGCACGGCCCGCAATCAAATGGGCACCCCTTGTCGACCTTGCGCAGCTCACCGCGCGGCGGTGTATTGGGTGCCACGAAGGACAGCGCGTCGAGGTACCACTCCACCGATGAGGCCACCAGGCACGACTGGTGGCCGTGCTCCGGGCAATACTTGTCGAACCACACCGCGTCGTCTCGAAACTGGATCTTGACGTCGACGGCGCGCTTGCACCTGCCGCACAGACCCTTCGTCATCGAGTAATAGACGTGCGGGGTGGGCGCTCGAGGAACACACGGCGCGCAATCCATCATTTGCCTCCAGTCCGCCTCATAGCAAAGTTGCCGCCAATAGTCTCCCGGGCATCCGCGCGCGGGCGCTCGATTCTCAGCTGCGGGACACCTGGTCGGCGACGTCCTGCAGATTGACGATGGAGCGCGCGTAGGGCAATAGCTCGCCACTCGTCGTGTGGGTGGTGCCAATCAGCACCAACTCGACGTCCTCGCGCTCGACCAGGTGCTGCACGACTTCGTGAAAGTCGCTGTCCCCCGCGGCGAGAAACAACCGCTTCCATTTGCGGCGCCCGAACGACAGCATCAGGTGAAAGACGAGGCCCACGTCAACCGCCTTCTGCTGCGTCAACTCGTAGTGTTGTGCAGTGTCTGGATGCAGCACGGGGCCCCCGCCCCAGGTGGCGGGCCAAAACAGAGGCCGCTTCTGCAGCCAATACAACTTGACGCGAATGCCCGGACCAGCCGGGGGAGGATACGAGAGCGCCGAATGAAATGCGTTCATCTTCGCCGACGGCGGATCTGAATCGGCGTTGAAGTAATAGGCATCTTCGATGCGTTCGTCGAACGCGGCTTCGAGATGGCCCCTGAGCTTCAGGTAGTCGAGCTTATCCGCGCGCTTCAGGCCCTGCCATGCCTTGTAGAGGTAGGACCCATCGATGAACCACGCGGCCCCGGTGTTCACGAGCTGTCCCCGGGCATGTCCCGAGTGCCGGGGATACTTTGGCGAGCGGCCAAGAGCCACGTAGCTGCCTTGTCCAAATGAGTCAGCACCGCTGGTTCATTACCACCCCCCCCGCCCCGATTCATTCGCTTCGGTGTGCAATACATGCGGGTTCGCTCGAGCAGTGCGCGATCCGCTCGAAGCTCGACACGACTGGTTGCGGCAGGTTTAGACATGGCCGGCAGGCCGCTCTCGGTGCACAGGCTGTCCTTGCAGTTGCGTGCGGTAGTTGCGTTTAACCGAAAAACGCGCGACGGGCTGCGTTCATGCCGCTCATCTTGTTCTGTGCCCTGCTCGGGTTCTGGTTTGGCGGAGTCAGCGGTCTGCTGCTCGGGGCTGCCATCGGTTTCGCGCTAGGCCGCCTGGCACGGACAGCCGCGAGCCAAGGCCTGCTCACCGTGCAGTCTCAATTTCTCGAGACCACCTTCGCCGTCATGGGAGCGATCTGCAAGGCAGACGGCGTCGTGACCCGTGACGAAATTGCAGTCACTGAAGTGTTCTTCGAGCGCCTGCGCCTTTCGCCAGAGCAAAAGCAGACCGCGAAAGCCGCATTCAGCCGCGGCAAGGCGCCCGACTTTGATCTCGACGCGGCGGTCGACCAATTCGCGCAGTCCGCGCGAGGCGGCGCTGTGCTGCTACTGTTTCTCCAGGTACAGATCTCCGCCATCGCCGCCGACGGTCAGCTGCACCCCGCAGAGCACGCCATGCTGGTGCGCGTGGCGCGCCGGCTGGGCCTCGGTGAGGCGGACGTGGCCCAGCTCGAGGCGTTGCTCCGAGCTGCGACCGGTGACGGTGCGGCCGCCGCGAGCCGCCCCCCGCCGAAGCAGCGCCTGGACGACGCCTATGCGGCGCTCGGAATCACGACGGCGGCGAGCGAAATCGAGATCAAGCGCGCATACCGCAAGCTCATGAGCGAAAACCACCCCGACAAACTCGTCTCCAAGGGGTTACCCGAGGGCATGCGCCAACTCGCCGAAGAACGCGCACGAGAAATCAACGCCGCGTACGATTTGATCCGCACGGCGCGGCAGTTTCGCTGAGCACGAGGTCGGCGGGGTCAGCTGCCGCTGAGCATCTCGAGGAGCTTCTGTACGGTCTTCCAGTTGCGGGTCGTGACCGTGCCCCGGAGCCGCAGCTTACCGAGCACTGCTGCCAGCCGGCTCCGCCCCTGGCCGTTCGGGCGCCAGGTGTAGATCTCCTTGCCCCTGACCTCAAAGAGTTCCGGCTGGAAATCTTCGGCGTCGAGCGGCGCGAGCTCCGATCTCGTCGGGGCGTGAGTCAAGAAGGTCACACATAGGAAGGTGGGATTTGTTGCCTCTTTCACAAAAGGGTTGCCCTCGACGACCGCCTTCAGCTGCGCGTGGGTGCGCAACGTCGTCGCTATGGGCCGCCCCATGTAGCGCGCGAGAGCACCCTCGATCCCCTGGCTCAGCGCGGCGGCGGCGAGCTTCGTGTTGAACACGGCATTGCCGCTCTGCACGTAGGTCTGGACTTCAGTGCAACCCGCCTGCGTGAGCATTTCACGTAGCTCGGCCATGGGCAGGCTATTTTTTGTGCCGACGTTCACGCCACGGAGCAAGAGGGCATAGCGCGTCATTTCATCTTCCAGAGCGGAGGGTGCGGTTCAGGTGGGGCCTAACGCGTGAGGTGGTCTCGCAGTTGATCGAAGCTGTCGAACATGGCAGCGGGCTCACGTGAGCGCAGAAGTTCGGGCGTCGCGTAACCCCAGGCCACGGCGCCCGCGGCGATGCCGGCGCCCGCGGCGGCCTCGAGGTCACGGACTTCGTCGCCGATGGCAATCGCCGATTGGGGCGCGATGCCGCTACGACGCACGACGGCGCGAAATTGGGAACGCTTGCCGAACAAGCCGACACTGCAGGCGTAGAATTGAATGCGCGCCGCACTCGAGGGCCCCAGGATCTGACGCACGTTTTGCTCGGAGTTGGAGCTCACGATAGCGGTGACGACGCCGCGACGCGCGAGTTGCTCGAGTAACTCGTGAACACCCGGAAACAGCTCGATGTGCGGAGCGCCGCGCGCCATCAGGCGACGCATGTGACGAACGATGAACGGAAGCTTCCAGGTCGACACCCCGAGGTACGCCAAGGCGGCGCGCGTATCCTTGGCGCGCAGCTCGTCGAACTCATGCGCGCCCACGCTGCGAAAACGGTAACGGCGAGCCACATCGTTGAGCACCCCGCGCACCCACTCGGCGCTATCCGCAAGGGTGCCGTCGAAGTCGAAGATCACGAGTTCATAAGGCATTGGAACATCAAACCGAGCCAACCCGAACGACGGTTGGGGCGCGGCAGAATGCCAAAAAATCCTCTGAGTTACCTCATCTTCCCGAAGCCGGCCCGGGGAACCCGCTATCCTCGAATCACCCTTTTCCACCCCTCGGGGAGCCGTTTTCGTGAAAATGCAGAATCAGACGCCCCCGGCGCCCGATCCGCGTGAAGCCCTGGAGCTCGTACGGCGCGCTATCGAGCCCTTGCGGCAAGGCGGCAAGACGCGCGTCCCGTATCGCGCCGGATCCTCGGAGGAGCTCGCGAGCTACCGCCATTGGGTCAACGAGCAACTGCGCTTCGCCGCACGGGGCTCAGCGACCCCGCTGCCAGCGCCCGCCGGCTTCCGCAGCGCGCCCATCGCAGAGTGGGCGCAGCTGATCGCGGAGGAGTTGCAAAGCCGTCGCGGTGCGGGCGCACTCGTGCTGCGCACTGGAACGGCGCGACCGGTGCTGATCGAGGTGCCGCACAGCTTCTATGACGAAGGTACCCTGGACATCGGGCTGCACGCGTTCGTCGTGAGCGGGGCCCGCGGCCTGCTCGTGAACACCGTGCACCGGTATCGCATACCCGTCGCGGCTGGAGACGCGGGGTCCTCCCAGGCCGGTTCGGCCGCTTCGGACGTGGCGCACGCAGAAACCAGCTTCTTCCTCACCGCTCACTCTGCCTGCGTCGACATCTTGCCGGGGCTCGAGGTCGTGCAGCTGCACGGCTTCGCGGACGCCGCGGCCCCGACGGCTGACCTGATCGTGAGTGCTGCGGGCACACGCGCCGATCCGGTGCCGGCGGCTCGCGCTCTCGGGCGCGCGCTCGGCGTCCGCGCGGCGGCGTACCCGACGCAAATCCGCGTGCTCGGCGGCACCCTGAACCGGCAGGCACGCTACTCGGTCGCCGCCGGCGGCTCCTTTCTGCACGTCGAGATCTCACGTTCGCTGCGCGACAAGCTCAACGCACACCCCGATCAGCTCTCGCTCTTCGTAGAGGCGCTGCTCGGGAGCGCCCGGTGACGCATCGCTACAGGCGTTAGCGAAGGTCCGCTTCAAAGCGGAAATGCAGCGCGCGGCGGAGGCGAACCATTACAGTCCCCATTGCCAAACAGAAGGTCGCGGCCGCAACGCGAGTCCCACATGCGCTCGAAGTCATGACCCACGTGAGGAATGACCCGCAGCCGGAACTTTGACGACCCCGCCCCCGGTACTTGCAACGGCAGCGCCTGCGCCGTCAGCCGGTGAAAATGTTTGCCGCGCTCGAACCGATTCGGGCCCTGCGCCATCGCCGGACAGCTGCGGTCACCCTCTTCGTCCGTGTCCTCGCTGCCAAGCAAGACCGTGACGGGGAATTCGGAGAATTTCTTCCACAGGCTGTCGGGGCTGGTGCCCGCAAAATACTCGAGGCGATTGTGTTCGATGCCGTAGCGGTAATCGTTGTAGTCGCGTTTACAGGCTCGCGTGTCGCCTGGCCGCTCGCCGTTCAGGTACATGTAGGTCCCGGCGTTGGTCACCACATAGTGGAGCTGCCCCTTCCAAGCGGGCACATTCAGGTGGCGCGCCGCAGCGTGCTTTTGCACGAATTGGGCTCCAGCCGAGTGCCCCGCAATCACAATCTGCTCCAGGTTGGGATTGTAGTCGATCAGGCGCTCGAGCATCTGATCGAGCACCTCGAACGAGGAGAGCTTGGAGCCGTTTAGAGATTTAAGCCCGTGCTTCCAGCCGTCCGCGTCCCAATAGGCCACATTGGCGGGCAGCCGGTGCGCCACGGTATCGGCTTGGGTCAGGAACTGCAGCGCGATCACCAGCGTGTCGTTGGCGCGCCCCTCTTCCGCGGCCAGGCGGCTCACAGCGTCGAAATAGTTCTGGGCATTACGATGTTTGCCGTGAACGACGACCACTGCGCGGCGGATCGCTGGCCGCACCTCGCCGATCCGCTCGTTGCGGCAATAGGTGAACGAGTCGTTGCCAATGCCCCAGAACATCTTGCACAGCCCGGTCGCATCGATGGTGCGGGTTTCCTTCGCATCGATGGTGCGGGTTTCCTTCGCATCGATGGTTCGACCTTCCTTGTCGTCCGCCACGGCCGATGCCGACCCGAACACGAGCGATAGCCCCACGAGCCAGCGCAGAGAGCGTTCGAAAATGCGACAATGGCTGAGCAACACGGGCATCCTGAAGAGTATACGGCGCGGCTCCGGCGGATCTTTCCGGCCGAGCCTTGGCCCCCGATTGTCCAGGCGGTGGTGCAGGGCTTCTCCTCGCATTGCCCGCGCACAGCTCCGGTGTGGGAGGTCCGGGAACAGAGCGGGACCGTGAGCCTTCAGGGCCTACGGGTGACGATCACGTGGCCGATGCGAGCCGTGGCCGCGTCTACGCGCCGGTTATCCGAATAGCCGTAGAGGAAGTCGAGGTGGGTTGTCGACTTCTCCTTGAACAGCACCTCGAGGGCGTCGCTGTGTACTTTGGGCCGCGGGTCTTGGTCGCTCGGCTCGTACATGCCTTCGAAGGTGCCGTAAAACTCCTGTACCAGACCGGCAGCCTTGGCGTCCTCGGGAGTAATGCCGGTCGAGTCGGAGGTCATCCACACGAGATGCTTGCTCAGGAAGTCCCGGATGTCGGTGAAGTACGGGCTCCACAAGAGGTGCGATGCAGCCCGCGTGGTCGCCGACACCCTGCCCTTCTTTTCCAGGTGACGCAGCAGCTCGGGGATGTCCTCGCGCAGCCCCTTGTTGGATAGATTGCCTGCCATGTGCCTGAATAGTTTGACGGGGCCTCCCGGCTTGGAGAAGCGGATCTCGGCGTTCGAGAACGCCAGCGAGTAGTCGGGCGCGCCCCACACGCGTAGCTGCTCGGGCCGCTTGTCCGCGAGCGCCTCGATCTCCGCGTCGTCCAGGTAGTCGATGGATCCATCGGGCTTCAGGCGAAAGAAGCGCAGCGATAGGGGCTGGTACTCATGCACCGCGAGAGCGATCAGCGCGTAGCCGAGTTGTTCGGGAAACTTCGCCTTCTGCAGCGCCTCCATGTTGCGTGTCCAGTTCCAGTCGCCGCGCAGGAGCGTGCGGAAGGAATCGGCGAACAACGCGAGCCCGGCATCCAAAGCCTTCTTGTCGGCCTTCCCAACGCCGCGCGGATCGCCGGCGTACTCGAGGGAGATGGTCGTGATCTCGAGCGCGTCGGGGAAGACGACCAGCGGGGACAACAGGTCGCCCCCGCCAAAGGGATAGACGACCGTCTGCGGCAGCTCTTTTGGACGGATACCATCGAAGAACGGCTTCGCTTTCGTCAGGTACTTCTCGCGATAATGCCTCACGATGGGCTCGACCCGCGCGCAGTGCTTGTCGACCACCGAAGCGTCGAGATTCTTGGGGATGGGGGCGTCACCCGCGCAAGCAACGACGCGGTGCAATACGCCGAGCTCCTGCTTGAAATCATGCCCCTCGGCAGGATCCGGGTACGTGTCCGGAACCGCATACGTAGGCGCCGCGGCAGCCGCGCTCG
>JAYWEH010000487.1:0-8603 GCA_043780025.1 Deltaproteobacteria bacterium
GGGACTGCACGCAAGGCAGGCCGCGACAGAGATGAGGTACGCGCCGAGTGCTCGTTCCACCGTCGCTCCCACCGGACATCGTGACGCTGCAAGCTTCACTGCGGATTACTCCAGGATCGAGTCCAGAGCTCTTGGCCTAGCACGCACCTGCACACGCGCATCGACATTACATCGAGAAACTGACCGAGATCGCGCCGCATCAAACAATTACGCGCAGAGCTCCAGCGCTCCATCGGAGGTTAATGTCCGCTCGATGCAGCATTGGCGGGACAAAACGCACTGGCAGCACGTTTTTCATACGCGAGCGCCGCGCCGCGGCTGAATGGCCCAAGGTGCCAGCTTCGAGATTTGACGGCAGCGCTCGCTGGGCACGGAGCTTGCTCTCGAGCGGGTGCCGCGCGTTTGACCCTGGTGATGAGCCACGTGCTGTTCTTGCCGTACATTTTCCTGGCGGCCATCGCAGCGCTCGCCATTCGCAGTCGGCGGCGGCGCCTGCCCGCACTGGCAGCCGCGCTCTTGGGCAGCGCGATCGTGAGCATTCATTTCGGCGCTTTCTTCGGCGACCGCTTCAAGACCAGCTTTCACGAGGTGTCCTTCGATTGGACGACGAAAGACGCCGAGCTGCGCGCTGCCTTTCAGAAACTCGCCGAACAGATCCCGAGCACGGCATCGGTGAGCGCTGGTGAATACGAGGGGCCCAACTCGCGCGGCGTAGCAGCCTGAGCGCGCTGAAGGCCGGAACCGGTGGCGCCGAGTACGTCATTTACAGTCGGCGCAGCCTGCGTTGGGAAGGGCGTGAAGAGGTGCAACGCGTGCTCGGTGCCGGAGAATACGGCGTGCTCGACATGCAGGCAGACATGACCTTGCTCGCTCAGGGGCACGATACGGCGCGAAACCAGAGCGCCCTGCGAAAGCTGCGCTGAGCCGCTCAGGGTGCAGGCGGCAGAGCGGGGCGAGGTGCGGGGAGGGTCCGAGCAGGCACGGGCCAGGCCTCATCGACCCGGAGGCCGGCAGTGCCCGGGGGGATCAGGACACACGGTCGCCATAATGGCATGACGATGGCAGAGCCAAAATTCAGCCACTTATTCCAATTTCATCGGAGCGTCACAGTTGCACGGCCCACGTAGTCACAGAAATGCCACGTGATAGTCACAGAGACATCACCCTCCTGCCCCCCCGGCTCCATTACCTAGCCGGCGGTGACTCACTCACTCATCCCGCGCTCAATACGCCGTCTCAGTTCGGGCCTGGCTCTGCTCGTCGCGTTCTCCGGTTTATGCTTCGCCGGCGGAGCTCGCGCCCAGGTTCCTGCTCCCATCCCCGCGGCACCCGTCCCCGAGGCACCCGCAACCGCTCCCGCGGTCGCCCCGCCCCCGGCAGCCCAGCCTGCGCCACCGCCCCCTGCCCCGCCGCCGAGCGCGCCGGCAGCCGCACAGCCACTCGTGAGTCCAACGGCTGCGCCACCACCCGCGCCAGTCCTTGCCCCTGAGCCCGCCGCGGCCCCACCCCCCGAAAAGCCGGCGCACTTCTTCGACCGCATCTCCGTCCGGGGCTACACCCAGTTCCGCTACAACCAACTCGGCGCGACCAACGATCGTCTGGTGAACCTGCAAGGGGACCGTTCGGTCGGGCAGGATGCGGGGATTCTGATCCGGCGCGCGCGCCTCGTGCTCACCGGAGACCTGCACCCGCAGGTGCAGATGTACCTGCAGCCCGACTTTGCGGCCAGCGCGGGGGACACCCTGCACGTTGCGCAGCTGCGCGACTGGTACTTCGACCTGGCCCTCGACGAGCAGAAGATGTTCCGCTTCCGCGTCGGCCAATCCAAGGTCCCGTTCGGCTTCGAGAACATGCAATCGAGTCAGAACCGGTTGCCGATGGATCGCTCCGATGCTTTGAACAGCGCGCTCGCGGGCGAGCGCGACCTCGGCGTGTTCTTTTATTACGCGCCGCCGGAGATCCGCAAACGCTTCAAGCACCTCGTCGAAAGCGGCCTGAAAGGCTCCGGCGACTACGGCTTGGTTGCGCTCGGCGTGTACGAAGGCCAAACCATCAACCAAGCCGACACCAACACCAACAAGCACGTGGTTGGCCGAATTACTTACCCGTTCCTGTTCGGCGAACAGATCGTCGAGGTGGGTGTGAGCGGCTACACCGGCAAGTTCGTGGTGCGGACCGACGAAGGCGTCACGGCGCCCGACGACGTGCGCGATGCGCGCGGGGCGCTCAGCCTCACTGTGTACCCACAACCCATTGGCTTCCAGGCGGAGTACAACCTCGGCGTTGGGCCTGAGCTGACGAACGCGGCGACGGTCACCGACGACGCGGGTGAGGAGACCTTTACCGGGGAGGTTGAGCGCAAGAAGCTCCACGGCGGTTACGCGCTGGTCTCGTTGAAGCTCGACGAGCTCGTACCCGGCACGCTGATTCCGTTCGCGCGCGTCATGAACTACGAGGGCGGCAAGAAGCACGAGCGCAATGCGCCGCGCTACTCCGTGCGCGAGCTCGAAGCGGGCGTCGAGTGGCAGATCATCAAACCGGTCGAGTTCACCGCCGCCTACACAATCGCCCGCAGAACCGACGGTCGGGCCCCTTACGAGCTCGAACGGGGTAGCCTCATCCGCATGCAGCTGCAGATCAATTACTGAGCGGGTTTCGACGAGGAAAGCTTCAGCACCAGCCCGCGCGTGAAATCGAGCGCGTAAATCTCCCCCTCCAGGTCGCGACCGAAGGCCGAAATGGCGTGTGGAAAGCGACCGAGCAGCTCCGCTTCGCCCTTCCCGGCGGAGTCGCTCGGGAGCACGAGAGCCCACAGGTTACCGGAGACGAAGTCGGCAAACAGGTACTTGCCGTGTAACCCCGGCATAGAACGGCCGAGGTAGACGTGGCCGCCCGTGACGCTGCTACCGTCGTGTCTGCCGTATTCGAAGATGGGGTCCACGAAGCCGTCACTCGGGCAACCCGCGGCGGGCGAGAAACAATGCGCCGCCTCGCGCACCACCCAACCCAGGTTGTCTCCCGCGGAGACGATATCAATCTCCTCGAACAGATCCTGGCCCACGTCCGCCGCAACCAGGCGACCTTTGGGATCGAAGCTGAAGCGCCAAGGGTTACGCAGCCCGTAGGCCCAGATCTCGGGCTTCACGCCGGGTCTGCCGACAAACGGATTGTCGCGCGGCACGGCGTACCGGGGGCGCGCATCGACGTCGATGCGCAACATCTTGCCGAGCAATGACGAGAGATTCTGGCCGTGGCCTTGCGGGTCCGCTCGATGGCCTCCGTCACCCATGCCGATGTACAGGTAGCCGTCCGGGCCGAACGCCACCTGGCCTCCGTCGTGGTTGCGGTAGGGCTGCTCGATTTCGAGCAGCACGCGCTCGAGCCGCGCGCGCTCGCGACCCAACGCCGAAACCGGTAGCCGCCACTCGCTGATGCGCGTGCGCAGAGGGCCGCCGTCATCGGGATTGTCGTTCAGATAGAACAGACCATTTTCGAGATAACGCGGGTGGAACGCCAAACCGAGCAAGCCGAGCTCCGACGCGCTGTGCACCTCCAGCTGGACCACGTCTTCATCGGCCTCATCCGGGCGCACCGGCTCCATGACGGGGCTGCTGCCCGCGTCTGCGCCGCCAGCCCGCAAACGCAACAGGCGCGCTCGCCCGGGCTTCTCCAGCACGATGGCGTAATCGCTCCGACCCGGCACAAATTGCAGATCAACCGGCTCCTTGAAGCCGGTGGCCACGGGCACCCAGCGCACACGAGATGCCGGCGCCTCCGCAGCAGCGTCCACTCTGGGCAATGCCTGAGGCACCCTGCCGGCGAGCGCATCTGCCAAGGGCCTGCGTACCGCCACCAAAGCGAGCCCGAGGATGACGGCGACCGCGACGCCAACGGACACGTACAGCCGAACGGCGCGAGCCCGTTCGCTGGCCGGCGGCACTTCGCTAGCGAGCTGCGAATCTGCTGCCATCAGCTGACGGGCGCACGGTAGCGCGTGAGCACCAGCCATTTCTGTAACGACGGCCGTTGCCAGATGGCGCGCGTGTAGTCGACCAATGGATCCGGCACCGGATCCGCGTTGTGCACCAGACGTTGCAGCATCACTGCCAGATCCACGTCCGCGATGCTGAAGTCGCTAGCGATACTGCGGCGTGTTCCGATCAACGCCGTCGCGATACGGATCAGGCGAATGCGGGCGGCCTCCGCTTTCTCCGACAAGGGGCGAATGGCGGCGCCCTGGAAGATGCTCTCCGTCGGCCGCTCTTCGCGAATCGGCATGAAGTCACTGCGGAGCAGGCCCTGTGCCATGCGCACGCGGGCGCGCTCTACCGCGCTTAGTGGATACAAGCGGGGGTGGCCCGGCGGGGCGAACTGCTCTTCTAGGTACTCGAGGATCGCCAGCGATTCGCTGATCCAGACTTCGCCGTGACGCAATGTCGGCACGCGGTTCGTGATGGAGTGCGCGACGAAGTCCGGCTGGTGCTGCTCGTTCTTGCCGAGGTCCAGGAGCTCGAGCCTGAACGGCAAGCCTTTCTCCTCCAGCCCCACGAACACCGACATGACGTAGGGGCTAGTCAACGGCGTGTTGCCGTACAGGACGAGGTCGGATTGCACCCCGATAGACTAGTGCGACCCACCCGCCGCGTGCAAGGGCGGCGCGCCGCGATGTCCCTTCAGGGATGAATCGCTTCGGGCGCCTGCGTAATAGGCTCTGCGAAGCGAGGCCGTGCGCGCAGGCGCTCGAGCTCTGCCGTCAGGGCCGCGAGCTTTTGATGCGTGCTGCCCAGCCGATAAGCGGCCCGTACGCGCGCCCGGAGCTCCGCCGCCGTAAACGGCTTGGCGATGTAATCGTCCGCTCCCGTTTCGAGAGCCGATACCAGGGCTTCCTGGCCGGTGCGCGCCGTCAGCAGGATGATCGGAAGATGGCGCCAACGCTCGTCGCTCTTGAGGATTTCGACCAGCGAAAGGCCATCGAGCTCGGGCATCATCACATCGGAGACGATCACGTCGGGCAGTTCGTTCTTTTCGAGCAGCTCGAGTGCGCGCTTGCCGTTCTCCGCGGTGCTGACACGATAGCGACCGCCGAGCAGCTGGCGGAGTTGCGCGCGCAGCTCCGAGTTGTCCTCCACGATGAGCACGCGAGGCAAATCGCCCCCCTCCGGCTCAATCGCATCGGGGGGGATCGTGTCCCCGCTGCCCAGCGAGGACCAGCGATGCTGCACGTCAGCCGGGATCGTCGAAGGCCGGGCCGCGCGGACCTCGGCGTGGCGTGGCAGCGTGACCACGAAGCGACTCCCCTTGCCCACTTCGCTCTCGAGCCGCACCGTCCCGCCCATCAGCTCGGCGAATGATTTGACAATGGAGAGCCCCAAACCGGCTCCGCCGAAGCGACGGGTGGCGCGCGCATCAATCTGATGAAACGCCTCAAACACGCGCGCTTGACTCTCTGCCGCAATACCGATCCCCGTATCCGTGACGGACAGCTCGAAATGCGCATCCGTCCCCTCGGTCGCCACGCGCACTGATCCGCCGGGGGGCGTGAACTTCAGCGCGTTGCCCACCAAGTTGAGCAGGATCTTTTCGAACATTCCGCGATCGACGGGCAAAAGCTGGCCGGCAAGGCCGTCCTGAAAGTCGAGCGTCAAGCCGCGCGCGCGCGCGAGCGGAGCCGCGTCGTCCACGAGCGTTGCCGCGATCTCGGAGACCGCGGTCAACTCGCGCAAGGCTTCGTGTTTGCCCACTTCGGCGCGCGAAAAGTCGAGCACGTCGTCCACCATGCCGAGCAGGCGCATGGTGCTGCGGTGGGCGCGCGTGAGCTGCCCGAGGACGGCGCTCGGCAAGGGCCCGGCGTCGCCGGCGATCAAGCTTTCGAGCGGGCTCGAAATGAGCGTGAGCGGAGTCCGGAGCTCGTGGCTCATCCTGGCGATGAATTCACCTTTGACCTCGGCGGCGGATTCGGCCTGTTCCTTGGCGCGCTGCAGCTCGGTTTCGATCTGCTTGCGCTGAGTGATATCGACGATGATTCCGAGCAGGCCAATGACCTGCTCGGCTTCGTCACGCAGGGGCACCTTGCTGGTCAAGATCACCATCTCGCGGCCCTTGTCGTCGTGGGTGACCTCTTCCTGATCCAACAGCGGGATACCGCGCCGCATCGTCTCGCGGTCGAACTTGCGGTAGTCGTCAGCGTGGGCCCGCCACGCGGTCTCGTAGTCCGTCTTGCCGATCATGTGGCGCGGATCGGTGAGGCCGTCGAGAGCCGCGAAGTTCTTGTTGCAACCGAGGTAGCGGCTGTCCCTGTCCTTCCAGAAGATACAGTAGGGGACGTTGTCGACCACGTACTGCAGAATGGCCCGCTCGCGAGCCAGGCTCTGTTCCGGAGTCAGTTGCTCCGGCGGCGAGGGGAGAGTGCTGGCCACCCTGCCGCAAACGGAAAATCTGCGACACCCTTGAGGGGGAACCCCGCACGCGTCCAAATCGCCGAGCCCCGTGTGCGCAAGGCGCTTACAGGGGCGCTGCGTCTACGCCCAACTCGAGCACGCCAGCGTCCAAGCTCAGCCCACTTCCGGTCTGGCGCCGCAACGTGGTCGTGCACACGACCGTGCCCTGCCCCCCGTCGAGCCAGGCAGAAAACGTCGAGGTGAAATACATGCCCCGAACGTCCGCGGCGCCGGTGCCTTCGAACTCGTAGATGCGCCCATCGGGCGCCTGACACTCAAACGGCTCGAGCACCACGGGGCGCGCCCCATCCTCCGGAGCGATCGGGCGACCCCCGGGCCCCTCGGCAAAGGTGACCTCGAGCTGGCGCGCCACACACGAAAACCCCGCGAGCGGGCCCAGCGTGAAATTCCGAAGCGAGAACCCGTTGGCGCTAGCCGCGATGTCCGGCGCCACCGGCAGGAGCACCGGCGCCACCGGCTCGGAAACGGCAATCGGCGGCAAGACCACGCTGCAGGTCTGGGCCCCGCCCCAGCCGCTCTCGGCCGCGGAATCTCCGCACGCCGCAGCGAAAACACCGAGCGCGACCCCCACAAGAGCGACGCGGACAGGCTGGACGGCGACCGCTCCCGGGAAGCGGATGGATCCGTAGCGCATGCTACCGCGTATCACGATGGCGGAGCCGGCAGCAAGCAGTCCGCGACCGCGGGCCTCCGAGTGGCGTTCCTCGAAGGCCCCAGCCGAATCCCTCAGGCGATCGTGACCTCGGGACACAGGTACACGTCCTGAATGGCCTCGAGCAGCTTGGCGCCCTCGGCCATCGGCCGCTGGAACGCTTTGCGGCCGCTGATCAGGCCCATGCCTCCCGCACGCTTGTTGATGACGGCAGTGGTCACCGCCTCGCCGAAGTCGTTCTTGCCGGAGGCGCCACCGCTGTTGATGAGGCCGATGCGGCCGCTGTAGCAGTTGAGCACCTGATAGCGGCACAGATCAATCGGGTGATCGGAAGTGAGCTGCGAGTAGATGCGCTCATCCAGCTTGCCGTAGGAAGACTCACCCGTGTTGAGCGCTTTGTAGCCGCCGTTGTTCTCCGGCAGCTTCTGCTTGATGATGTCAGCGCCCATGGTCACACCGAGGTGGTTGGCCTGGCCCGTCAAATCCGCCGAGACGTGGTAGTCCGTGCTGCCCTGCTTGAAGGCCTTGTTGCGCACGTAGCACCAGAGCACGGTAGCCATGCCGAGCTCGTGAGCCATCTGGAACATCTTCGAGACTTCCACGATCTGGCGGGTGGCATCATCGGAACCGAAGTACACGGTGGCGCCGACGGACACGCAGCCCATGTCCCACGCCTGCTTGATCGTGCCCCAGGTGATCTGCTCGGCCTTGTTCGGGTAGGTGAGCAGCTCGTTGTGGTTGAACTTCACCATGAACGGGATCTTGTGCGCGTACTTGCGCGACACGTTACCGAGCACGCCGAACGTGCTGGCCACCGCGTTACAGCCGCCTTCGATGGCGAGCTTCACGATGTTCTCCGGATCGAAATACTCGGGGTTCTTCGCAAACGAAGCGCCCGCGGAGTGTTCGATGCCTTGATCCACCGGGAGGATCGACAGGTAGCCGGTCTTGGCCAAGCGCCCGTGCGAGAACAGGCCCTGTAGGCTGCGCAAGACCTGGGGGCTGCGATCGGAGCCGCCAAACTCGCGCGCGACGAAATCCGGAGCCGGCAGGTGCAGGTGCTCCTTGCTCACCGTCTTGGACTGATGCTCGAGGTAGTACCCGGCCTTTTCGCCGAGATAGGTCTGAATGGTCTTGAACTGAGTCATCGTGGGGAGGCTCCTTGGGCGCCATTACTACGCCGAGGCAGGTGGTGGAGCCAAGAGCAAGCGACGCTCACGAGCGCCGAAGCCGAATTTTCCCGTTCCATGATATGAACGCCCGGACAGGAGATGTCAGAATCACCGCAAACAGGCCGCGCCATTCCCGTCACCGAGCTGCGCGCCGATTTCGATCGCAGCCGGGTGGCGGTGCTGGAGGAAACGTTTCCACTCACGTACTCCGCGTCAGGGCTCGATGCCGAGGACCTGCCAGCATTTCCTCGTTCGGGGTCCGCGCTACGCCGCTGGGGCTCCGCGCACGTGATCGTGCAGGACGACGTCAACGCCCTGGCC
>JAYWEH010000488.1:0-8593 GCA_043780025.1 Deltaproteobacteria bacterium
GCAGCTGAGCTTGGCGTGGCTCGCCGCTGGCGCAGCGCTCGCCGCGCTTCTGGTGATGCTCCCGGCGCTCGAGGGGCCATTCATCTTCGATGACGTGGCGCTGATTTCGAGCAATCACTACGTCCACGATCTCGGGCACTGGCGAGAATGGCTGGTGCGCAGCCTGTGGGAGACGAACTTCGACGTCGCGCCCGACCAGCACCGCACGTTTTGGCGCCCGCTGGTGGTGACGAGCTACGCACTGGATTGGTGGTGGGGCGGAGGCTCGCCGCTCGCGTTTCACCTGACCAATATCGCACTGCACGCCGCGAACGCGGCTTTGCTCTACTACGTGCTGCGGGGCTGGATCGGCAAACCCTGGCCCGCCTTCGCGGGTGCGCTGTTGTTCGCTGTACACCCTGCGCAGACTGAGGCGGCGGCGTGGATCGCCGGGCGCACCGACGTGCTCGCGCTACTCGGGCTATTGGTGGCCACGCTGGGAGTGCGCCGCGCGCGCACGAGCACGGCGAGCGGCATCGCGCTACAGGCAATTGGCCTCGCGATCGCCTTCGCCGCCAAGGAAATGGCGGTCGTGTTCCCGGTGTTCGTGGTGGTCGAAGCTTGGTCCGTCACGCGAGGGCCCCTCGACAGAGCGAACCTCGGGCGACTGCTCGGTGCCGCCTTTCCTTATCTCGTGCTGTCTCTCGGGTTCATGCTGGCACACCGCGCGGTGGCGGGAGGCGCACTAGCCGCGGCGCGGCCGAGCTTGCTCAATCACCTCGGCCTGATCCTCGAGGCATATGGTCGCTACACGGCTCTCGTCTGTTGGCCCGCGGACTTGACGCTGGGCCGCGCGCTGATCCACTTCGAAGGATCGACAGCCACCGTCCACTCCGGCTTTGCGCTGCTCGGCGGCTGCACCTTGGCCGTCGCCGCCCTGCTCGCATACGTCTGGCGCCTGCGCCGAGCGGGGGCGTCTCTCGCGCTCGCTGCCTACGTGGGGTTGCTGCTGCCCGTCTCGGGTGTGGTGTGGCTCGGCTACTCGGTATTGGTCTCGCCACGCTTCCTCTATATGCCCTTTGTCGCGCTTGGCTTGGGGCTCGGTGCCCTCGTGGCGACACCGCTCAGGTTCGGTCGTAACGCCCAGGTCGCACTCGCACTCGGGTTTGCGGCGCTTGGCGTGCGCTCGGCGGTCAGAGCGCATGACTACGCCGACACCGAAAGGTTCTGGCGCCGCGAACTCACGGAAAATCCGCATTACACACCCGCTCAGGAGCACTTCGTGAGCCGTGAGCTCACAGCCGGACGGCCCCGCTCCGCGCTCACCCTGTCGGGACACTTCTTGAAGAACAGCGCCGACGCCGGCGTGCCAACACGCCAGCGCTCCGCGCTGCTGTTGAAAGTTCTGGCCAGCGCGCTCACCCTGACGCGCGACGTCGACCGCCAGAGCTTGGAGTCGATCCAGCATTTTGCGCTCTCCGTACTCGCGGGCTCGCCAACGCGGCTGTCGCTGCCCACGGCGGGCGCCGAGATCGACATCAGCAGGGACGAGCGGCTGATCCAGCAGCTCGGAGAATCCGCACGGACTTTGCGCATCATCGCGGCCGAGGCCGCGGAACGCCTGGGGGACGACGAAACAGCGCGCCGAGAGGTCGCGCTGGCGCTGACCGACTGTGAAGATTGTTGGACGCTGCTCTCGACCAGTGCGCTGATTCTGGCGCGCTCGGGCGATACGGCGCGCGGCCTCGAGCTCGCCCGGCGCGCAGTTCGTCTTGCTCCACCCGCCAGTCTGGGTGGGCTCGTGGAGATGATCGAGGCGAGCCAAGGCTGGCAAGCTCGAGCGATCGCCCAACCGTCGCTGGTCGCCAGCGCCGGTTTTCACGTCGCGCTCGGTTCTTATGGTCGCGCCTACGCCGCCGCTCGACCCGCCTTCGACGATCCGCCCAAGGACCCCTCCGGCGTGCTCTCGCTGGCGCAGCTCGCGTACCAAGCGGGCGATGTCGCCACGGCCGAGCGAGTGCTCACGGCGAGCTTTCCAACTCCCCTCGTCGAGCAGACCCTGCTCGGGTTGTCTCGGGGTGCACGCTGGCAGGATCAGCCTCGGCAGGCGAACGAGTGGCTTCCCGAGTTAGGCCCGTGAGCACCCGATCGAATTTTCGCCCCCCGCTGCAGCGCGGCTCGCGCTAGAGCACCGGGATTGTATCCAGCAAAGGAACAGACCGGTGGCTTTTGTCCAGGTGTGCGGCAAGATCTCGCGGTAGGGTCCAACGCCATGAGCCGAATGAGAATCCCAGCGCCAGCCCTGCTCTTTATGGGGCTCTGCGCGGGGTGGATAGCTTCTTGTAGTGACGATGATCAGACCCGGGCCTGCGTACCGGCCACCACGCAGCGCTGCGCTGGTGTCGGTCGGTGTACGGGCGTCGAGACTTGCTTGGAGGATGGTTCCGGGTATAGCGCCTGCGACTGCAGTGGACCGCCTCGACCGGACGGCGCCGGCGGGAGCGCTGCGGAAGACCCGCTGATCCCGCACGTCGGGCGCAAATGCGGGACGGACGCCGAATGCGGCGAGGGCTTGGCCTGCCTGACTTCAGCCAGCGACAATTTCTTCGGCGGAGGCCCAGCAAACGGCTATTGCACGTCGCCCTGCCAGGAAAACGCCGAATGTGATGCGATCGACAGCCAGTCGGAATGTTTCGCCGGCCTGTGCCTGCTCACCTGCTTGTCGCAAAACCCGACCTCGCTCGCGGAGAACAAGTGCCTGGGCCGGCGCGATCTGGCGTGCCAATCCCTCGCCTACCGGAATCTGGCCGAGTTCACCGGTTCGCGGCAGGAGGGCCTCTGCTTTCCTCAATGCGGCAGCGACGAAGATTGCAGCGGGCGGCGCTGCGATCTGGCGCGCGGTGTCTGCACGGATCAGGCCGCCGAAGGCCAGCCGATCGGATCACCTTGCGCCCAGGATACGGACTGCGCGGGGAACCGCTGTTTCGTGCTCAACAATGGCGAGTCCGCGTGCACGGCACCCTGCGTGCTGGGTCATCCCGCAGGCTGCGGCTTCGGTGCCACGGCGAGCCCCCGCGAAGCGGGCTGCGCGACGCCGGCCATCGGCGGGGTGACGGGCAGCGAAGGTGCTGGCGACGTAGGCTTGTGCCTCGAGCTCTGCGATGTCGACGCCGACTGCCGGCAAGCGGTCACCCGCGGCTGGGAATGTTTGCCGAGGCCCGAGGCGGAACCGTTGGGCCGCGTCGGCATCTGCTCGACGCCACCGCCACCCGATGCCGGTCCCGCGGATGCGCAGACGGATGCCCTCGGGCCCGATGCGACCACGGCACCTTCTGATGCCAGCGTCGGCCCGGACGGTGGCTGACCCGACCCACCCGGGGCAAGCCGGGGCCGACAACGCCACCGGCGCTCATGCCTCTCTCTCGGCGGAAGTGGAAGCCCGGCTCGGTCGGCTGGACTTGGGCTTCAACGCGCACGGTTTCGACGCCTTCGGTGTCTCGCGCCGTTCCCTGTCGGGCGGCATGCGAGCCCTGGGCTGGCTGTACCGCCACTACTTCACCGTCGAGTGCCTGGATATCGAACACGTCCCCGCCCACGGCCGGGCGATCTTGGTGGGCAATCACTCCGGCGGCTATGCGATCGACGCGGGCATGGTGCTCGCCGCGTGCTTCTTCGAGCTCGAGCCGCCCCGTCTGGCACACAGCATGGCCGACCGCTTCATCAACCGCGTGCCGTTCTTGTCACAGTTGGCGAGCCGCACCGGGCAAATCACAGGCCTGCCGCAGCACGCTCTTCAGTTGCTCGAAAACGAACGCTTGTTGCTCGTTTTTCCGGAGGGCACGCGCGGCACGTCCAAGTTGTTCTGGAACCGCTACTCGCTCGGCCAGTTCGGAACCGGTTTCTTGCGCCTCGCCCTGCGCACCAAGACCCCGATCATTCCGTTCGCGTTTCTCGGTGGAGGTGAAGCCGTACCGACGGTCGCCAACTTGACCTTCCTCGGCAAACTGCTCGGGGTACCCTACATTCCGGTGACGCCCTATTTGATCCCGGTTCCGCTGCCCGTTCACGCCGAGCTACGCTTCGGGGCACCGATGTTTTTCTCCGGTACCGGGGACGAAAGCCAGCCCGTGATATTGGATCAGGTCGAGCTGGTGAAGTCTGCGATAGCTGGGCTGCTCGCGGAAGGCCTGGCCGCGCGCGGCACCCAAGCGGCTACCCCGCGCTCCGGGCGGCGCGCACTGCGGCCCCCGGACGGAGTCGACTCATGAAGGTGCTGCTCACGGGTATCTCGGGCAAGCTAGCCCAGAACGTCGCGATCGAGCTCATCGCTCGCGGCCACCAGGTCTTGGGCATCGATCGCAGGCCCTGGCCCAACTGCCCCGCTGGGGTGCAGCTGATCGAGACGGACATTCGCAAACCCGAAGCCGAAGAGGTGTTCCGCAGCGAACGCCCCGACGCGGTGATCCACATGGCCACCGTCTCGCATCTGACGACACGCCGGGACGAGCGCTATCGCATCAACCTGGGGGGCACGCAGCGCGTATTCGAGTATTGCCATCGGCACGGCGTGGCTCAAACGCTATTTGTTGGCCGGCACACCTACTACGGCGCCGTGCCGGACGCGGCGCTTTATCGAGGTGAAGACGAACCACCCATGGCGCTCGAGAGCTTTCCGGAGCTCGCGGACCTGGTGGCTGCCGATCTGTTTGCGGCGTCCGCGCTGTGGCGCTCGCCGGACCGCATTACTGCGGTGCTGCGCATGGTCTACACGCTCGGACCGAGCCTCCACGGCACGCTTGCGGCTTTTCTCGCCGGGCCACGCGTGCCGATGATCCTCGGATTCGATCCACTGTTTCAGTTCATGCACGAGGCCGATGCCGTAGCGGCCATCATCGTCGCGCTCGAACACAAGTTGCGCGGTGTCTACAACGTAGCCGGGCCGCAGGCGTTGCCGCTGAGTGAAGTGATCCGAGCCACCGGGCGCATCCCCACACGAATCGCGCGCGTGCTGCATCCGCTGTTGCTCGGTCGCTTCGGGTTGCCGCGTTTGCCGGCCGGCGCGGTCGCACACATCAAGTATCCCATCGTGATCAGCGATCGCGCGTTCCGACAGGCGACGGGGTTCTCACACCGCCACAGCGAATACGCGACGCTCGCAGAGTTTGTGGAGGCCACGCCACCGCGGCCGAGCGGGGGCTCTGGCGATCGGATACCGATTGCGACACCCGCCGAGCGCGAGTAGCCTGGCCACCTCTTTCAAAGCATAGCCGAGCGCGACCCAAGCGCGTCGAGGAGCCCCAGTGGCGTATTTTCTAGGCCTAGATTCCAGTACCCAGAGCCTTTCGGCCATGGTCATCGACACAGCCAGTGGGCAAGTGGTGCTCGATGAGAGCGTCAACTTCGGAAGCGAGCTGCCGCGCTACAACTCACCGCAAGGCGTATTGCCCAATCCGGATCCCAAGGTCCGCCACAGCGATCCACTGATGTGGGTCGAAGCGCTCGACCTCGTGCTAGGCCGCGCCAAAGCGCGGGGCTTCGACTGGTCGAAAGTCGAAGGCATCAGTGGGGCTGGCCAACAGCACGGCTCGGTTTTTCTGAATCGGCCACTCGGGGACGCGAGCAGCTGGAACCCGAATCAGAATCTGGTCGAACAGGTTCGTCCGCTGCTCAGCTTTCCCACCTCACCGATGTGGATGGACAGCTCGACCGGCGAGCAGTGCCTGGAAATCGCCAAGGCCGTGGGCGGGGCGGACCGCGTGTTGCAGATCAGCGGCTCGCGCCCGATCGAGCGTTTCACCGGACCGCAGATTCGCAAAATCTTCCAGACGTCCCCACAAAGCTACGAACAGACGCGCGAGATCCACCTGGTCAGCTCGTTCATGGCATCACTGCTCGCGGGCACGTCAGCGCCTATCGACCTGGGCGATGGGGCAGGCATGAACCTGCTCGAGCTCTCTAGCGGGCGCTGGCATTCAGGCCTGCTCGACGCGACGGCGCCCTCCCTCGCGCAAAAGCTGCGCACTCCGGCGCCCTCCGGCACGCAGGTCGGCACGATCGCCCCGTATTTCGTGGAGCGCTACGGCTTCCAGCCCGGAGTGCCCGTGAGCGCGTTCTCCGGGGACAACCCGAGCAGCTTGGTCGGTATGGGCGCCATTCAACCCGGCACGCGCCTGGTCAGCCTGGGCACCAGCGACACCGTATTTGCGGCCATGGACCAACCGCGCACCGACCCGCGTGGTTACGGTCATGTGTTCGGCAATCCAGCTGGCGGCTTCATGAGCCTCATCTGTTTCACGAATGGTTCACTGGCTCGTGAAAACGTGGCGCGGCGAGTCGGGCTGGATTGGACGGCTTTTTCCCGAGCCATCACGGAAGAGACGCGTCCCGGTAATGACGGCGATTTCATGTTGCCGTTTTTCAGTCCAGAGACCGCGCCGCGGCTCGCCGAACCGGGCGTCGAGTGTTTCGGCAGCGCGAGCTTTCGGGACTGGAAAGAGCCGGCCCGTGCCGCCCGCGCCGTGGTGGAAGCGCAAGCGGTTTCCATGCGCCGCTACTCGGATTGGATCGGCCACGCCCCAGCAATGCTCCTGCTCACCGGGGGCGCTTCGCGCAACCCGGGCATCCAGCGCATCGTTGCCGACGTGTTCCAGACGCCGGTCAGCATCTTGAGCGTCGCCAATGCCTCGGCGCTTGGCGGCGCGTTGCGCGCGGCGAAAGCGGCTGGCAGCCTCAGCTGGGCAGAACTTTTCGAGGCGTTCGTCGCGCTCGACCCGAAGGTGCGCGTGGAACCCAACCCGAGTGCGCGCGCCGCCTACGATGCGTTGGGCACAGCATTCGAAGAAAAAGTCGAGCTCCGCTTGGCGCGCGAACGCGCCAGCTGATCGCGCGAGCGCCGCTGAATTTCCGCAACCGGCTCGCTCGCCTGACCGACACGCTCGAGCTACCGCTTCGAAAGGCTGAACGAATGAATCAGTGCGTGTTCCGGATCCAGTTCTCCGACGGAAGGGTGGAAGAAAAGCCCTTCCCCGACGGCCGCCTGCGCATCGGGCGCGAAGCCGGAGATATCGTGCTGGCGGACCCGAGCTCTTCGGGGGTCCACGGCGAGCTGTCGGTCAGTGGAAGCAGCGTCACGTACACGGATCTCGGCTCCTCCAACGGCTCGTTTGACGCCGAGAATCGCCGCCTCTCGGGGCCCACTCCGCTCTCGCCAGGCCAGTCCGTCCGGCTCGGGACCTCGGTGATCACGCTCCTCGGCACGCCGAGCGTCATGCAGGCCCGGGGCGGCACGGCTGCGCTACCGCAGATCGGCAGCCCGCCGCCACCCCCACCGCCTCCGCCGGGTGCGGCGTATGCGCCTCCGCCACCTCCCCCGGCCGTGGCCCTCGCCCCGGCGGTCTTTGCACCGAGCGGCGCCGACAATGCCAGCGGCGCCGGCCCCGGCAGCAGCGCGTACAGCCACCCGGACCAGGCGGTCCGGCACTCCTATCCGGTCGCCATCCGTAGCGCGAGCATCGGTGAAGCCGTGAGCCTATTGCTGAAGACGCTGCCGTTCCTGGGCGTGCGTCTCGGTATCTCCCTGGGGCTGACGGTCGCCGCGATCGTGTATTGGGCACTCCTGATCGGCGGCTTCATCTTCTTGTCAAAGGCGACACCGCTGCTCGGTTACGCCTGGCTGATCGCGCTGGGAGTCGTGGGGGGCGGGCTGTGGCGCTTCTTCGTCCGCTACGTGTTGTACATGCTGAAGGCAGGACACATCGTGGTGCTCACCGAACTCATCACGTCGGGCCAGATCGGCAACGGGAGCGAAGGCATGTTCCCGTACGCGAAGCGCGTGGTCACCGCGCGCTTTGGCGAAGTGAACGTCCTGTTCGGCCTGGACATGCTGATTGACGGTATCGTCAGAGCTTTCAACCGTACGTTGGACTGGATCGCGAATTTGCTGCCCATTCCGGGGCTCAATTCGGTGATGGGCGTGGTGCGCGGAGTCTTGCGAGCGTCCACCACGTATATCGACGAGACAATCTTTTCGTACAACCTGGCCCGCGGCGATGAGAACGTATTTCGCAGCTCCAAAGACGGGCTCATCTACTATGCGCAGAATGCCAAAGAAGTGCTGCGCACCGGCGTGTGGGTGGTCGTGCTGGACTACGTCCTCACGTTTGCCGTTTGGCTCGTGATGTTGGCGCCCGCGTTCGTGATCGCTTACGTCCTGCCCGGAGCGGCCGGCGTGGCGGCGATGGTCGTGGCCGCGCTGCTCGCCGGCAGCATTCGCTCAGCGGTGTTGCACCCGTTGTTCCTGACCCTGGTAATGGTGAAGTTTCACACCGTGGTGCAGAACCAGACCATCAACCTCGAGTGGGATCAGCGGCTCTCCGGCGCGAGTCGCAAGTTCGGGGAGCTCAAGGGCAAGGCCGAAGCTTGGGTGCGCACGCCACGCGGCGGCGCCACATCCAGCGCGGTCCCAGCGGCCTGAGCGGACCCTCCCGACATTCGGCCACCGCAAAGGGGGCCGCTCGAATCGAACGTGTAAGGGTCTGTAGTTGACCTTCAATCGGCCGTTGTGCGGCCGTGTCGAAGGGGCAGCGCGGACGAGGTGCCTGCGAACGTAGCCAGC
>JAYWEH010000489.1:0-20086 GCA_043780025.1 Deltaproteobacteria bacterium
GTCCGTCCGCGCGGGATAGCGCTCGACATACTCGTCTCGACTTTCAGGATCGTCGAGCTCACCGATCTCGAGCGTATAGCGATCGAGGCCGAGGTCAGCCCCCGCTTCGAGCCGCCAATCAGCAGCCAACTGGTGCTCGATGCCGGCGCGCAGCTGTCCGATGGTGTCCGTCAGCGTCACGCTGCCATCCGCCAGTCGCGAGCGATCCCAGCCGCCAGCGAGCGCGACCTGTGCGGAGCCCGCGTCCAGCTCACGCTGATAACGCAGGAGCACGCGGTGGAACTCCGCGCCGAACACGACGCGGCGCCGCCCGTCCTCATCTTCGCGATCGAGTGCGTCCCGCGAACCGAAGCCGAGCAGCATCAGCTCATCGCGCGGAGAGAGCTCATGGCTGAGACCGAGCTGGTAGTCCCAATACGAAACCGAAATATCGGGCGCGAAGAGCCGCGCGATCGGATTAGCATAAGAGACGCGCCCACCGACGGTGGCGCTCGTGTGGTCGGAGAGCGGCAGCTCCACCAGGCCCGAAGCGTCGAAGGCTCGCACGCTGACCTCACCGTGCAGCGCGTATTCGGCTGGCCGCAGCTGCCCGGCGGCAATGCCGCCTGTAAAGCGGCCATAGCGAGCCGGGTAAGGGCCAGCGAAAAAGTCGACGCTCTGAACCAGCCCGGGGTGCACCACCGACGGCCCAGCCAACACGTGGAACAAGGCGGGTAGCCGTAAGCCGTCGAGCAGATAACCCAGATTGCCGGGGGGCGATCCGCGCACGTAGAAATAAGGCGCGCCGGACAGCGTCGGAGTGACGCCCGGAGCCGAACCAATCGCCGCGAAGGGATTGCCGAACGCTCCGGGCAGCTGCAGAGCAAATGCCCTCGATATGGTCTTCGATCCGACCTTGCGAAGGCCCGTCACCTTCACTTCGATCGGCTCGGGCAGCGAAACGGCCGTTTGCGCGGGGACGGGCGCGACTGCCGAGGAGCCCGCGTCCAGCAGGTCAATTTCCTCCGCTTCTTGCCGAAATTCGACGCGAAAGCGAATTCGCGCCGGCATCGTCACGGCTCCGCGCCGCGCGGGGACAAATTGCCAACGACGCGCCGCGCTCAGCGCCGCTGCGACAAACGGCTCGGCGCCAGTTTCCGCGCGCACGTCCTCGACGCCACCCGCGCGATCGATGACCAAGATCAATTCGACGCTGGTGTCACCGGAAGCGCCTTCGGGATATTCCACAGAGGTGTCCGACAGTGCCCGCGGCGGCGAGACCCGCTCTCGTTCGGGTGTGGCGGCGTCTGCCTGCGCCGCGGGCGGAGAAGCGCTCTCGGCATCGCTTTGTGAGCGCGCCGTCAGCGCCCAAAGCGAGATGCTCGCGCTGAGCGAAAGGCTCGTGCTGAGCGCAGTCCCAACGCGCGCTCGATGCCGGGACGAGAGACGTTCACATCTCATTGGACCGCACGCGGGTCGCACATTATCTTGGTACGAGCGAGCACGCCATCGTGTTACGGCTGTACGCTACATAATCGGATCGATGATGACCCACGTGCTCGCCAGCGCAGGCATACCGCTCGGCCTCGTGCTGCTCTCGGGGTGTGACCCCGCCTATCCGATCGCGCCGACAGCGTGCGACGATTGGTGTTTCGCCACCCAGCGCGCCGGCTGCGAGGAGGACTACCCGGAAGGTTGCGTGTCCGAGTGTGAAGACAACGCGCTCGGCCGTGCCTACCCGCATTGCGAAGCGCGTTGGGTCGAGCTCACTAGCTGCTTTCGGGCGGCCCTGGACGCTGATTTCGTTTGTATCGACGGCAGGAGCCGACCAGGGCCCATCTGCGAGAGAGAGCGCACGGTGCTCGCGGAGTGCACCGTTCCCCAAGCCGGCCGCTGTGTGGCCAGGTGCTTGCGCGAAGTCGCCGAGTGCGGTCATCCCGAGCGCGATTGCGAAGGCGAGTGTCAAACGCCGTTGCTGGGCTGCGAGGATGAGGGCCGAGCTCTATACGAATGCCAGCTCGCCACCCCCGTCCGGTGCGAAGACACCGGAGCAAGCTCGAGCGCTGACCCGTGTCACCTCGCCGCGCTAGACGTGCTCGCGTGCGCCGGCTTTCCCGCCGGGGACGGCATGGTCGATCCGTGAGTCGCCCCCCGGCAAGGATAACCCGAGCAGCAACGACTCCGCACAAACCAAAAACCTTGCCACGCGGCCGGCGCGGCCAATACCCGCTGCTTCGCGGCGAGTGGAGCCCGCTTCGCGGCGAGTGCGCAACAATCCGTCTCGAACGGGGCGACCAGCGCGGGCTCAGCGAGGCCCATGACGAGCGCAACGACCCGAACATTCTGAAACCATCCACGGAACACCGAGCGAACTCTCGATCAGCTCGCCAGGTGCTCATCAAACCAGGCGAGCACACGAGCCCAGGCCAGAGTGGCCGCACGGGGCCGCAAAGCCGAGTTTCTAACCGGGCGACGGCGCGTTGCGGGAAGCGAGCTCCGCGCGCGCGGCTCGCACGCTCAGGTGCTCGCGCGGGCTCTGCCCGAACATCTTGCGGTACACACGATGAAACTGGGTGTAGCTGTTGAAGCCGGCGCCCAGTGCCGCAGTGAGCAAGTTGCCCTGATCGCGCTCGACGAGATTGAAGAAGCGGTCCATCAAGCGTTGGTTTCGATAGTCGACCAACGAAACGCCCATCTCCGCCTTGAACGAACGGGCGAGGTAGCCCGCGCTCACGTTGAGCTCCTGCGCCAACCTCTCGCCACTCATGCGAGGGTTCCGATCGAGCGCGGAGAGCACGCGATCGACCAGCGGATTGGCGACGTGAAAACGCGGCGCCGGCCAATTGAAGCGGCTGCGGCGAGGCAACAGCAAGCCCGCCAGCAGCCCGCAATACACCGCGGCCCTCACCTGATGAACGGGCTCGAGGTCCGCCCGTGTCACAGCCGTGTCGTTGTACATCACCCCGATGAGCTCGCGCCCGGCGACCAGCGGCGTCACCGCCAACCAACCACGACCGATTTCGATGCTGCGTTCGGGCTCCTCGTCACAGTGCAACACGCCTTCGTGTTGCTGCCACAAAGCGCCCTTCTGTTGCATCCCGCAGAGCTGCTCCCACTCCCGTGGATCACCATCGTGGAAGAGCGCATGTTCGTCGGTGGTCCTGCCGTCCGTGCCGGTGCCCCAGGTACCGCGCATGGTCGGGATCGGCGCGTTGGGATCGCTGAGGAACAAGCCGACCCGTTCGAGGCCCAGGCGTTCTCGGGCCATCTCGACCGCGCGACGCAACAAGACATCGGTGTCGGAGCAGGTCGCGAGCTCGTCTGCGGCGGCCAGCACTGGGCCTAGCGTCGCCGAATCCGCCATGCGGATGTTGGGGACCATGGCGACGCCGGGAGTGATGGGCCGAGCGAGCCGGCGGTGCGGGGAGCGTGCACGAAATGACATGACTCGACGGCAGTTGTTTTAACGCTAACTGGATTCGCCGGCAATCGATGGCCCGCACGACGACCCTGGCCGGTGGGTACGAGCGACGAATTTCCTCACTTTTTCCGTTTCGGGCGCTTTGTTGCGGCGTCTCGGCTCGGCCGCGCCGCCCCCCGGGAGGTCCGAGGCGTATTGGACCGGTACAACCAGCTGGAGCCGCCAGGGCCCGGCGGTCACTGGGGTGGGCGCTTGCGGGTGGCGAACCAGTGCCTGTAGCTCTCGAGCTTGCCCCGTTGGTCGGGCGGTGCACGACGCTGGCACGCGGCGATTTCCGGCGAGCCGGGCGCGGCGCCCCAGCGCACCTCACTGCAGTCGTTCGGGTTGTAGGCGACCTCGAACGCGGCCTTGCGGGCCACGACGTCGGCGAGCGAAAGCTTCTGCGCGCTGCCGTCCGAACGCACGTAGTTGAAGGAACGAGCGCGCAGCTCCGCGTCGAGCGAGGCATTGAGCTCGCGCAACCTGCGTTCGAGCTCGGCGCTGTCCCCCGGCGCTAACCCGAAGCGGGCTGGAGCGGCGCGCACGCTCTTCTCGAAGTTCATGACTGTGTCGATGGCAATCAACAGGCGCAGATCGCGGGAGGGCGTGGAGAAGTCCTCCCACGGACCTGCAGACAAGAAGATGGCATCGGCTTCGGGCATTTCGATCACTGCACCGGGGTGCTCGGCCAGCCACTTTTCACCATTGCTCACCGACAGCACGCGGCGCTGCACCGACTCCTGGAGCGCGTCCACCAATGCCCGGAGCAATACGCGCGCCTCGAGTGGCCGAGGATTGATCAGCGATTCGACGGAGGCATAGAAATCATCCGTGCTGCCTTTGTACTGCTGCAAGCTGAGCGGGGTGTAGCGGCGAGTCCGGCGAAGCTCCTTGTTTTCGACGTCCTCCAGGAAACCGATTCGTTCGATCAGGGGTGGCGCCTCAGCGACCTCGGCGCCCGGCTCCGCTCGGGCCGTTCCAGCGACGGGGGCAGCCACAGCAGGTGTAGCCGCAACATTTCCGATTGCCGGCGCAGGAGGAGCTGGCATCGCCGCGACGGCGCTCGCACCCGGCAGCGCGATCGCGGGCTCGCCTGCGGCACCTTTCGTGCGTGGTTCGGGCTCCGAACCGAGAGGTAGCCTGTACGGTTCCTCCACGAACAAGCGCGGCCGAAATGCCTTGAAGCCGGCGCCGCCGCTTTTCGTCTCGGGATCGAACAGGAAAGAGCCGCGCCAGAAACGGCGCTGACCGACCGTGCCATCCGGCTGCGCGTCGACGGCAATCAACAAACCGTAGCCGTCCGCGCGTTGTGGAACCCAGTCGGACAGCACCAGGAAGTGACCGTATGGATCGGCGAACACGGTGCCCGGCCTGAGCGATTCACGAGTGAGGGGCACCGGATAGAAGTCGGTCAGATCGTCGTCCGGCAAGGTGCGCCCGCTCGAAGAATGCACGCCCGAGCGCATCTCCGTGTTGACGAACAGCTCGAATGCATCGATGTCGTCACGGGGCTGCAGCTGACCGCCCTTGCCTCTGAGCTCGAGCCGGCTCATCAAATTGTCTCGTGCGCCCGGAACGTCACAACGGGGCGGCTTGCCGGCGCGCCCGCGGGTGCAGCGGCGGTAGCCAAACGGCAAGCGCATCTTCCAAGCGAAGTACGAACGCAACGCGTACGGCAGATCGGCGCAGTCCGGAGCCAACTCGACGGCGTTGTCCTCGTCGAGCCCCCGGTAGTCGAACAGGATGTTGCGGTCCCCGTCGCGCAGCAGCGGGTGCAGGCTGGGCCACACGCGCTCCTCCTCGATGGGGTAGTCGAACAGGCGCTCGACGAACAACGCATACAGGTTTTCGTTAGCGACGTTCCAGCGATACTTCGGCTGCCAGATGGGGCCTTCATCCGGTTCCGCCAGCTCGGGGCGGCGCTTGCGCACAGCGATCGTCTGACACGACAAGACGTCCTGCCCGTCGGCGAGCACCGCCTTCCAGCGGCCCGGCTTCGGCGCGGCCACGGTTGCTACCTGTCCAAACGGGGGCCCCCCGAGGCGCACGACCTGAGGGCGAATGCGCTGGCCATCCGGGTCGACCAACGTGAGCGCCGCCGGACCTGGATCGTAGTTCAGCACGCTCACGACCCGGAGCGGCTGCTGCTCGTTCGGTTGCTCGGGCATCACGTAGAGCGCCGACTGCTCGCTGTCCTGGCAGTGGCGATCGGCCGGAATTTTCGCGTCGGCGACCGGTCGCAGCTGGGCCACGCCACCGAGTTCGATGCCGGGCGTACCCCCGATCACGGTGATGCGCTGAACGCGCTCGAGCAGCGCGGTACGCGAGGTGGCGCGCCCAAGCTCCAGGTCGCTGACTGTGACGTTTTTTACGCGCACGAGCCGCTCACCTCGGCCGGGCTGGCCCCCGGCGCTCGGGCAAGGCTCCATGTACTCCCCGAGCGCGTGCAGCACCATCGGCACGCCGCGCTCGTTGCGCCCGAGGTACAGCATCACGTGCCCGGGGAAGTGCAATAGCACGATGCCCTTGCGCGCCGCCGCGTCGAACAACAGCGGTCGATCGGCTTCGGGCACGCCTTCGATATCGATCCAGAATGAGCCGGCCTGGGCCTGCCAGGAGCTGTGGCGCGGCAAGCGCAGATCGAACGAATCGAACATGTCGAGCACCAGGCGCGAGCAATCGCGCCCCCCGTCCGTGTCGCCGAGCCCGTAGGGGGAACCAATGAAACGCCACGCCTCCGCGAGCAGGGCACGCCGCGTGAGACCGCGGCGAGTGGGCCGCAGCAACTTGGCTTGCTCGGTCGCGCTCATCACGAAGCCGTGCGGTGTCGCGACGTGAACGCGCCCGCGCTTGCCCGCAGCGGGCAACGTGGAGCCCTCCATCACACGCGTCGTGTTCGCGCCCTCGCCGATCACGAGTTCCCCCCCGTGCACCTGCAGTGACGCGCCCCGCACGAAGGTCTGCCGAAGCGTCGCGGGAATCGGCGGAGAGAGCGGAACGTCCGCGAGCAACCAGCCAAATGAATAGGCCGCTTCCACCAATTGCATGCCGTTGGGCCAACGCGCCACGACGCGCACGACCTCCTGCGGGCGCAAGCCACTACAAGCGTTGCGATCGAGACGCAAGTCGAGCGAAGGAGAATAGAAACTGTCAGGAATGGGCGCGCAATGGATCTGCGCGTCTGCCAGGGTCACGCGGAGCTCGGGCTCGGCCGCCGGCAATTGAGCCTCGTGGTCCAGAATCGCGAGCATGGCTGGAGCGAGCGGCGCGCCCCCCGCGGCCAAGTATTCGCCCGCGCTCAACTTGGCGCGCGCCCAGTCGCGCCTTTCCCCAACCTCTTTGGTGAGCTCCGCCATGTCGAGCGGCGCGAGCAAATCGTGTTGTGCGTGATACGCCTCGCGAGGCACCTCGAGCGCGGCGTTCAACGTGCCGATCTGTTCGGGTGTGAGCAGCACCTGATCGAGATCGTAGTGGCGCCCGAGCCGTTCGAGCCAGTACTCCAGCGTCAGATGTTTGGCGTCGACCTGCGGCAGCGGACCTTTGGTTTGCGAAAACGCCTCACACGTGGGGCCTGGTGGAGCCGCCGCCGCCGCGGGGACAGACGTTACGGGCGCTGCAGCGTCCGCAGGAGCACCTCCACTCGGACCGCAAGCAACCGAAAAAACGACCAAAACAGCCGCTGAGGCGAAAGGCGAAAATCGCAGGGGCACCGGACGATTGAGTATGACTCGAGTCGGGACGCTTTGCCGACAGAACAGCTATTGCCGTAGGGCCGCCGCGAAGAGCGGTGTATGGGGGGGGGCAATTGTCGGCGTTCGTTCACTATCTGGGCTTGTCGGCGCCGCTATTTGCTCTGGTCATCGTCGGCTACGCGGTGGCACGCCTGCCGTTCTGGCGCAAAAGCTGGACACTGGGTCTGGGCAAGTTCGTATTTGCCGTGCCCTTGCCGGCGCTCTTGTTCCACATGATGAGCGACCTCGACGAGACGCGGTTTCTCGACGCGCGCCCGCTCGTGGCCTTCTTCGGCAGCTGTCTCATCGTGTTCTCGATCGGCAGGGCGGTCGCCTCGCTGGTGTTCCGCCTGGACGGAGTGTCTCAATCCGTTTTCGCTCTCGGCGGTGTGTTCTCGAACAATGTTCTACTCGGCGTGCCTCTCGCTCGGCTCACGCTCGGAGCGGAGGCGATGCCGTGCGTGGCGCTGATCTTGGTGTTCAATGCGCTCACGTTGTGGACGCTCGTGACCGTGTCGGTGGAATGGGCGCGCCATGGCTCGCTGAGCCTGGCGGGCTTCGGAAACACGGCCCGCAGCGTATTAACGAACCCCCTCATCGTGGCCATCCTGGGTGGCACGCTCTTCGGCCTTTCAGGCTGGAGCTTGCCGGGACCGCTCGCTGGCGCCCTTTCCACGGTGGGCAAGGCCGCCGGCCCCCTCGCGCTCCTCGCGCTCGGCTCGAGCATCTCGCAATACGGGATACGCCGCGAGCTCAGCCAGAGCCTCGCCATCTGCGCGATTAAGCTCCTGGTTCAGCCGATCGTGGTGTGGGGGCTAGCGGTGGCCCTCGGTCTGCCGCTCGTGGAGCGCCAGGTGGTGGTGCTCCTCGGTTCGCTGGCGGTGGGGGCAAACGTGCACTTGATGGCCGCTCGGTTTGAAGTCATGCAAGGCCCGGTCGCGAGTAGCCTAGTGTTGTCGACCGTCTTGGCGGCCCTCACGACTCCGCTACTTTTGGCCTTCTCGAGCGCCTTCCCGTGACGTTCGGGCCTCAGGCCACCACGTGGGCGTCAGCCTTGCTCCGCGCCGTTCAACATGACGTCGGATACGACGCCATACACCGTCACCCAGGCTTCCTTCACCTCCGGGGTGAAGTCGTCGCCGAGGCCCCGTTCCAGCGTCCAGATTAACGCCTGCCCGACTGTGTTGTAGTGCTCGGGCTCGACGCCATATGCCACGTGCCGGTGACCGAGGTTTTCCAGGATCGGCACCAGACTGTCGAGATTGCCGAGGCCATTCACGGCCACCTGCAGCGTCTTCATCAGCTTGTCGCCTTGTTCCGCCATGTCTCCGGAGAACAGGCGGCGCAGCGATGGATCGAGCACAAATAACCGCCCATAAAACAGCTCCGCCGCCTTGGCCGCAATGGGCCGAACCTTTTCCCAGCTCTCCTGGACGAGCTTCGACTGACGGGGGGTGATCATCTGCGCTCCTTCTGCAAAGCTTCACGGAGCTGCCCGCTCGGCAACTCGGCTCTCGGCCTAGAGCCTGCCTACCATGGCCACCGAACGACGTCAGCCCACTGCTCTCGCCATGGCACTCGAGTGCGCCGATTGTGACGCCCTGCGCCAGACATCGGTTGGGGAGTGTTGTCCGTTATGGTGCCACCCCGCGGGGTGGCCTAGTTTAAGCCCTGACCACGGCTCGCCGTTGCAAGCCACGGCGCTGCACCATCCGGCGCACCAGCGAGGGAAATGGAGAGCGGCGTTCGCCGGCCGGCAAGACACCATGACTGCACGACCCGCAATACCCGACGAAGTGAGCAATCCGGCGGGACCCGTGCTGGATATCGACCCCGCCGACCGCAAGCTGATGAACGGCCTGCGTATTCAGGTCGCCTTCATGGCCTTCACCGCGGTGGTGATCACGGCGCTGACCGGGCTGGTGTTCGCGTTCGTGTCGCACATCTTCACAGAGCTGACGCCCTCCATCCGCGCCGATCTGGAAAACAAAGCATTGCGCGGCAGCGCCGAAATAGCCATGGCGGCGGACGTCGGCATCGTGGTGCGCGACCGCTCCCAAATCGAAAGCCGCCTCGGGGGCTACGAGGTCGACCGTGACGTCGTCGCCATCGTGGTCGTGGACACCGAAGGCACGCCGGTCTTCTCCCGAGGCGAGAGCCCTCTTTCTTCCGACAAGTTGTTCGGAGGTCGAGCGCAAACCTTGCAGCGACACCCGGACTTCTTCGCCGCCTGGACCGAATCAGTCATCGAAGGGACGCCGATCGGTCGCGTGGCGGTCGTGGTCTCGACCGCGCGCCTGCAGGCGGGCACCCAGCTGGAACGCAGAATTTTGCAAGGAGCCGCCGTCGGCGCGCTGCTCGCCCTGCTCGCCGCCTTCGCGTTCGTCGGCTTCTACACGGGCCCGCTGATCCGGGTGACCGCCCGCACGTTCATCAAGCTCGAGAAGACGACGCTCGCGGCGCTCGAGGCGACACGGATCAAAAGCGAGTTCCTGGCCAACATGAGCCACGAGATCCGCACGCCGATGAACGGCGTGTTGGGGATGGTAGAACTGCTCATCGGCACCGCGCTCGATCCGAAGCAGCGGCGCTACGTCAGCACGCTGGAGAGTTCTGCGCAGGGTCTGATGACCATCCTGAACGACATCCTGGACTTCTCCAAGATGGAGGCGGGCAAACTACGCATCGCCTACCAGCCCTGTTCCCTGCGCGAGCTGATCGAAGAAGTGGCCGAACTATTTGCGGGCCGCGCCCATGCCAAACACCTCGAGCTCGCGTGCCACATCGAGCCGGAAGTTCCCGAGATAGTAGAGGTCGATCCAACACGCTTGCGACAGATTTTGTCGAATCTGGCCGGAAACGCCATCAAGTTCACCGAAGCCGGTCAGGTCGTATTGCGCGCGCGCATCGACGCCGCGAGCAAGCGCCTGCTGTTTGAGGTCGAAGACACGGGAATCGGTATCGCCGAAGAGGTCTTGCCGCGATTGTTCGACGCGTTCATGCAAGCCGATGGCTCGCTGACACGCCGTTATGGGGGCACAGGTCTCGGTCTCAGCATCTCCAAGCAGCTGGTTTCGCTGATGGGCGGCGAGCTGGGCGTCTCCAGCCGGCTCGGCACTGGCAGCAAGTTCTGGTTCAATCTGCCGATCCGCGAGGTGCGCGCTAGTCAGCAGCGCGCGGCAGACCGGCCCAAACACGTACAGAAGACGCTGATCGTCGACGACAACGAGACCAACCGTCTGGTGCTGGAAGAGCTGCTCCAGCGCTGGGGCTTTCCGACAGCGAGCGTCGACAATGCGGAGGCCGGCTTGTGCGAGATCGACCAGGCCGAGCGCAGCGGACAGCCCTTTGGTCTGATCCTTTCCGACTTCAACATGCCGGACATCGATGGTGCGAGCCTGGCACGGGCGGCGGCCGACGCCGAGCGCGGAGAACGGCCACGCTTCATCCTCTTGACCTCCAGTGACGCCGACCAGATCGATCGCAGCGCTCGCGAGTTCATCGATGCGATCTTGCAGAAACCGGTGCGCGCCCGAGATCTGATCCAAGCCATCGACAAGGTCATGGCCGGCTCCCCGGTTTCGTCCATTCCGATAGGCCCGAAGTCGATACGCCGAAAGCTGAACCCGCGCCCCGTGCTGGTGGTGGAGGACAACCCCGTCAACCAGGAGGTGATGACCGAAAGCCTCGCCCAGCTGGGCTACAGCGCGGTCGTGGTCGAGAACGGGCAGCTCGCGATCGAGGCCCTGGCCGCCCAGGAATACCCCCTCGTATTCATGGACTGTCAGATGCCTGTGATGGATGGCTACCAAGCCGCCGCGGAGATCCGCCGTCTCGAGTGCGGCAAGCACCACGTACCCATCGTCGCGGTGACCGCCCACGCCTTCGAGGGTGAACGGGAAAAGGCGCTGGCGGCCGGCATGGACGATTACATTGCCAAGCCGATCCGACAATCCAACCTGCGCGAGGCGCTACAGCGATGGTGGCCCGGTGGTGATGTCGTCGAAGCCGAACCGAGCTCGATGCTGGCGGATTCCCTGGATGAGCCCGAGGAGAGCCAGGACCTCGGCCCGAGCGAGACGGTGCTCAAGGTGTTCCTGAGAATCGTACCCGGTCAGATCGCGGGTATCGAACGAGCGATTCTGCAGGCTGATTCGGCAACGCTCAAGCAGGCAGCGCACAAGCTCAAGGGCGGATGCCTTGCCGTGGGTGTCGCCAGCATGGCAAGCGTCTGCGCTCAACTCGAGAGCCACCCCGAAAACGCGGGCGAGCTGTGCACCCAGCTGAGCCACGAATTCGCGCGCGTCTCCGCCCGACTGAACAATTCACTCGCTCAGCAGAGCAGCGCTAACTGAGACTCGTTTGCCACGACACCTAAACGCGAAACGCCTGCGGCCGTTCTATGCGACACTCCAACTCCGAAACCCACTTGGAACACTTCATGAAAGAGCAGGTTGAGCAGGCCCCAGCTGCGAAGCGCTCTCGGCGAATCCCATTGCGCAGGCACGTCACGGCCTGGGTCGCGCTGGCATTCCCAGCCTTCGCTTGCGTGCTAGATACGGACGATCTCTGCGGACCCAACCAGGTGATCTGGGGCGACGACGACCGCTGCGTCTGCGCGGAGGGAATGGGTTACACGCCTCAGGGCTGCGTGCCCTGCGGTTCCAACGAGATTTCGTCTCCCGCCGGTTGCGTGTGTAACGCAGGTTACGCGCGCCCCGCAGCGGGGCAGGCGTGCGAAGAGGTGCAGATCGGCGCGCCGTGCACGGCCGATGCCGAGTGTTCGAACCCGCTATACACCCACTGCCAAGTGACGCCCTTCGGCGGCTACTGCACCGCCGCGGGCTGCGCGTCGAGCGCCGAATGCACGAGCGGTTATGCGTGTGACACCGGTGCGTCTCCCTCGTATTGCAAGCGCCCGCCCGTCGGTGCCGGCGTCGCCTGCGCCCTCCCAGAGGACTGCGCAGGCACCGAGGCCCTGTTCTGCGACACCTTCGTCTCCTTGTCCTGCCTGGTCCAGGATTGCGACGATGCGGCCAACCCTTGCTTCGAGGGCACGGAGTGCTGCCCGTTCGGTGGAGTCAACATCTGTATTCCAGCAGGGGCGTGCCTCCAGTGAAAGCTTCAAACCGATCCATGTTTGGCCGCTCCTTTGGTCTGGCCGGATTGTGCCTGGCCCTGGCCTCGGCGCCCGCTCCTCTGCTCGCTCAAGACGCGCCGGCGGCCGATCCTCCTCTGGACACACCTCCCTCGGTGGACCCCGTGGCGCCCGCGGCACCGGGCCCCGATGCAGATACGAGCGTCACCCCTCCGAATGCGGATGCGAGCCCGAGCGTGGCGCCTCCGCCGGACGCCAGCGCGAACGCGGATGTGAACGCGAGCGCGACGGCTGACGCCGAGGCCGAAGCGATGGCGCTCGCCTTGTCCGCGTCGGACGGAGATACCGACAACGCGGTGGCCGAAGTCGAAGAGTTCAAGTTGAACATCTACGGCTTCACCGATTTCACGTACACACACCTACTCAACGACTTCGCGTTTGCGAGCCCGTACCCGACCTTCCTGATCGGCAACGTCAACCTGTACGTCGGCGCCGATCTGGGCGACGGCTGGCGTTCACTCACGGAATTCCGGCTTCTCTATCTGCCCCACGGCTCAATTCCCGCCGCAGAGGCCTTTTCCCCCACCGCCGTCCGCACCGACACCACCGTCGGCGACCCGGCAGATCTGGGCCGACCGCAGCGCTGGGGCGGGGTGGAAATCGAGCGCGCCTGGCTCGAGTATCGAGCGCACCCACTGCTCACGATCCGCGCGGGGCAGTGGCTCACCCCTTACGGCATCTGGAACGTCGATCACGGGTCTCCCGTCATCATCGGCGTGCGCCGGCCGTACGTCGTCGGCGAGTCGCTCATTCCGGAACGCCAGACCGGCGTGATGGTCTATGGATCGCAGCTCGTCGGGCAGACGGAGCTCGGGTACGTCTTCGGTCTGTCGAACGGCCGCGGGCCGCTCGATGCCTATCAGGATCTGGACAACAACAAGGCCGTGACGGCGCGCCTGTCTGTCACTAACGAATCGCCCATCGGCAACCTGGCCGCAGGATTTACCGTGTATCGAGGACGGTTCACGGACCGGCAGAGCCGCTTCGCCGTGGATTCCGCTGGCCGCTTCGGCATGGAGTGGATTTCGTCCCAGCGCTACGAAGAACTGAGCTTGTCCGGCGACCTCAAATGGGTCTGGGAAGACGTGACTCTTCAAGGCGAGTTCATGATGCGGGACACCGCCATGGACGACCGGGTTCGCGCGGCGGCGTTTGGCGGCCCTCCGGGCTTCGTGCCCGATTTCCGTAGCGTCGGCTTCTACGTTTTGGCGGCATACCGCCTACCCTGGCTGAACATCACCCCCTTCTTCGGTGGCGAACAGTATGATCCGGGACAAGAATTTGCTCCTGACGCCGCTGCCCTGTGGGGCGGCCTGAACATCCGACCCACTCCTCGCGTGGTGTTGAAGGCCCAGTACACCGAGAGCTGGTTTACGGACGATACGGATTTGGTCGGAGACGATGGCACGCAAGCCCTCGACCTCCAGGCAGCGTGGAGCTTCTGATGCAGACCCGACGCGAAATTCTGAAATGGTCCGTTGGCGCCTTGGCTGGACTCGCCGTCCAGCTCCCCGAGCGAGCCTCCGCGCAGCTGCAGGGCACCCTCGCCGTCGTGGTGGCCAAGGACAGCCCTCTGGTCGAGTTGAGCCTGTTTGAGCTCAAGAAGTTGTACCTTGGCTCACACCTCACCGACCCATCGGGAGCGAAAATCGTTCCGTTCAACCACGTACCTCGCTCCGCCGAGCGTGTCGCTTTCGATGGCCGGGTGCTGGGGATGACGCCGGACGAAGTGACCCGATACTGGATTGATCGAAAAATTCGTGGTGAGGCCGGTGCACCAAAGGCGGTTTCTGCCGATCTCCTGCAGCGAGTCGTGAGCCGTCTCGTACATTCCATCGCCTACGTGAAGGTCAGTGAGCTTCACCCGGACGTGCGGGCGATCAGTATCGACGGCCGGATTCCCGGTGAAACAGGTTATGGTTTGTTTGCCTGAAGCTATCGGTATAAAAAGCAATCCCCCCGGAACCTGAGAGCATGCCCGAGCCCGCCCGCCCGCCCAACGTCCTCGTAATCGACGACGACGAGCTCGCGCGTGCCGAGATGTCACATCGGTTGAGCAACGCCGGGTTCAACGTATCGAACCTGGCGTCCCCCATCGGTGCAACGCGAACGATCGTCGATCAGGAGATCGACGCGGTGGTGATTGACGTACAGATGCCCAGCATCCGCGGGGATCGGCTGGCTGCCCTGTTCCGAGGCAACCCTCGTTTCGCCAAACTCGCCGTGGTGCTGGTCACGGGTGGCAATGAAGCCGAGCTGGAACGTCTGGGCGAAGTTGCGCGAGCAGACGCGGTGCTCTCCAAGGCCAACCTGGATCGGCTGGTCACGGTGATCCGTAACTCGCTGCGCAAACACCGCGCTTCAATTCCGCCGGAGCCTCCGCCCAGGCGGCCCTCTCAGTTTCCGCACCGTTAATCCGAGGAGCGTTCCTTCAGGAGGCCCTTGGCCTCACAGGCGTTTCCTGAGGTTGATCCGGTAGTCGGCGAAGCCGAGCGCGCGGTTTAGCGCCAACATTGCAACGTTGTCGATGAGCACGTTGCTGTTCATGAACTCGGCGCCGATGCCACGAGCCCAACTTTCCCCGCTCGCCTTCAACCGCCGGGCTAAGCCTTGGCGCCGGCAGCGCTCCGCCACCCACAGGCCCGCCACCTGGGCCCCTAGCCTCGGCCCTTCCTCGATGCGCCGCAGCAAATGTACCCCGACGATCTCGCCTCGCTCCAGCGCCAGCCCCGCGAACGTATTGGACTCGTTTTCTTCACGACGAGCCTTGATCACCGCGCGATCGATGAACTCGGGTGACTTGTCAAAGTGGTAATCGTCACCCTGGGCTGAAATCGCGTAGAGCAGCGTGATGTAGGCGCGCACCTCCGCGATGTCCTTGTAATTGAGAGTCCTGTACTCGACCGCCACCCGGCTCGGCGTAGCTCCGATCGCCGGCGCAGGCTAGCGCACGCACGGATTGCTCCGGATACGACTGCCCTTGACCGCCGGCTCGTTTGTCGGCTACTTGTCTCGTGAAGTATTATTCATAGCGCTTCAGGATTTTAGGGAAGTCCGGTGCTGCACGAAGGTGCAAAAGCCGGCGCGGTACCCGCCACTGTAACTGGGAAGCCACCCTCGGAAACCACTCGACAGCTCGGTCGTGGCGCTTCAATTCGTTGAAGCGGACGAGCGACTAGCGGGGAAGGCCGGGAGTAGCGTCGAGCAGCGCGACCAAGAGGTCGGGCAGGCGAGCTCGGAACCCGGGAGCCAGGAAACCTGTCCGGAGCGCGACGATAAATCTCTGCGGGCCAACGGAGAAAGTCGCTCGAGCTGCTTAGCGCCACAGGCGCGCAGGCGGCTTTTCAGCGCCTGGACCCGAGCCCCCGCGAACCGAGAAGGAGGCATCGACATGGCGGGCAAACATACAGTGATGGCGGTTTGGGCGAGCGCGTTGCTATTGCCCGCGTGTGGCAGTTCCGGGGATCGATCGACCCTCGACGCCGTGAACGTCAGCGACGAGGAGCTCGCCGAACGGGCGTATGTCATCTCCGAGCAGTCCGACGAACTATTCGTGATGGATCTCGGGAGCATGACGGAGGTCGGCAAGGTCGACACCAGCCTCAGCACCGGCGTGAACTCCAACCACATGTCCATGCTCTCGGGCGACGCACGCAAGCTGTACGTGATGGCCACCAATGAAGACGCGGCGGTCGTGGTCGACACCGCCACGCTGCAGGTGATCGGGCGCATCCCGCTCGGAGCCCACCCGACGCACGCAGAAGCTTGTCTGGGCTGCCCCCCGGACGGTCGCGACCTGCTCTGGGTCGTGAACGAGGGCGGAGGTCACGGTGAGGGCGCGCCCGCCGAGAGCGAGGAAGAACACGGCCACGGTTCCGTTTCGATCATCGACATGGGCACGGACGAGGTCATTGCGACGTTCGAGCATGAATCGCTCGAGGTGCCGCATTTCGTGCGCTTCCACGATCGTTCGGCGTTCATCCCCAGCATCGGCGGCAACCAAATCACGGTGGTCGATCTGGATTCGCTCCAGGTCTCCGATGTGCTCTTGCGCGAGGGCGTGACCGAGCCCGGCCCTTGCTCGGGCGATCCCTGCGGGTTTGCCGACGCGCAAATTGACCGAAACGGCTTGCTCGTCGCCGCGCACATCGAAACCGGGCAAGTGCTCAGCTACGACGCGGCAGGCGGTTTTCGACGTGCGGACTTGCGCACCGGCAATAAGCCCTGGTCCATTTTCGTCGATTCGATGAGTGACGATTTTGACACGCACCTGATGCCCAACTGGGGTGATTCGACGGTGTCGTTGATCGATCGCGTGCAAGAGCGCGAAGTCGCCCGCAGCGCCGAAGGCGACGTGGAGTCTTTCGGCGTGAACTATAGCCCGCTGGCTCCCGGCCAGGCTTTCGTACTGAACCGGATCAAAGAGCGCATCGCCGTGATCGATCGGAATGACGGCAGCTTGATTGAAGCGCTCGATGTCGGTGGCACAACCGAAACGGCGTCGACCAGCGGTGATGGCCGCTATCTGCTCCTGCCCATCTCGAGCACCAACCAGTTCTCGGTGTTCGACGTGACCACGCGCACCGAAGTGGCTCGTTTCGACGAAGTGGGAACCTACCCGTGGTCAGTGACCACGGTCGGCGGCCAGAACTACTGCCATTGAACGCGCCGCGGCTCGTCATCGCCGGCGCCTCGAGCGGCGTCGGCAAGACGACCGTCACGGTCGGGCTAGTTCGAGCGCTGTGCAGGCGCGGCCTCTCGGTCCGGGCCTTCAAGTGTGGTCCGGACTACCTCGACCCGACCTACCTATCGCGAGCGGCGGGTTTTCCTGCTCAGAACCTGGACGGCTGGATGATGGGGCGGCAAGCGGTGGAGGACACGTTCCTCGCCGAGGCCGCCGCAGCCGATATCTCAATCATCGAGGGGGTCATGGGCTTGTTCGACGGCGCGTCGCCGACGAGCGAGCAAGGTTCCACCGCGGAGCTGGCCAAATGGCTGCAGGCGCCGGTGCTACTGGTCGTCGATGCCTCCGGCATGGCGCGCAGCCTGGCCGCGCTGGCCAAGGGATTTACCGAGTTCGATGCCGGTGTGCAGATCGCAGGGCTCATCTGCAACCGCATAGGAAGCCGGCGCCACCTCGACTTGTTGCGCATTGCCGTGCCCAACCCCGCTGTGTTAGGCGGGTTCGAAAGGCAACCGGAGCTCGCATTCCCCGAGCGGCACCTGGGCCTGCGCACGGCGGACGAGCACGCCGTGCCGGAAGCGCTGCTCGATGCATGGGCCGATCGCGTGGAGCTCGGCCTCGATCTGGATCAGGTGATCGCCGTCGCGCGCGCGGCGCCGCCGCTCGAGACGCGGGTGGCACCGGCAGTAGCGGGCGTACTCAACCGCTGCCGTATCGGCGTGGCGTGGGACGACGCATTTCATTTCTATTACGCTGACAACCTGCGCCGACTCGAGAGGCTCGGCGCCGAGCTCGTGAAGTTTTCACCTCTTGCCGCACCGGAGCTGCCACAGGGGCTCGACGGCTTGTACATCGGCGGGGGTTACCCGGAGCTCCATGCGGCCCGGCTGGCGAGCAACACATCGATGGCGCGTTCCATTGCCGACCTCGGTCGGGCCGGGGCGCCGATCTATGCGGAATGCGGCGGCCTGATGTACCTGGCGCGCGGGCTCCGCACGCTCGATGGCGTGCGCCACGAGATGCTCGGTCTGATCGACGGTGAAGTGACCCTGCGCGAGCGCCTGGTGGCGCTCGGCTACGTGGAGGTCGAGACGCGCGCCGCCTCGGTACTCGGCGCGAGCGGGCTCGAGTTTCGTGGGCATCAGTTCCGGTACTCGGAGCTGGCTGAGGCAGCACCCGAGTCCGAGCGGCTGTATCGGCTGGTGCGGGTGCGCGGCGGCACGAGCGAGCTCGAAGGATTTGGCGGCGCCAATGTGCTCGCGTCCTACGTCCACGCGCACTGGGCGTCCAATCCCCGAGTGGCCGAAGGCTTTGTGGCCGCGTGCGCCGCCTTCCGGGACGCTAGACTCGCGTCGCAGAGGGCGCGGGCATGAACGCTTCCGCGTGTACGTAGCGAGCTCCTAGAGCCGCTGCGAGGGCCCTGGCGCGCCCGAGGCGCAACGGCCCGCGTTCGCAGTCGAAGACGCTACAACCCAGGCTCCGCACGAGTGCTTCGAGGCCACCCAGGTCTTCTCGCGTGCGACCGTCCGTGAACACGAACAGACGCCGCTCGGCGTATTCCGACCGCAACGAGGCGCGCCGGCACAAGTCGAGAGCGACCAGAGCCGCCTGACGCATTGGAGTACCGCCACCGGCGCCGAGCTCGCCGATGGCGGTCTCCAACACGCCGGCACGCGAGCGCGAGCTGTATTCGACGCGCACGGTGTCAGCGCGAAATGACAGGACCGTCACGTCGGCCCCGGTTCGCGCGCCGGCACGCGACAGCTCGCGAGCCGCCCCCTTGGCCAAAGCCAACGCGCCGTGGTCAATCATCGAAGACGAGCAGTCGATCGCGATGACCCATAGCTCGCGTCGAGGCAGCGGGCGGCGCCTGCGTTGAATCTCGGCGCGGCTCGGCCGGCGCGTGCGCGCGAAGGAGGCGAACCAGTCGATGCCGCCCCAGCGCAATTGGCTGGTCCAGGGCCGGCGGCGGCGCGCATTGTTCGTTCGCCCGAACGCAGGCGAACCGCACGCACGAGCCAATGACTCGCTCGAAAAGCTCGGGACATCGAGTGCCCGCACCGGCACTGGCGGCAGCGCGCCCTGGTCGCCAGCGGGGGGATCAGCCGCCTCCGCGGCTCGCGGGCTCGCACCGCGCGCGGAGACGCCACCCGAACCCTCGTTGCGCGGAGCCGCGCGGGAGCCCGATGGGGTACCGCCGGCGCCCCCCGATCCCGATCGTTCAGGGCGGCGTCGATGCTCGAGCGCGAGCTCCGCAACGGTGTCGACGTCCGACGCCGAAATCTCCGTGTGCCCTTGCCACGCCGCATGCGCGCGTGCCGCCCGCAACATGGCGAGATCGGCGCGCACGCCTTCCACTCCGGCGGCATGGCACAGCTCACTTGTGCGTTCGAGCGCGGGCCCAGCCAAAGGCAGAGACTGGACGCTCTCTCTCGCGCGCGCACAGCGAGCGGTGAGCTCGCGCTGCGCGGCTGCGTGAGCGGCCCTGAAGCGCTGGGGGTCGAGCTCGAAATTCAGCCGCCGCGTGACGATTTCCGCGCGCTCCCGCGGAGCGATTTCCCGCTCCGCGATCACCGACAAGCCAAAGCGATCGACGAGCTGCGGACGCAGCTCGCCTTCCTCCGGATTCATGGTACCGATCAACACGAAGCGCGCGTCGTGCACGTGTGAAACCCCGTCCCTTTCGACGATGTTTCTCCCGCTCGCCGCGGCGTCGAGCAACACGTCGACGATCACGTCGGGCAGCAGGTTGACTTCGTCCACGTACAAAACGCCCTGGTGCGCGCGCGCCAAGAGCCCGGGAGAAAACTCCACCTGCCCGTGCTCCAGCACCTTGCCGAGGTCCAGGCTACCGGTGACGCGTTCTTCGGTGGCGCCGAGCGGCAGCTCGACGAAACGCCCGGGCAAGAGCTCGGCGAAGCCGCGCGCGAGCGTGGTCTTGGCCACTCCACGCGGACCGCGCACGAGCACACCCCCGATGTTCGGGTCGATCGCGCACAGGATCAGCGCGAGCTTGAGCCGTTCCTGTCCGAGCACGGCGCTCCACGGAAACGGAAGCACGACGCTACCTGAAG
>JAYWEH010000490.1:0-3620 GCA_043780025.1 Deltaproteobacteria bacterium
GCCGTTCATGGGCGCCTTGCTCGGCGCCTTGCTGCTGCGCTGCGGCTATCATCCGCGCCTCGTCGAGCGCTTCTCGCCCGATCGCGCAATTGTGCTCTATCGAGAGCGGGCCCTCGGTGGCGATGAGCTCGGCCTACTCGGTGTGCCGCCTGAGATCGCGCTCCAGGCCGGCGTCGAGCCACAGATCCTGAGCGACGGCGCACAGGGCGCAGTCAACTGGCTCGACTCCGCGCCCGTCCTCGACGCGAAGTCCGAGCTGAGCTTGCTCGCCGTCGATCACCTCGTCTCCGGGGAGCGCAACCACAATCCACTCGAGCGCGTGCTCGTCACAGACATGCCTTCTGCGACGCGGCCACTCGATCGCCGCTTGCCGGTCACGCGCGGCGCGCAAGATCAGCACCGCGTGAAAGCCGGAACACTGGAGCTGCGATGACAGAGACGGCTCCTCTCCCCGACGCGCGACAGAAACTGTCCCGCATCCTGGGCAGCGCGTTCGCGGCAGCAACTGTGGCGGCCTGCTTCTGGCTCTGCGCCAGAGCTGCGGTCCAGGGCGCCATCTCGACGCGCCTCGGCTCGTTTCTCCTGCCGATGACGGCGACTGCGCTGGGCGTCTGCGTCTGGCACGGCGCGCGCGCCGCCGGTATGGCAGCGGGCAACCGACCCTTGTGGCGCCGGCACGGCTTCTGGCTCGGAGGGCTGCTCGCGTGCTCAAATCTACCGCAACTCGGCGGCTTCACCCTGATCGATCCGTGGGAAACCCACTACGCCGAGGTGGCGCGCGAGATGTCCGCGCGCGGTGATTTCATCTCGCCGTGGTGGGCACACGAGGGCTGGTTCATGTCCAAGCCCGTGCTCGCCTTGTGGCTCGAGGCGCTATCCATGTGGGCCCTGGACGTCAATGTCGCGGCCGACAGCGTCCTTCTCGGGTCTCACGGAGACGTCTCCCACCCCGAGTGGGCCATACGCTTGCCCGGCGCGCTCTTCATGTCGGCCGGTTGCTGGCTGCTATGCCAAGGTGTGGCCGCGTGGGCCGGCAGGACCGCTGGGTTCTTCGTGGCTGTGGTGCTCGCGACGTCCACACAATGGGTGCTGATCTCGCGCCACGCCGTCACCGATGCAGCATTCGCCGGCGCCCTCGCAGGGGCTTTCGGGTTGGCGCTGCTCGCCTGCAGCATGCCCGAAAATCAATCGAGGACACATTCCGACCGGCAACGCTCGACACTTCTCGGCACCAAGCTAATCGCGATTACGGGCATCTCCGCCATCGTCTTGCCACAGCTCGTGCTCTTGGTATCGCAACACGCCGACGTGCTGTGGGAAGGCTCACCGGGCAACTGCGGATTGCCGGGACAGCGCGCGTGCGGCGCCGTACCGCTCACACACGCCGGGCTGAGCCTTGGTTTGCAAGCGTGCCTGTGGTTCGCCTGTGGAGCCGTGTTGATCACGAGCATCCTGCGTGCGAGGCAGATGCGGTCGCTCGTGTGGCTCGGAGCCTGGTACTTCGCGGGCCTGGCATGCATGAGCAAGGGCATAGGCGGGCTCGCCCTGCCGCTGGGGGTCGGCGCCCTATTTTACCTGAGCCGCGGGCGGCTGCGACCCCTGCCACGTTTCGAGCTCTGGCGGGGAGGCCTCTTGGTCGTCACGATGGTGGCGCCTTGGTACGTCGCCATGTACGGCCGCCACGGCCGCGTCTTCATCGACGAGCTAGTACTACGGCACATGTTGGGGCGGGCGCTCGATCATCTGCACGACACGAACGCCGGCGTCGATGTGAGCTTTCGCTACTACGCCTGGCAATTGGGCTACGCGTTGTTTCCGTGGATTGGCCTGGTTCCAGCGGCGGTCCTCGTGGCTTGCAAACGGAGGCTCGGGCGGCCCGAGCGGCTGCAGCACTTGCTCGACGCAGCGCTCCTCGCGCTGCTGCTCACTTTCGCGCTGTTCGCCGCCATGGGCACAAAATTTCATCACTACATCTTGCCGGCGTTGCCTGCCGCGAGCGTGTTGATTGGCTGCTATCTGTCTGAACGCTGGCACGCATGCCTGCCGACTGATGCTCGCAATGCCCATCGCGACGCGACCGTCCACGTCCTTTCCTGGGGCGGGGCGTTGCTCATTACGGCCGTGGGCGTCGACTTGGTGACGGCACCTCCCGGCGGCATCCACGGCTCGGCCCGTCTCTTTCACCTCATCAGCTACCAGTACGACCGCGCCTGGCCCGAACGGCTCAACTTCGCGTGGCCGCTCGGGCTGTTCGCCGGTGTCTGCGCAATTCTCAGTGCCGGCTTGGGCTGGCAACGCATAGGCCGCATCGCGGTCGCGTTACACCTGCTCGTGGCCGCGGGCTTTGCCGCCTGGACGGGTCAACATTACCTGCCCGCGCTCGCCCCAGCTTTCGGGCAGCGCGAGGTCATCGAACGATTCTATCGCGAGCGAGCGCCCGGCACCGAGCCACTCATCGCCTATCAGTTGAACTGGAAAGGCGAGAATTTCTACACCGGCAATCACCTGGCCATCTTCGTCAGGAGCGGGGACGCGCTGAAGAAGTACCTGGCCGCTCAAAGAGCCCTCGGCAGATCCATTTTCGACTTCGTGCTCGAACCCAGCCGCTTGCCCGCTCTGCGACGAGAGCTCGGCGATTTAGAGCGGCTATCGGTCATCAGCGACCAACGACCGGGCGACAAGTTCTGCTTGGCCAGAGCCGAGCTGCCCTAGGTTCGCTTCGGCTCACTCCGCCGGGCCCAGACACGCCCTCTGATACAGCACGCCCTGAAACTCACCGACGATCGGAGCGTCGGGCGCCGTCCCGGCACTGCTGAAGCGGAGCGTGCCGTCGCCGAACAGACCCAGCACGGTGAAGACCCCGTCCGTGCCGATGCTGGCAGCGAGGCCGAGCGTCTCGCCGTTGTGAAAGCGGTGGTTGCCGGGAGTGAGCAGCTGGCGCGGCAAGAGCAGCAGCAAGAGCACGCTGCGGCCGTCGTCGAGCGGGCCCGACAGGCTGATGACGGCGCGCGTTGGATCCATGTCCGGCGTCGCCGTGGCGAAAAACGGCGTGGATACAGGCGCCCCGTCGAGTTCGAGCGCTATCTCGGCGGATCCCCCTTCGTCCGACGCCCAGAGCGTGCTGAACGTGCCGCCGATGGGGCTCCACGGCAGTGGGCAGTTGGGGGGCGGCGGCGCGGGCGGTTGGACGACCTCCGGAGCAGGCTCGGCCAGCGCCCCACGCAGGGCAGCGCCGTGCGTGCGCAAAAATTCGCGGTGCGCGTCCATCGCGTCGGGAGCGAAGTCGGGTGCCAGCGCCGCGATCGCGTCCGCCTGCCCGAGCAGCGCGGTCTCGTCCCAGAGTTGATCGTTGAGCTCGCCCAGGCGCTGGCGAAACAGCGCACGCTGTTCCGGCACGTCGTACAACCGCCGGGCGAGGCGCGAGCGGGCGTACACGGTGATGTCGTAGAAGGCGCCACTGTTCGGTCGCCGCCCCACGAAAGCTTGATCGAGCCCCCAGGGGATGAACTCGAAGCGCTGGCTGTCCGGGCTGAAGAACAGGTAGTAGTTGTTGATGTTGTTCGCGTAGCCGTCCCAGTGCCCGAGCAACGTCTCCATGGCCCAGAAGTCGCGAAAGCGAT
>JAYWEH010000491.1:0-3615 GCA_043780025.1 Deltaproteobacteria bacterium
GACCTCGGGGTCACCTCGCAATTGAACTCGAGCTTCTCGGTCGCTTCCACGTTCTCGCTCAAGTACGACAACAATCCACTGCCCGGCGTGGAGAGCACGGATGCTGTCACCGCGCTCAATCTCGTCTACACGCTGAGTCAGTGATCAGCGCGCGGAGGCCAGGGCACAAGCGGCCCCGACGCTGAGCAGGGTGCCGGCTAACGAGCGCCGCGAAGGGCGTTCCCCCTCGAGCATCCAGGCGAGCGGCGTGACCAAGAGCGGGATGGTCGCCAAGATCGGCAACACCAGACCCGCCGGCGTCGTGCTGAGCGCCCATTGAAAACACGCCACGCCGATCACCGGCCCCGCCAGCGTGTGAACGACGAGCCAGGGTAGCGCCTGGCGCCACGACCCCGCCCGAGGGCGCGGACGCGAACGCAGGCAGAGCGCCACCATGAGGACGACGAGCGTGCCCCCCGCGCAACGCTGGTAGGCTGCGGTTCCAGCGTCCACCCGCACCCCCGCGAGCGCGGACAGCGCGAAGGCCTTGCGGCTGGTGACGGCGCCAAGCGCCTGGCTGAGTGCGGCGACACCGCACAGCGCGAGCCCCGACCCAAAGTGAGCTCGCTCGGCGAGCGCTGCCGCGGGTGGGACCCAGGTGGCGATGCCGAGCCCGGCGAGGATCAGCGCGCTCCAGCCGAGTTGGGCCGGCGTCAACACCGTCCCGAGCCACAGCCATTCGATCAGCGCGCCAAGGGGCATGGCCAGGCAATGAATGACCAGCACCGCGAGCCGTGAGCCGAGCCGCGCGAACGCGGCGTAGCCAGCGAGGTCGCCGAGCCCAAATCCAATCACTCCGCTGAACACGAACCAACCCGTGGCCACACCCGCGAACCCCTGGCCAGCGCTGTGGCTCCACGCTGCGAGTAGCAGCAACGCGAGCAGCAGCCGGACCAGATTGAAGTGCAGACCACCGACGATGTCGGCGCCGCGTTTCGCCGATACCGCGCCGAACGACCACAAGATCGCGGTGAGAAACGCCGGCAGCATGCAGTTGTGGCGACCCTACACGCCGGTACCGGCCGAGACAATCGGGGGGCGGCGCGGCCGGGAGCTGGTGTATGGACGGGCCGTCCCTCAAACCGATCGCCGAGGCATGTTTCAGAATTCGCGTTTCCTGCGTTTCCTCTGCGCCCGGCTGCTGGCGACCCTAGCGGCACAGATGCAGGGCGTCGCCGTGGGCTGGCAGGTCTACGAGGCGAGCGGGCAGCTGCTCGATCTAGGCCTGATCGGGCTCGCGCAATTTGCGCCGTTCATCGTCTGCGTATTGCCCGCGGGCGAGGCGGCCGATCGCTTCGATCGCCGGCGCACCATCATGGTCTGTTACGCGCTGCAGCTGTGTTCGGCGCTCGGCTTGCTCGTGCTCGCGCAGAAGCCGGACGTTCACGTGCTCGGGATCTTCGGCGTACTCGTCTTGCAGGGCGTGGCGCGCGCATTCATCATGCCCGCGCAACAAGCCATCTTGATCAACATCGTGCCGGTCAGCGATTTCGGCCGCGCTGTCGCGATCAACTCCTCGACCTTCCACGTCGCGGTGGTGGTGGGCCCGACGCTCGGAGGCTTGTTGTACGTGACCGGGCCGAGTCTGGTGTACGGCCTCGCCGCGGGGCTGCTGGTCTGCGCGTTCGTCGCGATGGGAACACTCGACGTCACCTCCCAGCTTCGATCGGAGCGGCGTCTATCCGCGGCCAGTTTGCTCGAAGGGCTGCGCTTCGTGCGCCGGGAGCCACTCGTGTTCGGCGCCATGTCGCTCGATCTCTTTGCGGTTCTGTTGGGCGGCGCCGTCGGTCTCTTACCCGCCTACGCGCGCGACATATTGCACAGCGATCCGAGCGGGCTCGGTCTGCTCCGCACGGCTCCGGGCGTCGGCGCCGCCTGCGCGTCAATGGCGCTTTCGGTGCGGCCCATCGTGCGCAACGTCGGCGCGTGGATGTTCGGCGGAGTCGCGATCTTCGGGGTGGCGACGCTGGTGCTCGGTTTCACCGCTCACGCTGGAGTGGCTTTCGGCGCGCTGTTCCTGACCGGGTTCGGAGATATGCTGAGCGTCTACGTGCGCCACAATTTGGTTCAGCTCGCCACGCCCGACGACATCCGCGGCCGCGTGAGCGCGGTGAACGCGGTATTCATCAGCGCGTCCAATGAGCTCGGCATGTTCGAGTCCGGCCTCACCGCGGCCTGGTTGGGAGTCATCCCGGCGGTGCTGCTCGGGGGCGGCGCCACCTTGCTGGTGGCCCTCGGGTGGTGGCTATTGTTCCCGAGCCTGGCGCGGCTCGACGTGTTCCCCCAACCACCCGCTCGTGCGCCGTCAGCGAGCGCCTGATTGGCCTCGGCCGCTGCTGGCACTCGGGGGCACGAGGTCCCCGAGCTCAGTTTGGAACATCAATCGTCGGCTATTAGGCCGCCAAAGCCATGCCGCGGTGATCGGTCCGGTCGCATTCTGCCATTATCCCTTGTTGTCCATCGATTTGGCGTCTGAGCACTCGGCCACTGAGTCGAGCACGACCGGCGCGGCGGAGCCGCTCGCCCCGGCGCTGCTACGCCACCTCGTCCGCGAGCACTACGATTTCATATGGCGGCTCCTGTCTCGCCTGGGCGTCGCGCCCGCTGAAGTCGATGACGCGGCGCAACAGGTTTTCATGGTGCTCGTCAGCCGGCGAGGGCTGAGCATCAAGTCGGGCAGCGAACGAGCGTTCCTTTACGGGGTGGCGATCAGGGTTGCCAAGGAGTTCCGGCGCAAGGCGCTGGCCTCTTCGAGCCACGTGCAGCCCGATCCGGAGACGCTCATCGATCGCGATCCCGACGCGGAGGCCATCGCGGAACGCCACCGCGCGCGGGAACACCTCGACCGCATCCTCGCGATGATGCCGGACAGTTTGCGCGAGGCCTTCATCCTGTTCGAGCTCGAAGACCTGTCGGTGCCGCGCATCGCCGAGCTCTTGTCCATTCCCACCGGCACGGCAGCGTCGCGCTTGCGCCGGGCGCGGGAGATCTTTCAGCGTGCAATCACTGAGCTGCGAGCACGGAGCGAGGCTCGAGGATCATGAAAAGGCTAATTGACGAGACATCGGATGATCTGACGCACTCGCTGTTGCAGGCGGGGATTGATCATCGGCCGCCGGTGGGTAATCAGGCGCACTTGCTCGTCGCGCTCGGTGCGGGCAGCGCGCTCGGTCTCACCACCTCGAAAGCACTCGGCTTCTGGGGCACCAGCGCGGGCAAGCTCACACTGGTGGGTCTCAGTGCGGCGGGGGTGGGCCTGGCAGGCGCGTTCTATACCGCCACCGCGGAGCCTGATGCCCAGCACGCCACTTCGGCTTTACACGCGGCGCCGGCGAAAACCGTAGCGGCCGCTCCGGCCCCGCTCGCTCCGAGCGAGCCGCCGGCTCGAGACGTGCCCTCCCCAGCAGAACACGCCGGGCCCGTCATCGGGACCACGCCAGCTCAGCCTGAAGCCGCTGGCACGGCCGAGCGCGAACAGAGGCCCGCAAGGCAAACGCCCGCCGCCCGCCCGCGGCGACAGGCGGAACGGCAATCTCCCGTTGAGCCTCGTGGTGGCGCCGACGAAACCAGCCCGCC
>JAYWEH010000492.1:0-3615 GCA_043780025.1 Deltaproteobacteria bacterium
TCACGATGCCGTCGACCCCACGCCGGCCGTCTGGAGCCCCTTGCGCTGCATGCGCCAGCTCTTCGGGCCGCACTGCAGCACGTGTGAGTGGTGCAGCAGGCGGTCGAGCAGCGCGCTGACGGAGGCCGTGTCGCCGAGCAGCTTGCCCCACTCGTCGACGGGGCGGTTCGAGGTCAGGAGCGTGCTCGTGCGCTCGTAGCGACGCATGACGATCTCGAGCAGGTCCTCCGCGGCGGTCGCGGGCAGGTTGCGCAGGCCGAGGTCGTCGATGACGAGCAGCGGCACCTTCTGCATCGCCGCCATGTACTCCTTGCGCTTGCCCTCGAGCGTCGCGTCGGCGACCTCCTCGAGCAGGACGTGCGCCTCGCGGTAGCCGACCTCGGAGCCCTGCAGGATCACGGCGCGGCCGATGGCCTGCGCGAGGTGGCTCTTCCCGGTGCCCGGCGGGCCGAGGAAGAGCGCGTCCTCGCCGCGCGACAGGAAGCGGCCCGTGGCGAGCTCGAAGACGAGCGCCCGGTCCATCTTCTTGTTGAAGTCGAAGTCGAAGTTCTCGAGCGACTTGTCCGGGTCGCGGAAGCGCGCGCGCTGGATGCGTCGCGCGATCAGTCGGTCGCCGCGGCGCACGAGCTCGTCGGAGACGAGCGTCGAGAGGAAGTCCAGCGGCGCGAGCCGGCTGGTCTGCGCCTCCAGGATGCGCACCTCGAGGTGCTCGGCCATGCCGGAGAGGCGCAGCTTGCGTAGGGCTCGGTCGATCTCGATCAGGTTCATGGGGAGGAGTCGGTTGGAGTGAGACTGGCAACGAGGTCGCGGTACTCGACGAGCCCGCGGATGAGTGGATCGACCTGGCGCAGCGTGAGTGGCACCGGCGGGTGGCGCTCGATCCACTTCTTGACGAAGCGGTAGTCGGGGTAGCCGACCTCCAGCGCTGCTTGGCAGGCCGGTTCGAGTGCGGCGGCGCCGTGCTTCTTCACGAGCGACAGCACGCCGAGGATCCGGCGCACGCCGGCTTCGCCCTTCTGGCCGTGGATTGTTGCGCACAGGACGCCGATCGACTTGCCGGCGTTGCACGCACGGGTCAGCAAGTGCTCGGTGCTGGCCGGAGTCCGCGCAGGTTTGTCGTCTGGATGGACCTCGCGCCAGCCGCGCGGCTTGCGCCCGAGCTCGCGCAGGAGCGCGCCCTTCTGTGGATCGATCAGGCGCACGCAGCGCTGGTCCCACTGCACCAGGACCTCGCGCCCGATCCAGCCCGGGGGTGCCCCGTAGTAGCTCGCCTCGACCTCGACGCAGCCGTCGAGATGCACCGTGCGTCGGCCGTGGCGGTAGTAGCGGAAAGGCTCGGCAGCGAGCGGCCTGAGGTACGGCAGCTCCTCACGAAACATCACCGCGACCTGGCGCTTCTTCGTGCCGTGGATGCGCGTGTCGGCCCAGCGCTCGGTCCACTGATCGAGGTAGGCCTGCGCCTCCTCGAGGCTTTCGAAGCGCGTCCCGCGCAGCGGAGTCCGCTGCGCGAAGCCGATCGCGCTCTCGACCTTGCCCTTGCGATCGGGGTGCCGCACGCGGGCCGGCACGGCGACCACACCATGGTGCGCGAGGAAGTCCCGGTACAGCGGGTTCACCGTCGGCTCGTAGACGTCGGGCGCGAGCACGCCCTCCTTCAGGTTGTCGAGCACCACGGCCTTCGGGACGCCGCCGAGGCGACGGAAGGCCTCCGCGTGCAGCTCGCACCAGATCTCCGAGCTCGACTTCCAGGCGAGCAGCCAGACGGACTTGCGACTCCACCCGAGCGTCAGCGCGAAGAGCCGCGTGCGCCGGTACTTCCCCGTCTCCGGGTGGCGCACCATCGGACCGTCCCCGTAGTCGACCTGCGCCTCCTCGCCCGGAGCGGTCACGATCGCGGGGTGCGCGAGCTGCACCGCGCTGCCGCGCAGCTCGCGCACGAAGCGCTTGACGCTGTTGTAGCGGCCCGCAAATCCGTGCCGGTCGACCAGGTCTTGCCAGATCGACATGGCGTTGCGGTCCTGCTCGAGCGCCGAGGTGATCCACTCGCGGTGCGGCTCGCACAGAGACGGCTTGCGCACCGCCCGAGGCCGCTCGAGGTCGGTGGCCACCTCACTGGCCGGTTTTGATTCGGCACCCGTCACCTCCCCCGGGTCGGTGGCCACCACACTGGCCGCATTTGCCGCCAGCCGACGAGCCCGCGGCGGCCGCACCCGGATCCCCGCCCAGCGCAGGTACCGCGCGACCGTCTCACGACGCACACCCGTCGCCTCCTCGATGCGCCGCAGCGACCACCCGAGGCGCCCGAGAGCGCGGATCTGTTCCTGTTCTTCCTGCTTCAAGACGTTGGCCATCCGGCCGGGAGAGCGAACTCCCCCGCGCCGGTCAACGTCCCGAGCTACCCCCCCGCAACTGGCCGCCTTTCAGGTGGCCACGACTGGCCGGTTTTGGGTGGCCACCGAGGCGAATGAGTCACCAGATGACAAGCAGGCGGCCTGCTCTGCAGCGACGAAGTTCTGAAATCCTCCAGCAATAGTGTTGCAAAGACCCGGACTCTGGATGTGGTTGTCGAGTCCACCCATAATTACGCTTCCTTCGCCGCCGCATATAAAGCCACCCTCTCCCCCCGTCACGACGTTGAACCCGGTGCCTCCACTAGTCAGGTTGAGAATTCTATTCTCTTTACCGCCTACAACCGCATCGTTGTTGCCGTTCTCTATACGTGAGCCCCATCCGATGACAACCGAGTTTACGCTATTATAAGCTTCTGCTACGTACCCGCTTACCAGACAACTGCTGGAGTCAACAGCCGAAGCCGACTCCCCATGAATGATATTATGAGATCCCGAAGGGGCGCGATTGGGATATCCGACTATAAGGTTTCCGGTTTGCATTGAGCTAAAGTGAGATCCATCGCCTGCCGCTATCTGCACATTGACGCCGGTAATTATCAACGTACGATGCAGAACCCCGTGATCGTCCTCCATGTCAACGAGATCCATGTGAGAGAGGATCTCTGCTTGTCTAGGGGTCAGAGTTGGAGTCGCGAGACGCTGCTGCACTGCGAGGCCGACGCTGGTTCCAATTCCGGTGCAGGAGAGCAGGGCGACGAGGGCAATCTTCATCGGTGGCTAGTCTGGGGACTTGTGTACTGGATACGACGCCCCATCGGCTTGCGATCGCAGAAGCTTGAGTGCCACCAATGGTGGCGTGTCCAGGGGAGGACTTGTTGGAGTGTTGGAGTCCCAGCCCCCGCGAAGCGCGAAGCCACTCAGCGACGGTCGTCGGCCGCGTTTCCGCAGCCCTTTGTCACCGTGGAGGCAAGGTCAGCCCCGGTGCCAAACCTCCCCCGCCTGGGGGCGAGGGTCCACGTTGGAGTCCCACGCCTTCCGAAGCGCGAAGGCAGGCTGCCGACGATGGCCGGAGAGCACGTTTCCGCATCCATTTGTCACCGCGTTGACAGGGTAGCCCGGAAATGTCACCGCTGAGGGGCTCTCGAAGGCTGCGGAATCCCGCGTGGCGCTAGTGGTCTGAGTCTAAATTGATGGAACTTAAGGTCGCGCCATTTCGTCGAACGGCTCATCCCAGGGAGGATGAAGTCATGCGAGTTGCGCCGAA
>JAYWEH010000493.1:0-3614 GCA_043780025.1 Deltaproteobacteria bacterium
CTACGCACCGAAATACTGATGAATGAGCACGTCCCGCATAGCGGCGATACGTCGCCATGGAACTTCCGGCACGCGTTTTCTGGTCTCGTCGCTCAGCGCTTTCGCCGCCTCGCCGATGACCTCCAGGTTCTGGAAGCACGGCATCTTGAACCATCTTCGACGCAAAAAAAATCGGACCGTCCACCCCTCGTGTATTCGCGCACGGACCCCAACGCATCCCGTATGTGATGCAGATGCGCGAGTTGCGTCCGCAGCGTCATGCGAAAAGACCGAGCTTCCGCGAATACGCGATCGCGAAGGTACGGAGACACGCTGCGCCCAGTCACCACGTCCACGGTGACCTGCAGCAATTCCTCCAAATCTTGTTTGATGGCGATGAGGTCTAGCAGTTCGGGATCCATCGTCACCAATAGACCGAGATCGCTATTGGGCCGCGCATCCCCTCGCGCTCGCGACCCGAAGACCCGCACGGATTGAGCGCCGTGCGAGCGCGCAACGCGCAGGATGTCCGAAACGGGGAGTGCATCCGATTTCATTCCCATAGGTGACGATGGACGGGGGCGTTCAGCAATCAGAGCGTAGAGAGCTCCAGCTTGTCAGGTAGTTCGGTCTCCCGCAGCTTAGCATTCCGGATGAGCTGGCAGCCGCCGCGGAGTTGGAGCTCTTCAGGCGAAGGTGTGGCGCCGACCTCGGCTTGATGGCTTGGCTGGCCTCGTCCATGGCTCCTGCGCATCCCGACGGCCGCATCATTCGGCAGACGGGCTTGACTGTATGTCTTAAATATGAGACAATGATCATTCGATGGTCGAGATCCACCGTCGCTGCCAGCGCGAGATCGAAGACTTCCCTGTGGCGGCACGGGAGGACTTGGCCGACGCAGTTGCTCGATTGGAGCAGGGGCACAGCCTGTCGATGCCACTCTCTCGCCCTATGCCAAGTATCGGTGCGGGCGTCCACGAGCTGCGGCTTCGTGACCGCGCGGGGACATTTCGAGTTATCTACGCGGTGATCACGAAGAGTGGCGTCGTTTTGCTCCACGCTTTCAAGAAGACGTCGGAAAAGACGCCGCAACGCAACGTCGAGATCGCACGGACGAGGTTAAAGGAGGTCAGGCAGTGAAAGCGACATCAGGGAAAGAGCTAGCAACAAAGCTTGGCATTTCAGCAGCGCGCGGCATGGAAGCGGTGATGAAGGCGCAACTGATCTCAGCGGTGCTCGATGCCGCCGAGACCCAAGGGCTGACCCATGCCGAGGTCGCAAAGCGGTCAGGCCTTCCACGTAGTGCTGTAACGGGCATCCTGTCGGGTAGCTTGCAGAAGGTGACGATCGACCGAGTGCTCAAGCTCATCGCAGCGGTGGGTTTGGTCGCCGAAGTGAAGGTGAAGCGGGCTCGGGCGGCGTAGTTGAGCCGAACTCGCCGCAGAGGAGCCCGCGACTCTCCTACCAGCCCTCGTCCAACTCCGGTACGTCACCTTCGAGGAGCGCAACGGATGGTGACGTGGTTGCAAATTGGATTGCCTCCGCGCCCCAGGACCTCGCGCTCGGTCAAGCGCCATGCTCACCATTGAGCTCGACGCTGACTATGCTTCAGTGCTCGCGAAAAGTGTCCCGTTGACGAGAGAGAATCCGGGGGAAGCTAGCGGAACACGTCCGCAACATGTGGCCGCGTGGTGATTGGGATTGGCGCGCGCCAACCACGAGGGGCCGGAGGTTCCGAGCGGATGCAAGCGAGTATGCCCTGCGATGCATGCGCTTGCATCTCGAGTCGTCTCAAACTCCGAGCGGTGTGTGCCCTCATTCCGTCAGCGCCGGACGGACGGCAAGGGGATCCTGCGCAGCGCTTCGCGTAAGAGGCACTCGATGCTGGTGTTTCGAAGCGCGTCGTCGTTGCGCAGTTCGGCCAGCACCGTGCGCACCTCGCGCTCTCGAAAGCCGAGGCCGCGTAGCGCCGAGAAGAGCTGGGCGGCCACTTCGAGCGCCCGTGGCTCGAGCACCTGGCCGTAGTCCGTGCCATCGCCATGCCGGAAGCGCACGCCCACGTGGGCATCAGTTCGATGAGGAGCTCGCCGCGATGGGCCGCTCTGTGATGGGCCGAGCACGCAGTAATGAGGTTTGTGAGCTCATTGCGACCACCCTCGGAGCGCAGCTCGACATGGTGGATATCGAGAAACGTTGCGTTTCTGCAACCTGGCACCCGGCAGCGGTGCTGGTCGCGCAGCAGCACTGCGCGGCGTAGCGCGGGCGGTATCGTTTGCTTCGCACGGGTGCCCACGTGGGCTTCCCGTGGGAGCCTGACGCGCTCGCCGGTGGGGCTTTGCTCCGGGGGCGCGCCGTCTCGGACCGCGTTCTCGTTCGCGGCGAGCGAGGGCAGCCGACCCAGGTGCTGGCCGTCGCACTCGGCCATCGCGACGACCTCGGCCGCGACGGCCACGAGCTCTCCGCTCGCGTGCTGCTCTCTCCCCCGCCGCAAGTCGGGCAAACCCGCAGCGCGATCTGGTAACTCACGCGGCCCTCGTCTGTAGGTCCGTCGAGGACGTGGCGAGCCATCGAGAGCAGCGCCGAGTCGTCATCGAGAGCGTCACCGCTGCGACGCCGGAGCCAGGTGATGGCTTCACGGAATAGCGCAAACGTCTCCGGCTCCACCTCGAAGCGCAGCACGTGGCGCTTCGCCGCGGGCAGCATCGCCGCGTCGGGTCCGTCTCCCGGGCGCTTGCCCGCCACGAGCTCCTCGAGCTGCCGCACGGTCTTGCCCTGCGCGAGATCGAGCCACTGCTGCTCGGTGTCGGCCACCGCGACGCGCGTCAGCTCGCGCACGGCGGACCAGCCGAGCGCCCCAGTTTCCAGCGCGCGCGCCAGGCTCGGTAGCTCTTCGAGCGCCTCGGCGACGCGCAGCTTCTCCTGCAGGGAGCGGCCCGTGTAGCCCAACAAGCGCTCGATGTACTCGCCGAAACTGCCAAAGCCGAGGTGCACGTGCGCGGCCGAGCGTCGCGCGACGAGCAGCCAGCGCCCTTCTTCAGCGTCGGCCTGCGCGCGCTGCCGCGCGAGCCGTGATAGCGCTTCATGCGCGCGCCGCCAAGCGCACTCGTGTTCTGCAACCTGCGCCGCGTCTGCTCTCTGCATGCTCGAGAAGCTAGCATGGCGATTTCGTGCTCTAGAGAGCCAGGTAGTGCGTGCTGCGTCGCTACGATCGCAGTCGAACTCGTTCCCGAGGAGAAACACGCTGGGCGAGGCAACGCGAGGCACACAGCAGGCCTGCGACGCAGAGTGTCGCTCGATGAGCGCTGCGCGCCTTCAGAGCCGTCCAGCAAATACGTCCGACACGGATTCGATTTTTGTGAGCGTTCGTTGCTGACCTGTCCGCTCGCCTCAGGCTGTGGAGTCCCGCAGGGGTGCTCCGTCTGCCTGCCGCGCGCAGATCCCCGATCGCGACCAGAGGTCACTTCTCGAGAGCAGCCGGGCTGACGAAGGGGTGTCTCAGACGGAGCAACTTCTTGCGCTTGAGCCGCCCACTGCGCGCCAGCGAACCGAGCGATCTCGAGGTGTTCGCAGGCCGAGATCTTGCGACCGTCGGTGGGTCATTTCTCGAAGGCGCTGAAACGGGACTGAGGTTGGCC
>JAYWEH010000494.1:0-19974 GCA_043780025.1 Deltaproteobacteria bacterium
GCGCTGACCGTGCGGCGCGCCGTATTAGAAGTAGCTCGGCGCGGCTCGGTCGTGCATTGCCAGGGCGAAGAGGGCGCACTCCTGCCGGAGCCTGCACGCCACCACGGCTTCGCACTGCTCGCGACCCCGCGCTATCCGGCGTACCCCGCGCCCTTGTTCGGTGAGAGTCGGCTGCGCCGTAGGCTGGTGCCACCCAAATTCTGGGCGCTCGAAGCGCTGCTGCTCGGTGCCGATCGCGTGGTGCCGACTTCCAAGGCCACCGCGATCGAAGTGCAGCGGGCTTTTGCCGTGCGAGCCGAGCGGCTCGCGGTGGTTCCGAACGGCATCGCCGAAGAATTTCAGCGCACGCCGCGGCGAAGCGGCGCAAGCGGGCCGATCGCATTTTTTGGTCGGATCGAGCACTCCAAAGGTGTCGACACGTTGATCGAGGCGTACGCGCGCCTGCCCGCGCCAAAGCCGCGGCTCGTGATCGCCGGGCGCGGCACCAGCGAGGGTGCGATGCGCGAGCTGGCAGCGCGGTTGCGTTGCGAGGTGGAATTTGTGGGTTGGCGAGACACCGCGGCGCTGGCGGCGCTCTTGTCCGAAGCGCGGCTCGCGGTCTTACCGTCACGTGAAGAGAGCTTTGGCAATGCCATGGCAGAGGCGATGGCCTCTGGCGTCCCCCTCATCAGCACGCGCGTGGGATCGATCCCAGAAGTGACGGGAGACGCGGCCTGCCTGGTCGAGAGCTCCAATGTCGAGGCGCTGCGCGCAGCCATGGCTCACTTGCTCGGCTCAGAAACGGAGTCGGACCGGCTCGGCGCCCTCGGTCGAACGCGCATGCTCGAATCTTACAGCTGGGCCTCGACGGCCAAGCGCTTCGAGGCGCTGTATCGCGACGTGCTCGCCGAGCGCGCGCTCTGATTTTCGCCGCGCTCCCCTTCGCGCCTGCCCGCATTCGGAGTAGAGGTCAGGCCGGCGCGGCCGCCCGCGCAGCGACGAACCGGGAGTGAAGCTATGGATCTGGGTATTCGAGGCAAGGTAGCCGTGGTGACCGGCGGAAGCGTCGGCATCGGCCTGGCTGTGGCGCATGGCCTCGCCGAAGAAGGCGCCTCAGTCGTACTGTGCGCGCGCGACGAAGCACGCGTGCGGGAGAAGGCCAAAGAGATCGCGACGCGCCACGGCGTACGCGCGCTCGGCATCGCAGCGGACGTCAGCGACGCGAAGGCGATCACGAGCCTGGCGCGGAGCGTGGAGCAGGAGTTCGGCGGGGCCGACATCCTGATCAACAACGCCGGCACGGGCAGCAACGAGACGATTGCGGACGCGAGCGACGAGAAGTGGCAATACTACTGGGACCTGCATACGATGGCCGCGGTGCGGCTCTCGCGGGCATTGATCCCGGGCATGAAGCGGCGTGGCGGCGGAGTGATCTTGAACAACGCCTCGATCTGCGCCAAGCAACCGCTCGGCTATGAGCCGATCTATAACGTGACCAAGGCCGCGCTGATGATGTTCTCGAAATGCCTGTCGAACGAGGTGATCAAGGACAACATCCGCGTCAACTGCATCAACCCCGGGCTCGTGCTCACGCCCGACTGGCGCAAGACCGCCGAGCAGCTGACGGCGGGAACGAGCTCGAACGCCGACGCCTACCTGGACGACATCGCCAAGAAGAACGCGCCGATCGGGCGGTTTGCGAGCGCGGAAGAGCTGGCGCGCTTCTTCGTGTTCATGAGCTCGCCCCAGGCGAGCTACTGCGTGGGCTCGACGTATTACGTCGACGGCGGCTGGCTCAACAGCGTGGCCTGACTGTTACTCGAGTTGGGGCCCCGGAGCCCCAACCAGAGAGACAAAGATAAGAGGATAACGGCGATGAAACGAGCGACGATGACGGCACCGGGCGTGATCTCGGTGGAACGAGCCCCCATTCCGGAGCCTGGACCCGGTCAAGTGCTGCTCCGCATTCAGCGCATCGGGGTGTGCGGCTCCGACATCCACGTGTTCCACGGCAAGCACCCGTACACGGGTTACCCGGTGGTTCAGGGCCACGAGTTCTCGGCACTGGTCGAGCGAGTGGGCGCCGGGGTGGAAGGCCTCGCGCCAGGCACGAAGGTGACGGCCATGCCCCAGGTCGTGTGCGGCGTGTGTGGGCCCTGCCGTCGCGGTGACGAGCACATTTGCGACGCGTTGCGAGTCCAGGGTTTTCAGGCGCCCGGCTGCGCTCAGGAACTGTGGGCCACGGACGCCAGCAAGATCGTGAAGCTGCCCGCCGACTTCAGCTTCGAGGACGGCGCGCTGGTCGAGCCGGTGAGCGTGGCCGTACACGCCATCGCGCGTGCCGGAGCGCTAGCGGGGCGCCGCGCGGTGGTGCTCGGTGCCGGCCCGATCGGTAACCTCGTCGCGCAATGTGCCAGCGCGTCGGGTGCCCAGGTCTTGATCACCGATCTGAGCGAATACCGCCTGGACGTGGCGAGGCGCTGCGGGCTCGAGAACACCTCCAATCCGACCAGCGAAGACTTGAAAATCGCCTCGCAGCGCGTGTTCGGCGACGCCGGGTTCGACGTCGCCTTCGAATGTGTGGGTGTCGAGGCCACGCTGACAGCGGCGACCGAGAACCTGGCCAAGGGCGGCACCTTGATCGTCGTGGGCGTGTTCGCCGAGAAGCCGCGCATGGACCTGGGCCTCGTGCAAGACCGCGAACTGAACATCATCGGCACGTTGATGTATCAGCGGCCCGACTACGAACAGGCGGTGGCCTGGATCGCGTCCGGGCAGATCGTCACGAAGCCGCTGGAGAGCCGTCACTTCAAGATGGACGATTATCTGGAGGCCTACCGCTACATCGACCAGCAGCGCGATCAGATCATGAAGGTGTTCATCGACGTCGCCTGAGGTACCCGCTCCGCCACTCGGGCAAAGGGAGGCGCTGCTCGCCCGTTCAGACTCAGAAGCTCGAACCGGGCTCCTTCAGGAAGGCGACTTCTTCCGGGGTGCTGGTGCGCCCCAAGATCACGTTCCGGTGCGGGTAGCGGCCGAAGCGATCGATGATGGCTTTGTGCCGCACCTCAAAGTCGTACGCCTGCTCGCTGCCTTTGGCGAAGACGCGCACGGCCTCCTTGTGAATCAGCGCTGATTCACTGTGCATGTAGGGCATGTACAAGAAGCTGCGCTGGGACGCCGAGAGCGCGTCGTCGATGCCGCGCAGGACGGCCTCCTGGGCGAGCGCGAGGGCCAGCGAGTCCGATTGAAAGGCCTGAGGGCGGTTCCGGTAGATGTTGCGTGAGAATTGATCGAGGACCAAAATCTCGGCCAATCGGCCTTCCGCCTTGTCCCGCCAGGAGAAGAGCTCACAACGCGCTGCAGCGCTGTGCAGTTTGCCAAATCTCTCGGCGATTTGCCGATCGAGCGCCGCGTCTTTCTTCCACCACTGCGCAGCGTTGAGCTCCGAAAACCAAAAATGGATGACTTTCTCGTGTCCGATCACTGTTTCACCATCAGGGCACGCGAACCGGCCCATCCCACATGATGGGGGCGCCGGGGCCCCAATCGAGAAACATGCCCCGAGTTCGACGTTCGCGACGAAACTTCCGCATCACCCTCGAGGGGGGAGGCCGGACGCCTCGGCTGGGGCACGCCCGCGCACGCTGCTCGGGAACTCGCGCCGGAGGGCACTCCCTTCGTGTCAGAAACGGGCTGCAGAGCAAGCACCCAAAGACTAGTACGCCGTGCCTCGTGAAGCGACGGGAATTTCGAGTGACCCGGCTTGGGCGAGGGGCATCGATTCGATAGACTCGCGGCACCCGTACCATGCAAAGCGACTACGAGATCTCGAGCCCCCGTTTTGGGTCCCTCTTGTGTTCCAACTGCCGGCTGGAAAAGTTGTACGAGGGGACGCGCTGGGCGGAAGGGCCCTGCTACTTCGCCGACGGCAATTTTCTGATCTGGAGCGACATCCCCCGGAACCGAATGATGCGCTGGACGGAGGGGCTAGGCGTCGAGGTATTTCGGCAGCCGTCGAACTGTTCCAATGGCAACACGCGCGACCGCCAGGGCCGGCTCGTCACCTGTGAACATCTGAGCCGGCGCGTCACACGTACGGAATGGGACGGTACCATCACGGTGCTGGCCGACCGCTATGACGGCCATCGCCTCAATTCGCCGAATGACGTGGTGGTCAAATCAGACGGCAGCATCTGGTTCACCGACCCCCCCTACGGCATCCTGAGCGACTACGAGGGCAAGAAGTCAGCGAGCGAGCTCGCAGGCAATTTCGTGTTCCGCCTCGATCCAGCGAGCGCCCGGCTGGAAATCGTGGCCGATGATTTCGACAAGCCCAATGGCCTGGCGTTTTCACCAGACGAGAGCCAGTTGTTCATCGCCGATTCGGGGCAGCCGCGGCACATGCGCGTCTTCGATGTGAAGGACGGCAAGCGCCTGTCCGGCGGGCGCGTCTTCGCCGAGTGCGACGCGGGTGTGTTCGACGGCTTCCGCTTCGACACACAGGGTAACCTCTGGACGAGCACCAAGGCCGGGGTCAGCTGCTACAGCCCGGAAGGCGAGCTCCTCGGCAAGATCCGTGTCCCGGAAGCCGTGGCCAACTTGACCTTCGGCGGGCCCAACCGCAACCGCCTGTTCATCACCGCAACGACCTCGCTGTACTCGATCTTCGTCAACGCCAACGGCGCACAGACGCCCTGAGCTCGTCCGACTCTGGGTTGATTTCTCGAGCGCTGGAGCCTCGCTTGACGCTCCGCGGAGCCGCAGTCTAAGACCCTGACATGGAATACCGTTCTCTCGGCAATACGGGTGTGCGGGTCTCGCGCCTGTGTTTTGGCACGATGTCGTTCGGCGGAGACGCGGACGCTGCCACCTCGCGCACGATGTTCGAACGCTGCCGCGAGATGGGCATCAACTTCTTCGACTGTGCCGACGTGTACGCTGGCGGCAAGTCGGAGACGATCCTCGGCGAACTGATGCAGAGCCAGCGAGACGAACTGGTGATCGCGAGCAAAGCGCACTTCCCCACCAGCGACGCGCCAACCCGCCGCGGCTCGTCACGTTATCACCTGGTGCGCGCGGTCGAAGCCAGCTTGCGCCGGTTGCAGACGGACCGCATCGACGTGCTCTACCTGCACCACTACGACACCACGACCGCCCTCGAAGACACCCTGGAATCACTCGAGCTGCTCGTGCAGCAGGGCAAGATTCTCTACCCCGCCGCGAGCAACTTCGCCGCGTGGCAGGTGATGCGTGCGCTCGGCATCGCGGAGCGCCGGGGTTTCGTGCGGCTCGCTTGCTTGCAGCCGATGTACAATCTAGCCAAGCGCCAGGCCGAGGTGGAGATCTTACCGATGGCTCAGGAGATGGGCCTAGGCGTGTGCACCTACAGCCCCCTGGCAGGCGGCCTCTTGACAGGTAAGTACGAAGACGTGGATGCAAAGGGCCGGCTGAAGGCCAATGCGGCTTACAAGGTCCGCTATGGCGACCCGCGCAACTTCGAGATCGCCAAGGGCTTGAGCGCGCTCGCCCGCGAGCTCGGACACCATCCGGCCAGCGTGGCCGTCGCCTGGGTAGCGGCACATCCGGGCGTGACCGCGCCCATCCTCGGCGCGCGGAACCTGGAGCAGCTCGAACCGTCGCTGAAGGCACTGGAGGTGCCGCTGACGACTGAGCTGCGCGAGCGCATCTCGAAGCTTTCGGCGCCACCCGCTCCGGCCAACGACAGGACCGAAGAGCGCCACTGAGGCTGCTACGGGGCCGGACGGCTTCGAGTGACAACGGTACCGGCGCGGTAGACCTCGGAAGCGGCCAGCTCGCGAGCATCTTTCGCATTGCGGCCCCCCCGCGGGGGCGTATGCTGACCAGACGCACTCGTGCCTCTGTTCGACAGCATCAGCGACCTGATCGGAAATACACCACTGCTCAGGCTGCGCAAGCTGTCGGAGGAGTGTGGCCTCGAGATCCTGGCCAAGCTCGAGGGTGGTAATCCGGCGGGCAGCGTCAAAGATCGCATCGCCCAATCGATGGTGGACGACGCGGAGCGGCGCGGCCTGCTAAAGCCCGGGGCGACGTTGATCGAGCCGACCTCCGGCAACACCGGAATAGCGCTCGCGATGATTGCGGCCGCGCGAGGCTATCGGCTCCAGCTGACCATGCCGGAAGCCATGAGCCGCGAGCGGGTCTCCTTGCTCAAGGCCTACGGCGCTGAGGTCATTCTGACCCCCGGAACGCTGATGAAAGAGGCCGTCGCTCAGGCCGAGATTCTGGGCAAGCAAACTCCGGGCGCGGTGCTGCTCAGGCAGTTCGACAACCCAGCGAATCCAGCCGTGCACGAGGCGACGACGGGCCCCGAGATCCTGCGTGACACCGGGGGGCAGCTGGATCTGTTCGTGGCGGGTATCGGCACCGGCGGCACCATCACGGGAGTGGGCCGCGCGTTGCGCCCGCACCTGCCGGATCTGGTCAGTGTCGGCGTGGAGCCCGCGGCAGCCGCCGTGTTGTCGGGTGCCACGCCGAATCACCACCATATTCAGGGCATCGGTGCGGGGTTCGTCCCGAAGGTGCTCGATCGCAGCCAGATGGATCGCGTGCTCAGTATCGACGAGGACGAAGCGATCGCCGCGGCGCGCCGGTTAGCTCGCGCGGACGGGGTGCTGGTGGGCATCTCTTCGGGTGCTGCCTTGGCAGCTGTGATTCGGCTGGCTCGCGAAGGGCGCTGGCAAGGCAAGCGCTGCGTTGTCATGCTGCCGGACTCGGGCGAGCGCTACGTCTCGACGACGCTGTTTAAAGCGATGAGTCAATAGGCTCTGGTAAGTCGCTCTGGTAAGTCAAAGCCATGAGCCAGTAGGCTCAGCGTAGCCATGAGCCAGTAGGCTCAGCGTAGAGCGTCAGTCGGTGCCGGAGCCCAGGCCGAGCGATTCGGCGTGGTACTTGAGCCCGAAGAAGAACGCGGTGGCCCCGTCGTCCCCGAGAATGCGCCGCACGCTGAAGTCGAAGGAGAACTCCTTCGATGTGTAACCAACGCCGCCGCTCAAGGCGTGGCTCTTCTGCCCATCGTCGTAGCGATAGCCCGCACGCAACGGGTATTGGCCAGCGACGAGGAACTCGCCACCGCCCATACCGCGCCACTTCGTCGTCTCGTACGTGCCGAAGTCGCCCACGGCGTCCACCTCGAGGGTGAACTCGTTCGTGCCAAAGCCCACGCCACCGCCAAACATGAACGGGAGAAAGGCATGCCCGGGATCGGTGAGGTTGTTGCCCACGACGGAGAGAGCCAGGTTCGGCGTGGCCCGAATGGTGAGGCCCGCATCGACAGTAATGTCCTTGACGATGCTTTCCTGGCGCAACCCTGCGGAGGCCTCACTCGGTGGCAGCAGCGCGAGCCCGCGCGGATAGCCATCCTGACTCAAATCGAGATACCGACCGGACGCGCCGACCAACAGCTTGTCGGATAGCGGGAATGCGAGCCCAAAGCGCAAGTCCAGTCCACTGCGATCGACACCGTCCGGATCTTGGAAGAGCCAGTTCGCCGAAACGCCGCCGGCCAGGCGAGAACGGCTCACCACGGAATCCACGATACTGGCACCGTAAGACTGCCGGTTGGCACCGGACCAGAATTGCGCCGACCCTCCAATGTGGTAAACGCGAGTCGCCGCGAGATTCGCCGGATTGGCCTGCAGCGCTTCCAGCGAGTTACTGAACGACCGCAATGCACCACCAAGGGCCGCGGCTCGCGCCGTTTCCACCTCGGCGTGGTTGTATCCAACCTCTGGCGGCAGCTCGCTCGGTTCCGCCCTGAGCGGCCCTCCGACGCACAGCGCGGTGAGCATGCTCGAAACAAATACAGAGCGTTTGATGTACCGCGGCATCGGGCCCAAGCGGAATAGATCAGGGCTGGACCGTTTGCCACCAAAACCAACCGGCTGGACTACAGAGACGCGCAATTCCGTTCCACAGCCGATCGAGTTTTCTGCGAGCAGCGCAGCGTGACTTTGGCGTCAAGAGCCTCGAGGCCTTTGTCACAGTGATCGACCTGCGAACCGACGCTCGCGCTGCGAGGCGTAGCGCACCGAATCAGTCGCCACGCCCCGGCCAGGCATTGACTCACCACCGACAAAATCCCTGACTTTCGCTGCGCCGTTGCGGCGCGTGAAATCGCTCGAGGACTGAATCCTGTCAGAGTTTGATGACTTACTCACGATGGCCTCACCGCTGGATCGGGATTTGGATCTAGGAAGCTGCGGCATGTGATTTTTATTCAACGGTTTTGACCCTGGATCGTCACAGGATCAAAAATCATCCATTGATGCCCGTCGCATGCCGGTGTTAGGTGACTCTCTCGCTCGGAGTGCTCAAACGAGATGTCAGCCCATGACTCGATCTGCCGTGCCGCGAATCGCTCTGCGTCGCCCGACTCAGTATCGATCGATGCGGGATCGATCGATGCGGGATCGATCGATGCGGGTGCCATATCGATCGATGAGCGCATATCGTTCTCGTTCTCGTTTGCGCTCGCGGTATGCGAGTTGACGCGAGCTGTGCTTCAGCACAGCGATTCCGAATGCAGCGATTCCGAATGCAGCGATTCCGTCCGGAGCCGGGGGTGGCTTTCGCATTCGCCAAACCGAGGGGTTGGTTTGGCATACCGACAGTTCAACCAAAGTGGTTGCTGGCCGCGGGGGGCCCGATACCTCCGGGCTGGAAGGCTCGTCCGGTCGGGTAGCTGCGCGTCGCTCAAACTCGAACGCGCTTCACTGTAGTTCTCTACGCCTCCGCGGCTTGGTGCTTTGGCGTGCCAAGCCTCCGGGGCTATTCTGACCCACCTTTTTTGTCCGGTTGCTAGAAGCAATGAGCCTATCCACCGAAGCTATCGATCCTTGGCAGCGCGCACTCCACAATGCCCGCGTCCGTTCACCGGCGTCGTTCGATCAATGGTTCTCGAGCGTTCAATTCGATGGCCTGAGGGATGGGGTCCTGGGACTGACGGCGCGTGATGAATTTGTTCGCGATTGGGTGAAGACTCATTTTCTGCCCGCCATGCTCGGTGACATCGAGCAAGCGCTCGGTGTGGGTCGGGACGAGACAATCCGCGTGGATTGGCGCATCTCGAGCAAGCTGTCGATGCCGATCGGCTCATTGCCGGAGGTGGAGCCCTCTTCGAGCGTGCGGGCGGCGGGCGTGCCCGTTGCGCGCGGCTCGAGCCCGCCCGGTGCCGCTGTCGAAGGCGCGAGTCCCGAGCGGGACACGAGCGAACCGGTCCGATCCACGCGTCGCCCTCCACCCGGTGATACGGCGCCGCGCAGTAACGGGCTGCGTGCCGCGCAACGCATGGGCGATCCCATCAACCCAAAGCACACCTTTCCGAACTTTGTCGTGGGCCCCTCCAATGAGTTGGCCTACGCAGCTGCCGTCGCTTCGGCAGGGACAGGCGGGCCCCGATACAATCCACTGTTTATCTGCGGCGGCACCGGCCTCGGCAAGACGCACCTGGCCCATTCTATCGCGCACCGCCTGCTCGAGGGTCACTCGGACGCACGCGTGCTCTACGTATCGGCAGAACGTTTCACGAACGAGTTTATCGAAGCGCTGCAGCACCATCGCATGGAGGAGTTTCGCACCCGCTATCGCAAGACCTGCGACGCGCTCCTCGTGGACGACATCCAGTTCTTGGCCGGGCGCGAGCAGACGCAGGAGGAGTTCTTTCACACCTTCAACGCGCTACGGGATGCGGACAAGCCCATCGTGGTGACGTCGGACAAATACCCGCAAGAGCTGCAGCGCATGCCGGAGCGGCTGATTTCTAGGTTCACCTCTGGCTTGGTGGCGGACGTGCAGACACCGGCGCTCGAAACGCGCGTGGCCATCCTGCGCAAGAAAGCCGCGCTCGAGGGCATTCCGCTCGACGATGCAGTCGCCGTGCTGCTGGCCCAATCCATCAAGAGCAACGTGCGCGAGCTCGAAGGGACGCTGATTCGCCTGGCCGCGAAGTCGTCGTTGCTCGGGCGCCCCATCGATCTCGAGTTCACCCAAAGCGAAATCGCGATGGTGAATCCGATCAAGGCAGACGCGAGCAGCGTGGAAGACATCCAACGCGCCGTCTGCAACCACTTCAGCTTCTCCAACGTCGAGCTGCTCAGCAAAGATCGGCACAAGAGCGTGGCGTTTGCGCGCCAGGTAGCGATGTACCTGTGCCGGCAGCGCCTCAAGTGCAGCTTCCCCGAGCTCGGCCGTGCCTTCGGCAACCGTGATCACACGACAGTGATGAGCGCTTGCCGCCGGGTCGAGTCGTTGCGGAAGCAAGATCCACAGGTGGACGCGCACCTGCAAGCGATCGAACACAAGCTCGCCTCCGAGGGCTGAAGCCCTCCGCAGGTCACTACGCTGGCGTAGCGCAGCGAGTTCGCCTCGCTCGTTGGTGACCTTTTCGCGTCGAGGTGCGCGTGCACCTACCATTGCTCGCTGAACCCCCGAGCGGTGCGCTCGCACGCCGAGCGCCGCGAACGGCGTATGCCGATGCGCGCGCGAGGCGGCACATGTAGGCGTCCCTGTCGCGAGGAAACACCCCAAGGGCGTGCCCGCGGCAAAGCGCATGGTCCCGAGCGAATGGGCGTGGCAAATTGAAAGGTCTAGCTGCGCTCGACTTACGCTCGGGTGTAGGCGCGAGAGGGATAATCATGAGCTTGGGCATTGGCGAACTCATCGACGGCAAATACGAGATCAAACGGCTACTCGGCGAGGGCGGCATGGGCGCCGTGTACGAGGGCGAGAACACCCTCATTCATCGCAAGGTCGCGATCAAGGTGTTGCACGCCGGCGTGGCCAGCAACGAGGAGGCCGTTACCCGATTCGAACGCGAAGCGCAGGCAGCCGGGCGCATCGGCTCCGACCACATCGTCGAGGTGCTCGATCTCGGGACGCTGGATAGCGGGGACCGCTATATGGTGATGGAGTTCCTCAAGGGCGAATCCTTGAGCGACCGCATCGCAAACCGGGGTCGGTTATCTGCGCCCGAGATTTGCGACGTGGCATTGCAACTGCTCGAGGGCCTGAGCGCTGCTCACGAAGCCAACATCATCCATCGCGATCTGAAGCCGGACAACGTGTTCTTGCTGTCGCAGGGCAAGGGCCGGCCCGACTTCGTCAAGATCCTGGATTTCGGCATCTCGAAGTTCAGCACGCTCGGCAAGGATTTCAGCATGACGCGCACGGGCTCCGTCATGGGCACACCTTACTATATGGCGCCGGAACAGGCGCGCGGCGCGAAGGGCCTCGACGCACGGCTCGACATCTATGCCGCAGGCGTGATCCTGTACCAGGCGGCGACGGGAACCGTGCCTTTCGATGGGGACACCTTCAACGAGCTCTTGATCAAGATCGTGACGGAAGAGACGCCGCCCGTTTCTGTTGCTGCCCCGGATCTCGATCCCGGACTTGCAGCGATCATCGACAAGGCGCGCCAGCGGGACCCCAATCAGCGCTTTCAGAGCTCACGCGAGTTCCGCGATGCGATTGGGTCCTGGCTGGATACGTCAGGGGGCAAGCCGTTGCCCGCAGGGCAGCTGACAGCCCGCTTGTTCGGCCCAGGTCCAGCTCCTTCTCCCGCCGCGGTTGCCATCGCGGTCGAGGCGTTCGGCGGTACGGTACCTCTCGCTCAGGCTCCTGCCGGCGCGTTCGCGGCCACGGGTGCGGTGCCGCAAGGTCCAAACCTGGGCGGAACCGCTGGGCTCCCGGCGCCGGCGCCGCCTCAGCTCGGCGCGCACACAAACCAGGCGTGGTCCAATACCGGCTATGCCGGCATCCCGGCCCCTTTGTCGAAGAAGCGCTGGGGAGCCATCGGTGCCGGTGTGGTGGCGCTCTTGGCAACCGTGTTGGGTATCGGTCTAAAGCTCGGCAGCGATGCCTCGACCGACGCGACGCGCGCGGCGGCCGCGTCGGTAGCCGCGGACCAAAAAGACGCCGCGCGCATCGTGGCAGAGCAGAAGCTCGATGCGGAACGCACTCGAACACACGAGATCGCGCTGGAGGCGGAGCGCGCCAAAGCCGAAGTGGAGCGCGTCAAGGTGAGCGTGCTGACCGAGAAGCAGGAAGCGGAACGCGTCGCGAGGGAGAGCCAAGCAGAGCTCGACCGAGCCGCAAAGGCGAAAGCCGCGGTACAGGCCCGCCCGCGCGCGCCGGCGACGCGCAGGGCAGCGAGCACTGCGCCCTCGGGCGGCCGCAAGATCCGCACTAGCCTTTGAGGGCTGCGGTACCGAGAGCGCAGCAGCCCCGAGCTAGAGCTCGGGGCACCTACCCGGTCACTCGGGGCAATTGAAATTGCGCGGCCTGCGCACGGCGAGCGTGTCCACTGACAAGCCCACGGGAGGCTGCCAATTGGGAGCTCGGCGGCGTTCGATCGCAACCGAGGGGCCGCTTGCAGCGACTCGATAGGCTACTATTTCAGCGGGAGCGGGCGCGCCCGCGTCCGCTCCCGCGTCGGCGCCGCCGTTCACGACAGGTTCACCCCGATACGGAGCGATCAAGGTGCGCGTCAATGGCTCGAAATACGCGCCTTCACCTGGGCGCCCCAGCGAGTCGCGCGTGCCGAGTGCGTTGACGAGGGACACCGCAAACAGCGACATGTCGTTGCCGGCGCCCGGCGCTCCTTCCACGAACAGAGCTGCATCCAGACAGTCCCCGTAGGCTACGCCAGACACTTCCTGCGTGGTCGAGGTGGACGTCACGAGAGTGCTCACCTCGACCAGCGTACGGGCATTGAATTGATTGAGCACGACACTGAGCGGGCTCGCCTGAGGACGCGCCACCAAGAGTAGGTCGCGACTCACGGCGTGCGTCACCGCGGGGCGTCCGGTGTACAAACCGAAGGAGCGCACCACGCCGCGAGAGATCGAGGTGCCTACGGTGACGGGCTGGGCCGCCATCTCGCACGTCGTGCTGGTGGCGCCCATCCGACAACTCTTGGCCAAGAGCAAGGTGAGATCGCCACCGGGCGCCCGAGCGTCGTTTGGACGGCCCGGTGTACCGATCAAATCGATGATCGGATTGCTGAGGTCGTCGACCGTGACGACTTCGGCCGGAACCGGGATTTCCACGAGCAACGTGGGGTCCGTGGTATCGAAAATCGTGATCGCTTGCACGGGCACGTTGCCGGGCCCGATGCGCCAGGACGCATACGCCAGGCGTTGATTGAGCACTGCGAACTGCTCTGCCGCCGGCGGTGGGATGGCAGGCACACTGGCGACGTGCACCCACGTGTCACCCTGCCAGCGTCGCACTTGCATGTCGATCGGCGTCTCTCGCGGCGCTGGGTAGGTACCGGAGAGGAACAAATACCAGAGGTCCGTATTCGCGTCGTAGACGATCCCGGCCAAGCCCAAGTCTTCGCGCGCCAGTTCGACGCCGGTCTCCGGGTCCAGCACCGACAACACGCGCCTCGGAATGCCGCGCGGATCCACGGTGCTGCCGCCGATGACCACCAGCGGCCCGGGCGGCACGATTGGCCCCGCATCGGGAGGGTCAGGCTCACTCCCGCTGGCGCCGGCCATGCCTGGGTCACCGCCGTTGCCGCTGCTCGTTCCTCCGTCACCCTGTCCAGCGGAGCCGCCATTGCCGTCTCCACCAGCGCCAGCGTTTTCGCTGGGTACGACGTCGTCGTATTGATTGACCAGGCTGCAAGAAAGGCCGGCACAGAGGCTCCAAGTGAAGCCCCCGACGGCAAGGGTTCGCGCTGAAAGAAATCGCTGAGCCACGTTCAAAACCGCCCTGAAAGAGCCATCGCGCCGCCTGCTGGCGATACCAGAGGCGTGAGCTCCAGAGACGCCGATTCGCGCGCCGCCGGCTTCGAGCCGGTGAAGTAAAGCACTGCGGTGACTGCTCCCGCCACGACGGCACCCCCGAGCAATACGTCCGTGACGAGATTCAGCGTCTCCCCGCTACTCTTGAGCTTCTCGGCACGCGCGGGGTTAGTCCCGTCGTTGGCGTCCTCGTAGTCGCCGTGTTTGCCCGAGGCCAAGACGGCTGTCACCCCCGCCCCGATCGCGAACACACCCGTCGCGACCAGGCCGATGTAGACGGGCGCCATGGACGGACCCTCGGTCGTGGTCTGCACTGCCACCGGCGCCGAAAGTGGCTGCGGCGCGGGTTCGGGCGGCAGCGCGGCCTCCACGGGTTTGGCGATCCGCACGAGTTCGAAAGTGTGGTCGTGGGTCTTGCCGGATTGCGCGTCGAACTCCCACACGCTGTCCTCGTGGCCCGCCAGGCTCGCCACGATGCGGTGATGTCCACTGCGCAAGCCGAGCTTCTGCTCGGCACCGAGCTCGGGGTAGCGATTGACGATGGGAGAGCCGCTCACCGGGTGGCGTTCGTCGACCAGCGCCGCGCCCGCGGGCACGGAACGCAGGGTGACCCAGGCGGCGCTGGTGCGCAGCGTGGCCAAGTCGCGCGTGAACTGCTGCCGCTCGGCACGCTCGAGCTCGTTGCCGCCCTCGGCGAGGTATTTCTCGAAAGCCTCGATGGCTTCGCCATCGCGTTCCAGCTTCATGGCAGTGATGCCGAGGTTGCCCAATATTTTCCAGGAGGGCGACTCGGCGTAGGCAGCCTTGAACTCGCGATGGGCCTCTTCGTAGCGCGCACCGTCAGGGTCCTGCAGCAGGTGCACGCCAGCCTCGAAGTGCTCGCGCGCGCGATCGCTGACTTTGACCGGCTCGGCGTGCGCGGAAGGCGACCACGCACTGAAGCAGAAGGCGATGGCGAGAGTCCTCGCGAAACAAAGATGGGGCATGAGTCTTCCTTTGGGCGAGCAATGCTCATCACGGCCGCTCGTGCCCTCTGGGTTAGCGCCCAGCGCCCGTCCTGACGCTTAAGTAGGCCACCCCCCGGTGCCGTTGATGGGACATGTCGCCCAGCGTCGCCCTGAAAACGTGCTGGAGTTGGCTTAACGCAGCCGGGATGGCGGCAGCCATCAGCGGCGCCGGCCTGTTGTCTTGCCGGAGCCGCGCAGAAGCGCCACGGCCTACAGAAGAGGCCCAGCGTGCCGCGACCCCAGCTCCGCCGCCGCCAGGCAGCCCGCGCCTGCGCCAGGGCATCCTGAAAACGCTGCGACCACCGGCGGCGACGCCGCCCGCAGACGCGCGCACGGGGCCGGGCGGCGTGCGCTGGTTGCTGCTCGCACCCGGCACCGGCACTCCTCCAGGGCCCGAAAACGCCGTCACCGCCGAGGTCACGACGTGGACCCAAAACGGGCAGCTGGCTTACACGACTTATGCAGACGGTGGAGGTTTGACCTTCGACCTGAGGGCGTTGCCAGAGGGCCTACGGAACGAACTCGGACGGCTGCCGCCCGGAGCGAAGGCGCGCTTCTGGATGCCGGCGAGCTCACTCGTCGGTTGGAAACCCGAGACCTGGGCGAACGAAGACTTGATCATCGAATACGAGGTGGTCGATGTGAAAGCGGGCTCGACCGTGCAGGTCAGCTCCGGGCCGGGTGTCGTCAGCGGATCGAGCTCGAGCGGCTATCCACCGCCGCAGCCCGGCAAGCCGCCGGCCGGAGCGGTCGAAACGCCCGAGGGCATCGCGCAGCTGGAGCTGCGCCCCGGCAAAGGCGCGATGGCTCGAGCTGGCGCGACGCTGCAGCTGAAGCTCGATGCGTGGACTCAGTCTGGCCTGATCGTTTCCCGACTGATTCAGAGCCATGAGTTATCCATGTCGCTGTCGAGTGCACCGGAGAGCCTGAAGCCAATCCTGACCACATTGAGGCCCGGCGAAGTGCGGCGCATCTGGCTGACACCGGCGCTCGCCGCGGGCGTGTTGCCGTCGACCGACGGCAACCCGGCGGTGCTCGATATCGAATTGTTGCAAATCCGCGGCTGAGCCCGCGGCTCCCGAGAAACGCCGTCATGCTGCACCATCGCGCCGCGTTGGTGTTTTGCCAGGGCCTCGGCTGCGGAGCGCTGTCGAGCTTTGGACGCCCGGGACTCGATTTCGCTCCGGCCTACTTTGCGGGAGTGGTGGGGCTCACTCACGGCGTCTTCGCCGCGCCGAGCTGGCCCCACGCGCTCTTGATCGCGGCGGGCTGGGCCATCGGCGTGGGCGTCACGAGCGGGCTCGGTGCGTACAGCTGGGGCCTGGACGTGGTGGCCTTCGTGATCGCCAGCATCGCGCTCTATCTGGGTCTTGGCCTCGTCGCGTGTCGATTGCTGCGGGAGGTGCGCTCTACTCTGATCGTGTTCTCGACCACGCTGGCTGCCTGGTCTTTGTGGCTGTGGGCGTGGGAAGACGCCGTCATCGCCAACAAGCCGATGGCGACCTCGCTCGTGCGATTCTCGCCGTTCTTGGTGGCAGGCTCGCGGCTCGTCGGGGAGAACGTCGTGGACGCCATTGCCACGGCGGGCGCGGTGGCCGCCGGACATGCGTGGTTCATGCTGGATCGCATACCGCGGCCATTCGCGCAAGGCTACCCGATCTTGCGCTGGTTGGGCAGGCTTCGCAGCGCCTGCGTGCCCGTGGCTCACAGTGCGGGTTTGCTCGCGCTGCTAGGTATTGCCGCTCGTGCGAGCGCGCCTGCGCCGAGCGGTCGAGTGTCGATCGGCGTTCCTCAGCTCAACGTCGAGAGCCTCTACTACACGTCTCGACTGACCGCGCCCGAAGTAACAGCCGCCTTTCGCCAGCGCTCGCGCCTGGTGCTCGGACAACTGCAACAGGCGGAGCTCGTGGTGTTCAGCGAAGGCTTCGACGGCAGCTTTCCCTGGGCCATGTCCGAGCCCCGCAGCAGCTGGCAGGCGTTCGCGGCGGCGCGACACCAGGCTGTGCTGCTGACGAGTTACGCGCTTTCGGCGCGGGGCTGGAAGACCAATGCCGTGGGTGCCATTCGCTCCGACGGGCAGATCGCGGGTGAACACATCAAGGTCAACCTGGCGCCATTTGGCGAGGCCCCATTCGACGCCGGCGCGGGTTTCACCCCCATCTCACTCGGGCCACAGCTGCGCGTCGGCGCGTTGATCTGCCAGGAATCGATCTTGCCGGAAGGGCCGCGCGAGCTCAGCCGGCGCGGCGCCACGCTCCTGTCCGTGAGCACCAACGACGTCACGTTCGGCAGCAGTGTGACCACCTTCGAACACCTGGCCGCCACACAGTTGCGGGCGATCGAGGTCGGCCGCGACGTGGTCTGGGCGAGTAACGCGGGCCCGTCGACAGTGATCGACCGCTTCGGCAACGTCACGCTCAGCGCGCCGTTCCGAATGCCCGCGGCGCTGATTGCGCCGGCGTCCCTGCACGACGGCCTGACCCCGTTCTTGCGCTCCGAAAGGCTGTGGCCAATCCTCTCGCTCGGGCTGCTCGCTGTTTCGCTGCTCACCCAGAGGGCGCGGACCCGGCGGCAGGGGCTCTCCCAGGGCCCCGTCCGTACGTCGCCCGCTTTGACCGAGGTCACCCGGACGAGACGCCGCGCGCTCGCTCGGATTGTTGGGCTGACTGGTTTCGCCGCGCTCAGCTGGTTCAGCTCGCCGTGGCTGGTGGAAGCCCTCGAGGGCGACGTTCGGCGCAGCGGCAAGGCGCTCGCAGACCTGCTGACAAAGCGAGCGCCCATCGTGACTCGAGGGCTCGAACGCTTCGCGGATCCGAGCTCCGCTCGCGCGGCAGCGCGCTACTTCCTCGAGTACTACGGCGCCGATCCCGCACCCGCGGGACGCCTGCCCGCGGCCGTCCGGGACCTGGATCAGCTGCAGCGAGAGCTGTCGGCGCTGGGCGTGGAAACGCGCCCCATAGACTTCGCTCAGGGTGTTCCGCGTGTCGTCAGCCTGACCCAACTCGGCACCGGCGAGTTTGCGATCAGCGTGCACGCCAATGGCCAGGGCCCCGTGCTGCTCGCGCTACCGAGCCGGGGCCAGGCGATCGAGATTGCGCCCGCACGCCTCGGAGAGTCGACGGTCATGCGCGGCTTGTTGCCGGCGCAGCCCTGAGCCCGCGCGAGCCCGGGGCGGACTGTCGTCCTGCTCGGCGCTCAGAGGTCGGGCAGGCAGATGGCTCGGGCGCGCACCGTGCAGGTGGTCGCGATCATATTGGCGTTCTGGCCGGGGATGTCCTCATCCGGGAACGCGTCACAGGTGCACGCGAAGCCGGTCGCCACGCCCGCGCTCACGGTAGGCTCACTTTGCTTCAGGCGCGCCGATTGAGTCGCGGCACCGGTCAACGAACAACCTCCACCCGTCGCCACCTTGCCCGCACCGCAAGCGACGGTCACGGACGTCCGGCCACCCAGGGCGGATTCGGCGGAGGATCCTTCCACGACGCTGATCAGCGAACCAAAGTCGATGGGACCCACAATCTGGCCGGCGGCGTCGATCGCTGGCACACCATTGACCGTGACGCTGTTTGGCGTGATGTCGCCGGTCGCATTGTCAGCGGTGTTGGCGGTAAACGCGTAGGGCGCGCTCACCAGCGCCTGGCGCGGAGACATTTCCTCGTCAGCGCCAACGCGCACGCCGAGATAGAGCGTCGAACCGTCGAAGATCGCGGGATCGAGGGCCGTGGCCGCGCCGAGCTGCACGTTGAAGAAGCCGTCCGCGAGCGTCACGTTCGTGGTCTCGGTCCAGAGTACGCTGCCTTCTGCGGCCGCATCGTAGACACTGAATACGAAGGACAACTCCCCAATGATGGGAGCACCGGTGCTGTCGAGCAGGCGGCCCTGCTGCGTCATGAAGTCCGGAACGGCCGCGTCCGCGTTAGCGGTCGCGATGGCAGCGAACGCCGCGGTCGTGAGAATTGTCAAAGTCCGTTTGATCATTTTTTGGCCCTCATAAATTCCGTAAAAATGGTCTGTGTGGGCGCACGGCGCGGCGCGCCCCGCTCGAGTCAGTCGCTGGCGGCGCCAACAAAGCCCGTGCGCAGCGAAAAATTCGTGGAGGCAGCCGTGCGGTTGCCACCGGGTTGTTGCCCGACCGTGAGCACCAGCTGGAAGTTCTGGCTACTCATCCTCCCGCCGCCGGTCGGAGTCGCGAAGATCGAGGGACGGACCGTCGGAGCCGCTGGCCCGGCGTCTGGCACGCCCGTGCTGCCTCCTGCTCCGGGCCCTGATCCAGCCTCGCCGCCCGAGCCCGCCTCCACGCCGGAGCTGCCACCGCCACCGGGGTCCGTTGTGTCGGAGCCGCCTTCGCCACTCGAGCCCGACGGCTCACCGGCGCTGCCTCCGTTGGAATCGGCTGGGGGGCTTCCGCCACCGCCACACGCGCTCATTCCGAGAGACGCGCACAATGAAAAGCCCAAGAGAATACGCTTCAAAGGTACGTCCCTCCGCGCTCCTGGACGGACGAACGACTCCAGGCCTTAGCGCTGGCTCGCTTTAGGCCAACGATTGGAAGGACTTTGGGCGCGCCACGCCGCCCTCCAGCGGGCGGGTACGCAGACGGAGCACCGTCGTTAAGACAGCGTCAAGAAAACGCTACGAGAACAGCGTCTCGACGTCTCCGGTGCGCACCCAGCTCTCGATCACGCGCTCGAGCTCGGCATACGCGCCCTCCGAGATGTCGAGGGCTCGGGCGTATTCGCGAATACGCTGCCGCTCCGGCGCGCTGATCTTGCCGTCGGCCATCGCCAAGAGCAGCGCCGACTGCATGAACACCGTGCGCAGCGCCGGATCGATTAGCTTGGACGCGATCTCCTTGGGCGTGATCTTCGGCAATGACGGCAACGTGTCGCCCAGATCGTCCGTGAGCTCCTGCACGAGGCTCTGGATCAGGGCCTGCTCTTCGGTGTGCGTGCCGTCGACCTCGGCGATGTCTTTGAGCGCCGCAGCCATGATCACCGCGTCGTCAGCGCTGATGGGGATGTTGGTAAAGAGGGGGGACAGGACGCCGGAGGTTGCCATGCTCGGAGGGTACCACAGCTCGAGGGCGCGGCCGAGGTCCTCGCACGCCACGCGCACGGACCGGCGCACCAGGGTGTCGAGGCACCAGAAGCGGTTCTGGCGATCCGCCTCGTACAGGTGCGAGACCGAGACCGCCC